>CAZLED010000056.1:0-15831 GCA_964558485.1 uncultured Ruminococcus sp. | reverse complement strand
CATGTGATCGCACCCCGTGGGCTGAACCAGGAGATCATTTTGCCCAACGGTGCTGTGATGCACACGGATCTGGACAGAGCTGTGTATACCTGCAAGCTGTAAAATAAGCATAAAGAGAAACCGTTCGTTTTCCCAAAAAGGAGACGAGCGGTTTTTTGTGGTGATTTGGATGTTTACGGTCTCCCCACGGTGGCCATGTTCTTCTCGGCATCGTAGCCCACTTCCAGGCCGTATGCTTCTGCCAGTGCCCGGAGCGGTGCATAGGTGGTGCCGTCGTAGACGAAGGTCATCACGTCTTGGCCGTTTGCATCCTTGGGGGCAAAGGTCTTGCCGTTTACCAAAATCTGGATGGATGGATCCACTTCGATTTCGATCAGTCCACCTTTTGCCAGGCAGTGCACTGTCAGCAGACAAAGGCACAGGGTGATCAGTGCTGTCAACAATATTTTTTTCATATGTTTCACCTCAAGTATCGATGATCCCCTGCAGGTCCCATTCGGAGAAGACGTAGATCAGGTAGTCCGGGTCGTTCTTCTGGATCTGCGCAAAATTGAAGGTGTAGGAGAATGTCGGCATCATATACGCCGAATCGCTTTCGTCCACCAACAGTTCGTACAGATACGCACCATAGGAGTTGCGCATGACCATGATGTCCGGCAAATTTTCCCGGTCGGTGTGGTAGGTGCCGCCACCTTGGATCTCTCCGGAGAACACCACATACGCCAGCGACCAGTTCTTCTGTGGGTATCGCTCGATGGCCTTTGCTGCTGCCGAATCAAACTTGCCGATCCGCTCGAAGGTGTATTCGTAGACCTTGCCACCCTGGTCGATATCAAAGTACCAGGGCATATCGCCACGGGTGTAGTAGTTCCACTGCCACTGGAATGCATCAAAGGTCTTGGGTGCGGCGTCCGGGTATTTTTCTGCAATATGGGTAAACAGATCCACATACGCCAGGTAGGAGCCGTAGTCCGTCCAGTGGCTGTCGTAGTTGAAGTACAGGGGCAGGGCATCATTCTTTCGTTGGGCAAAGGTGTCACGCATATCGATGACGGTGGCACCGGCTGCGGTCAGGGCATCGGCTACCTGGTCCATTCGACTGTCTCCTGTGCCCGGCTTTGCCACTTCTGCCGGTACCAATTCCGGATACACGGTCATGGATGCCGGCACCAGCACAAAGACCATCTCACAGCCATCGCCTACGGTCTTCAGCTTTTCCACACGTTCCGCATACCGGTCGGTGATGTTTTTGACCACATCTGTAGAAAGCCGATTGGTGTGGGTGAAGTCCGGGATCATTTTCTTATAGAAGCATTGGTTTTCGTAGCCGATCCACACACCCCAGTCGTCACCATAGTTGGGTTGGACGATACTGCCTTCCCAATGGACCGTGTCGCCGATCTGCTGGCCATTCGCCTTTTGTAGAATATCCAGCTTGGCGGACCCACCGGGGTTTTGGAACCGCAGGGCAAAGGTGCCGCCTTCGGATACCACGGAGAAGGTACCGCTGTCGTTGGTGGCAGAAACAGTCGTGCCCACTGCGCATTCCCCAAAGAGCACGCAATAGTCCCCATCCGAATGGGAAGCACCCAGCACCTTTAGCGGCCGGTTTTTCGCGTTGGCATCGTACACCTCCGCTGTCTTTGCCGGTGCCGCATAGGGAGAACGCTCGTTCACCGTTGCCATATTCTTTTCCGCATCGTAGCCTACGTCCAGACCAAAAGCCTCTGCTAAGGCTCGGAGCGGTGCATAGGTGGTGCCGTTGTACACAAAGGTCATGACGTCCTTGCCCGTTGCGTCCTTGGGCTGGAATTCTTTTCCGTTCACTAAAATTTGGATAGACGGGTCTACCGATAGCTTCAGCAGGCCACCGGCGGCTAAAATTTGCAGCGTCAGCAGAAACAGGAGCACCACAGACACTGCCGTCACAAGGATTTTTTTCATATGTATACCTTAGTTATCGATGATATTTTGGAAATCCCACTCGGACAGGATGTAGATCAGGTAGTCCGGGTCGTTTTTCTTGATCTGGGCCAAGTTGAAGGCGTAGGAGAAGGACGGCAGCATGAACGCCTTGTCGCTTCTGTCCACCAGCAGCTCATACATATAGGAGCCATAGGAGTTGCGCATGACCATGATGTCCGGCAGGTTTTCCCGATGGGTGTTGTAGGTGCCGCCGTTCTGGACCTCACTGGAGAACGCCGGGTACGCCAACGACCAGCCTTTTTCGGAATACCGGGTGATGGCACGGACGGCAGGATGGTCAAAGGTGCCGATCCGCTCGAAGGTGTATTCGTAGATCAGCCCACCTTGGTCGATGTCAAAGTACCAGGGCATATCGCCACGGGTGTAGTAGTTCCACTGCCATTCGAACTGGTCGAAGGTCTTGGGTGCCGCATCCGGGTATCGGTCGGAAATGTAGTCGTACAGATCCACATAAGCCAGGTAGGCAGCGTAGTCCGTCCAGTGGCTGTCGTAGTTGAAGTACAGGGGCAGAGCATCGTTTTTGCGCTCGGAGAAGGTCTTGCGCATATCCACCACCTTAGCACCGGCTTCGGTCAGGGCAGCAGCCAATTGGTCAAACCGACTTTCGCCTTCGCCAGGGGTCGCCACATCTTCCGGCACCAATTCGGGATACATGGTCATGGAGGCAGGCACCAGCACAAAGATCATCTCACAGCCGTCGCCCACGGTCTTGAGCTTTTCCACACGCTCCGCATAGCGCTTGGTCACGTTTGCCACAAGCTCGTCCGACATCCGGTTGGTGTGGGTGAAGTCCGGGATCATTTTGTAGTAGAAGCCTTGGTTTTCGTAGCCGATCCAGACACCCCAGTCTTGTCCGTAATCCGGCAGCACCGCTTCGCCTTCCCAATGGACACTGTCGCCGACCTGGGTGTCATTTGCCTTTTGTAGAACATCCAGCTCTATGGACAGATCGGGACTGAGCACACGCATGGCAAAGTTGCCGCCTTCGGATACCACAGAGAAGGTGCCTTCTTCGTTCGTGATATAAACAGTCGTACCAACCGCACATTCGCCATAGACCACGCAGTAGTCGCCGTCGGAGTAAGCGGCACCCAGCACCTTCAGCGCCCGGTTTTCGATATCCGGATCGTATACGTCCGGCACCTTGGCTGGGGCAGAGTAGGGCGTGTAGTCCGTAATGGGCACCTCTTCCACGGGGCCCTTGGTCTCGATGGGTTCGGTCTCCGGCGCCTTGGTCTCCACCTTTTTGGTGCTTCTGCCTTCGATCATGGCTTGCTTTTTGGATTCGGCTTCGGCATTTTTGGATTCCTGGGTCTTGGCGTCAGAGAGCTTCAGCTGCTCCAACGCCTGGTCCCGGTCCACGGAGATCCCTTTGTTCCCACAAGCCACCGCCAAAGGCATACAACAAAGCAGGGCTAAGAACAATGCTGTCAATCGATGTTGTGTATTCATGATTACGGATTCCTTTTTTTGTTATGATGATAGGATGAGGAGAGGTCAGAGGTCAGAAGTTAGAAGTTAGAAGTCAGATGTCAGAAGTTAGATGTCAGACAGATATGGGTGCCGCCCATACATTCGATTTACCAAATCGTTGCGCCGTACGGTATACCTTCACACCCGGAGAAAAGGCACATCACCCGACCGCTGCAAGGTTGTTGTTCTCGATCAGGTTGGCCCAGTTGTAGACCACCAGCACACGGTCGCAATCGTATTCTGCTACGTAGTCCGAGATGTTCGAGACCTTCGCTGCTAAGTTGATGATCACAATGTCAAAGTGCTGACACAGATAGGGCACCAGTGTGTTGGCAAAGGAGTCCTTCACGATCAGCAGCCGAGGCCGTCCCGTGTTACCGTCGCCTAAGAACACCGTCTGCTCGTTGTGGGTGCCGGAGAGAAACGCCGCATATTTGTCCTTCTGGGTCAGGTAGCTTCTGTCCAGCCAACCGGTGTAGGTTTTGTACGCTTCCTTCACCGACGTGGGCTTGCCGTCTTTACCCTTCACCTGCTTCGTGGACAGGCAGGACGTGGTAAACTGATCTTCGTTGCCCACCGTCCAAATCTCCAATTCTTCCGGAGACACAAACTTGTAGCCACCCTTGGACCAGGTCGTACCGTAAAAGCCTTCCACCGTCTCCACCGCAAAGCTGTCCATGGGCAGAGTCTCGTCCGCCATCCCAAAGGAGTCCATGATCTCCCGGTACGCCAGGTACGCACCGTAGGCCGTCCAGTGGTGGTCGGTGCGCAGATAGACCGATTCTCCGGCATCATATTTTTCTCGCATCATGGGCAACAGATCGATGTAGTTCGCTTCCGGCGCTATGGTATCGGCGATCTGTTCATGCAGGGCATCGCTGATCTCCGTGGGGTACGAAAAGGCAGAGGCAGCTACGTCAATGGTCCGTGGCGGCAGGATCGTGGTCACCGGCACCGTGGCGCTCTTGGCATAGGCATTCAGCCCCTCGATGGACTGGGTCACCGTGTCGCTATAGAAATAGTCCATGTCGGACACCCGTTCCAGCCGGCTTTTGTAGATCGTGAACAGCCGCACCGCCAGTTGGTCGTTTTCCCCCAGCAGCACGCCGTTGTTTTCTGCCTTCCCCTGCGCCAGCTCTGCCACGCTCTTGACCCCAACCAGGGCGTTGCGTGCCGGGAACTGGTCGGCGAAATATTCGTTGATCTTGGAGGAGAAGCTGCCGTCCACCAGGCTGTCCCAGGAGAATTTCGGGAAGGTGGTCAGCGTACGGTTTTCTTCCTCGGAAAAGTCACTGTCCGGCACGGCCACAAAGGCTGCAGCAAAGGCAAAGAGAATGCAGGCGAACAATGCCGAGGTCGCAATATTGATGATCTTTTGGAATTTCATATGCCTGCCTCCTTAGAAAATAAAGTACAAGAACGGACTGAAGGTGGAGTCCACCAGGTACGCCACGCAGAGCATGAACACGACAAAGGTGAGCACGGTAGTCACGATCGCCATGGTCTTGGCACGGACGCTGGTCACAGGCTCGTCCATGACCACAGGTTCTTCGGTGCCGTCTTCTCGAATGGCGCCAATGCGGATCCAGTCCACGGTGCAGAGCTTGTCCCACAGCTTTTTGGGCAGCGGTGTAGCACCAATGGCAGCGATCAGCAACAGCGGCAGACCGTGCAGGATCTGGTAGCCCACGGTGGGTGTACAGAACGAAGACGTGCCAATGCCGAAGAGGGAACCGAAGCAGTTCAGTCCGGCAGCGGCGTCGGTGTACGAGAAGATGATCCAGCCGAAGCCGATGAGCAGCAGGGCATAGAGATGCTGCACCACCGCCGGCGTCTTCTTGAGGGCTTTCAGCAGGAAGGTTTTTTCTATCATTAATATAATACCGAAGTACACGCCCCAGAGGATGTAGTTCCAGCTGGCGCCGTGCCAGAAGCCGGTCAGGAACCAGACGATGGCGATGTTCCGGTACTGCTTCAGCTTGCCGACCCGGTTGCCGCCCAAGGGAATGTACACGTACTCCTTGAACCAGGTGCCCAGGGACATATGCCAGCGGCGCCAGAATTCGGTGATGGATTTCGAAATATAAGGGTAGTTGAAGTTTTCCAGGAACCGGAAGCCGATCATACGACCCAGGCCGATGGCCATATCGGAGTAGCCGGAGAAGTCGTAGTAGATGTGCAGGGTGTAGAAGATCATGACCATCCAGGCACCGGCGCTGGTACCTGCCAGACCATCGGTAGCCTTGAAATATTCGTAGTATGCAGCGCAAGCGTCACCGATGAGGATCTTTTTGGCAAGGCCGATGACGAAGCGTCTGGTACCGGAGCCGAACAGATCGATGGTTTCCTTCCGGAGCATGAGCTGGTCGTCCACGTCCCGGTAACGGACGATGGGACCGGCGATGAGCTGGGGGAACAGGGTGACATAGGTACCAAAGGCGACGAAGTTTTTCTGCACGTCGGTCTGGCCCCGGTACAGGTCGATGGTGTACGACATGATCTGGAAGGTGTAGAAGGAGATCCCGATGGGCAACTTCAGGCCTTCGATGGGTGCGATGGCGTCGGTGAGAAAGGGCAAGAGCCGCAGGTTCTCGATAAAGAAGTTGCAATATTTGAAGAACAAAAGAGAGGCCAAATTGGCGCACAGGGACAGGGTCATGAACACCCTTGCCCTATGTATATTTGATTCTCGATATTTTGCGATAAAGAAACCGAATATGTAAGCTTCCAAAATGGATGCCAGCATAACGATGATGTACAGCGGTTCGCCCCATCCGTAGAACAGCATACTGACAACAAACAGCACCCAGTTCCGGTACCGCATATTGGGGATGATGTAATACAAAAACAGGGTCACTGCAAGGTATGCAAACAGGAATAGCAGCGATGAAAATACCATGGATTTTGCTCCTTTTTTCTTGCTTCGTTTGTAAGGGGACACGCTTTCCCCATTTTCTGCGGTAGCCTTTCCCCATATCGTAATCCTCGACGTTTGTAAGGGGATACGCGCTTTTTGCAAAAAGCTGTGCAAAAACTTTTGAACTGTTATACCAATATCGTGTGGTGCAGGCAGAGCGTTACCGATTCTACAGCGGTGGCGTCAATGTCGGGTTGCTGGGGTGTGGAGGTATACCGTACGGCGCTGCGCCCAACATTGGCTACGCCAAGTTGTGTTTGGGCTTTCGATTTCCACGTAGTGGAATATCGGGTGGTAGCGGTCAAGCTCGGACGCACGTTTTGTGATAGAACCAATTGCCGGTGTATTATGTTTGGGTGCGTATGGGTATTGCGACACTCGTGTTGTTCAAGGATAACGTTGACATCTGCCCACAACTTGTTGGGGTATCTGACTTCTGACATTCCAACTTTCCTTGTCGGCTACCGCAGGAACGGTCAAGACCGTTCCCTACGAAGAATGGGGTGACTTCTGACCTCTTACTTCTTACTTCTCACTTCCCAATGGCGGTTTCGATGTCCTTCGTGATGGCGTCCACGTCGTAGGAGATCACGTAGTACACGTAGTCGCCGTGCTTGGCGATGGTGGCGGAACCTAAGGTGGCTACGTCCATATCCGGGTAGCCGGAGTCCGCTTTGGCGATCTTGTCATCGATACGGCTCTGGAAATATTGCATCAGGGTATCGCTGTAGCTGGTGTCGTTCATTTTGAACAGGCCCACATCGATGAACACATTGGGGTTCGATTCGTCTATATACACGCAATATTCGTCTACCTTCGTAAAATCCGGCACGTCCACGGCATCGCCATAGTAGCCCATGATCAGGTCATCGTCCAGGTATTCGCCCAGCTCGGTGGAAGAGGACGTGAACACAAAGCCATCGGTCAAGCTATAGTCGGTCACCACGGTCTGGATCACTTCGTCTACGTTGACCTCTACAGTTGTGGTGTTGTCAACGGTGGGTTCGCCGCCACAGCCGGTCAGCGCTGCAGTCAGCATTGCCGCAAAAATAACAGTTGCCAAAAGTGTTTTCTTCATAAAAACCTCGTTTGAAATAGAATGTGAAAATAGCCTATAACTATTATACACAAGGGCTGGGCTTTTGTCAATATTGTTGTGTGCAGAAATCTATATTTTGTGGCAAAATTTTGTCCTGTGGCAATGGAGAGAAACGCAGTGTTCCCCTTATCGATAGTCGTCCAGGATGGTGCAGAGCGTTTGGCGGACGTTTGCCACCTTGACCTGGAAGTCGGGTTCGGCTGGGATATGGGTCAGGTGTGGGTGATCCTGCCAAGCGGCGTAGGCATTGTCGGCGGTTGCCAGCACTTCGGCTCGTGTGGACTCCAAGCGATGGGCATTGCCGGCCTGCACGTCAAAATCCAGGTCAGGCAGTGTGGCAGCGGAGTCCAGATAGAGCACGGCCTGGTAGCGACCCAGCAGTCGTTTGCGAGAATAGTCAAAGCTATGGCATATAGTAGTGAAGGTTTTGGGATCGATATAGGCACCGCCGTCACACAGTCCCCGGTCGCAGAGCAGGATCACCGGCAGACCGATTTGTTTGGACGCAGGCAGCATGGCACGGAAGGCACGATTTTCGTTTTGGAGCTGGTGCCGGAAGACAGCGTGTTGGAAAGCCGTTTGACCGATGCGGTCAGGTGTGATGCCACGGGACAGCAGCTGTGTGGCGCATTCGGGCACCATGGCAACGGGGAAGCCCAGAAAGGTTTTCTCCGGCGTAATTTCGCTTGCAAGAATTTCCAGTACATGGCTTTTTCCGGCAGCGGCACCACCGGTGAGCACGATACGGACGACACGGCGCAGGGTCGGAGCGGATAGGTTTTTTCTATTTTGGTTGGACATAGGTAGGTCTCCTTTGCGGTGGATCAGGTTTTCGATGTACCATAATGATACGCCATACACGAGCGAAAGTCAAGGGGTTTTTGCCATATCACGCCTGTTTTACACAAGACGGTAGCCTCTTGGATTCCGCTTATCAGATGGAGTTTTTGGCAAACAAAGCTCACAGGAGAAGCGGAAAGGAGGCGATGCATTTCGGCTCTCCTTCGTGGGATTAATTTCCAGAAAGGAGGAAGCGAAATGGAAGCTTTGGTTTTTGTAGAATACATACTCAGAGCCCTGGGTCTGATTCTGCCTGTGGTATTCCACGGGTACAGATTGTGCAAAGAGCTCTGGCATGATCACAAAAGAAAAAGTGAACCGTCTGTAAAGGCCACAGCAGTTCACTTGCGTGATGATATGGAAATCATCTTGGTTTTCATTGAATTACAGTAAGTAGAATCCTTGAGACGACCGTAGTATCGTCCCAAAGCAAAGAGAGTATTCTGGCAGGAATGCTCTCTTTGCTTTTATTATAGCATATGCGTACGATTTTGTCAAGTGGGGTGTGAGAGATTTTTGGGGCATGGCGGGCGTGCAAAGTCAGAGATAAGATGTCAGATATTAGAAATGGGTGCAGGTCGTATGTACGGCTTGTACCCATTTTTGGGTTTCCGTATGGGTATCGCTACAGAATCGTTTTGGTACGCACGCTGTCGTAGGGCGGCGACCCATGTATGGGTCAAACCTACCCTTGGTATTCTCATCGCTCTTGGCTGACGCCATCACGCCGTCGAACGTCCACGAATCAACAGAATGGGTAATGGATATACGCACGTCCATATTGGAATGGTTCGATCAAACGTATGGATAACGGATACATAATAATATACGTCCCCCTAAATCTCGGCGTACAACAAACACCAATGTTGTTCAGCATAACACGTTAGACGGCGGGATGTCGTCAGTCGATGGCGCCGTGAATACCAAGGGTAGGTTGACCCATACATGGGTCGCCGCCCTACTTTCGATTTACCAAAACGATTCCATGGCGACACCAATATAGGAAAACCAAAATGGGTACAAGTCGTACATACGACCTGCACCCATTTCTGACATCTGACATCTTATTTCTGACTTTGCGCTGCACCCATGACTTCTAATTTCTAACTTCTGACTTCCCCTTTACAGTTCCAGTACCGCGCCGACCGGGTAGTGGTCGGTCATGGTCACGCCGTTTTCGTCAGCGTCCGTGATGGCTACCGACTTGGCTGTGTCGCAGGGCAGCGTGGAGAACACATAGTCGATCTTGATGTGGGTCTTCTCCGGCTCGAAATTGTGGAACGAGAACGGGATCTCCGCTGTCTTGTCTTCCAGTGCCGTTCCCAAACCATTAAAGGATACGATAGATTTGTACACCACATTGTCCGGCGTTACGTTCATGTCACCCGTCAGGATCACCGGCATCGGCCAGCTTTCGTAATCCGCCGCCATCCGGTTCAGGATCATCGTGATCCCCTGGGCCTGTGCGATCTGCCCTACATGGTCCAGGTGCGTGTTGTAGTGCCGGAACAGCTTGCCGTCTTCCTTGCGCCGCAGCGTCACCACGGTGCAGATACGAGGACAAGCGGACTGGTCCGTGCAGAACCGTGTGCCGGGCTTGTGCGGCGTGTCCGACAGCCAGAACGTGTCCAGATTCACCAGATCAAATTTGTCCTTCTTGAACATCACCACGTTGCTCTCACCCTGCAGATCATGGTCCCGGCCAATGCCACAGACCTGATAATCCGTGAACGTGTCGATCAGCCACTGACGCTGGGCAGGCATGGTCTCCTGGAACCCAACAATGTCCGGATCGTATTTCGGCAGATTCTTCCGGATCAGCTCCCGTCTCACCGCAAAGCACCGGGGATTCCCCGAGTTCGCACCACCATCCGCACGTCCGTCCGTCCAAATATTAAAAGAAAATACACGAAGTTCGCTCATGTTACAACCACCTTTTTGGTTCATATTGCTTGAGTCACCCTCAAACACCACCAATATTATAGCACAAACGCTTCTCCCATGCAATAGGTTTTGGGGGATTTTTTTGATTATAGGAAGAAAAGTAAGATGCAGAAAAGCGACACACGCTGGACGAATGGGCAACAGGGAACGGGCGTATAATGAAAAGGTCAGAGGAAAGAGGGCAGATGTCAGAGGTGTGTAGGTCGGATACAACGTTATTCTTGAACAAAATGGGTACAAGCCGTACATACGACCTGCACCCATTTCTGACGTCTGACATCTTATTTCTGACTTTGCGCTGCACCCATGACTTCTGACTTTCCCGTCAAATGCTGTTGCCGAAGTCGGTGAGCTGGCGCATACGCATACCGTCGCCACGCCACAGGAGCGAGTACTTTGCGCTGTCCGACTGCTGGGCACACTTCAGGATCACCAGGTTTTCGCCTTTGCACAGCTGTACCGAGAAGTGCATATTTTCCAGCGTCCACCATTTGGTCTTGTCACTTTCGCCTACCAGAGCGCCATTGATCCATAGCTTGAACGGCGCCGTGTGTCCTACCGCTACTTCTACCGTGCGCGCCTCCGGACTGATCAGCTTCCGCACATAATAGTCCACGTGCGGGCCGTCGTAGGGCTGTACCTGGGCCGTGTCAAACCGATCCTCCGGCATGGCAACCAGCTCCGGCACAAATGCCGCACGATGCACCGGATCGTCTGTCGCCGGCTTCACGTCCACAAACGGTTCCGTCTCGTTGGCAAAGGCTCTGTGAATGTCTGCTACGCCACCAAGATGAAACTCTCTGGTCACGTCATAGCCGTTCTCCCCGTCCTCGATGGGCAGGAAACCGCCGTAGTACTGCTCCGGTGGCACGTGGGATATATCCTTGTTGTTGGCGATAAACGGCCCGTAGTGAGTCCACAGGTCACGCCCGGCCAGCCCGAAGTTGTCCTCCACGGTGCCAAACGAACCGGTGATCTTTACCACGAACATATTTCTCTGCCACAAGATCTTCGTCTCCGGCAATACCCAGGCACGGCAGGCAAGGCGCACCACTTCCCCAGGCGTCAGCGTCAGGGCAAGCTTGGCAGGGGTCACTGCAATGCCCTCCGGTGCGTTGATGGTGATCTCCACGTCTTCGGTGCCAGTCAGGTGGCTGGTCAGCTGCAGCATAAATTCCGAATCGGCAAGCGGCGAGATGGTGGGGTCTTCCTCATCCGCCGGATCCACACGATACTCTGCACGCACCTCGATGAGAGGCGTCCGATCCTCGGTAGGAATGGGATGCTCGATGGCCGGTGCGTTCGTGATGGCTATGGTGTCACCGAAGCAGGTGTTCTGCAGTCCCACCAGGCACACGTCCCGTGCCAGGTCAGCGATAGAACCGGTCTTCCGGCGAGTGCCCACGTCGATGTTCAGCCCGGTATCGGTAAAGCCGTCCTGACTGAGCAGCCAGTTTGCCCCACGGACGATGCCCAAAATCGATGCAGCGGTGGCACAAATGCAGTCGGTGTCGTAGCCGCAAGCCAGACCCAACCGGATGGTCTCCCGGAAGTCTTCCCGACCATACAGCAGCGTCAGCAGCGTAAAGCCTACGTTCTGGTACATATTGGTGCAGTCAGCGTGGCCGTAATGCCGCAGGATCAGCCCACGAACCATTTGCCATTCGTACCCTTGGTCAAACCAGCCAAGCGTATCCCGGATCATATGGGAGAGCTTGCTGTCCTGTGGGATCACCTCTCGTGCGGTCTCGATGGCGCCACGGATGTCGTCGGAGAAAAACAGCTCGCTTTCGATGGTGGACAGAAACATTTCGGCATCGATAGAATCTCGTTCGTGATCCAGGCAGCCGTCCATTTCGACGTACTTTTGCCGGGTCTTGTCGGCACCGGGGAACAGGCAAGCCCAGATTTCCGACCGGATGGGGCAGCCCATACCATTTTTGTAGTAGCGATTGTTGTACTTCCCGGACAGCGGCGGATAGATGCCCTTGGCGTAGCTGGTCTGGAAGTAGGCATACTCGCCGGGTCCATAGGGGACTTTGTGGTAGAACTCGTGTGCCAGGTCCCGTGCGGTGATGGAATAGCCCTTGTCCTCGATCAGCTCCAGCCACAGGATCTGCAGATCCAGGTCATCGTTGGGCAGGCACATATGGAGCAGGGATTCCTCCAGCGGATAATCCAGCAGCTCTTTCCGTCCTTCCGCCGGCCCACCAGCCGTCCCACCGATGCACTTCCCCAAAAAGCACCCGTAGACTTTGTCATAATATGTTTCCCATGTAAGTGATGGCTTCATAAAGTTACACCTCCGTTGTTGAAAGTCAGATGTCGTGCTGCGCAAAGTCAGAAGTTAGATGTAATAAATAAGACAGGATATACGTACGTCCACACCACCATTGTTAAATCATACGATATGGGGGACGCATTTGTTTCATTAACATCTGTAGGGGAAATGGTGTGCGTCCCCATGTCGCATGATGGATCATGTGCGACGATGCAGATGTACGCAATTCCATCTTCCTTATCTCTTAAGTGCCGCTGCTGCATCTGGGTTTTCTTTTTCCAAGCGGGCCAGCAGTTCGGCGGACTTCTTTTTCTTGCGCAGCACCGGTACGAGCACCAGGGCAGCGATCCCAGCTATGGCGATGGCCAGGCACACGTAGTCCACGACGCCATTGACGTTTTCGCCAAAAATCACAGACGGACGCACCCGTTTTGCGGTGGATTTGCCGGAGAGCTGGGTTTGGTCGGCGTATTCGTCGATGGAAGCACCGGCGGATGTGAGTGCGATATCCTTGATGGTGAGATTCTTGCCGGACAGGGCAGGCTTATTGGCGTTGATATCCAGGTTGGTGCCTTCCACGTTCAGGATATGGGAAGCGTCCACGGTGTTGTTGGCGGTAAAGGAGCCTCCCAGCAGGTTGACGATCCGACCGGACACAGCGGCGCCGTCTTCGTTATCCACGGAGATCTGCATGGTCCCATCCACGAAAGAGAAGTCGGCGGCATTGGAGAAGACACCGTAGTCACCGGCGTGAATCTCGTAGGTACCATCCAGGAGCCGAACCTTTTGGGTACCGTCTTCGGCATAGATATAGAACCCGATCTCGCCGGCTTCCAGGGTCAGTGAGCCGCTTCCCTTGAAGGTGACGGTACCGGCAGCGGACATGGCATATCGTCCGGCTTTGATATAGTTATCGCCTTTGAGGACAACGGTGCAATTCTTAGGCAGCCGGAGACCGTAATCGGCGGTGGTGTCCAGGTGTATGCCGTCCAGGGTGAGGATATCGTAGCGGTTCTGCCAGGAATAGCCGTGGCCTTCCATATTTTTATTGGCCTGCGCAATATTGACGGTCTCGGTGATGGTGACGCCGGACGCCGCTCCTACGCACAGCACGCACGCAAAGCACGCTACGCACAGGCAAACGATCGCCCATCCGATTCTCTTTCGCTGATTCATAATTTCGTTTTTCTCCTTTATTTTGGGTCTTGGTGGATTGAATTTAGTAGTACAAAAACATTTTGAACTATTATACCCATTTGGTTAGGTGGACACGGGCATCGTTACAGAAACGATTTGGTACGCCGAATGTAGGGCTGGATGACATCCCCTTGGTATCCATGACGCCATCAGCTGACGACATCCCGCCGTTTGTCGTGTTATGCCGAACAACATTGTTGTTGGTTGTACGTTGGATTTTTGGGACGTATAATTTTGTGTATCCGTTTCCCATAATATGCGTTTGTAGACGTTCGACGGCGGGATGTCGTCAGCCGATGGCGCCGTGAATACCAAGGGTAGGTCATCCCGCCCTACTTTCGATTTACCAAATACGATTCTGCATCCATACCAATATGGATATTTGCTATAAGGCGTTCGTATATCCTGTCTGCCTTCTGACATCTGACCTCACCACTATTCTACCACATATTCCAAGGAATTGCAACGGCATCCCACGAATTTTCGTCCACGCATCACCGGGTCGTCACTTCGATCACGTATGCGCCACGCAGGATCAGCGCATCGGCAAGACCCATGGCGTAGATGTAGCCGGACAGAGGCAGCTCGGTCGTGGTGGAGGTGGCACCGAAAAAGCCTGCAATAGCGAACAGTAGGATGGTGCAGGCAAGCCCACACAATGAACGCACACGACGCCAGCCGATCGCAGCATAGTGCTTTTCCCATTTGGCAGACAGGGTAGACAGGCAGATCAGACCGCCGCAGACCAGCAGGGTTGGTAGGGCATAGCGCAGGTAGGTCGTCACGCAGTCCCACGCCCAAGACGCAAAGGCTTCCCGATAGGTGGAGAGAAAGCCACGGAGTACCAGGAGCAAAACGGGCTGTGCAAGGACGCCAGCACCACAGAGACAAGCCTCGGTGATCGTGAGCCATTTCCTTGGTTTTTGCCATTCCAGTACGGTGAAAAAGGCAAGAGCGACAAACAGTATCGCACAAAGAGCAAAGTACATAATATATTCTATGTAGGAAACGATTAGCCTTCGATGAGGATATCGTCCAGCTTCCGTTTGGGGACAAAATGCAGGTTGTGGTCGTCTCGATAATAGGCGACGTTAGCCGGGTCTTTTGGTTCGCAAAGGAACACCAATTCGTCGGGCTTTCCCAAAGCGACCAGCAGCACGGGCACGTATTTTTCGGGGATCCGCAGCACTTCACCCACACGATTCCGGTCGAAAGCGCCGATCATGCAGCCACCATAGCCGGCTTCGGTAGCGGACAGGAGCAGAGTCATCGCAGCGATCCCCACATCGGTGGCAGAGGAATTGGGATTTTCCCGAACGGTAGTGTCGTGGCAGATCACCACAAAGGCAGAGGGATGATGGCCCTCCGGCGGCAGGTGCACATCCTTCAGCAGCCCAGCCCAGGCCGTTAGCGGCAGCAGCTTTTCCACGGCATCCTTTCCTTCAACAAGGCGATATTTCAAAGGCTGTGCATTGACAGCAGAAGGTGTGAGACGGGCATTATCGACCCAATCCAGCAGCATTGCATGGGACACGGGAAAATTTTCGTTGAAGCTGCGGTAGCTACGATTCTCCAGCACAAGATCACGGAACATAATAGAAATCCTTTCGGCGGTTGTTTTTTTGACTACAATATATGATACCCCACAAACGGGAAAATGTCAAGAGGGTTGGCGGAAATTATGCGGGAATGAAGGAAGGAGTTGGAGACTTTGGAGAAACGCTACATTATTATAAGGCAGAAGTTGGAGGGGAGATGTGGGAAGTAAGAGGTCAGAAGGCAGAAGTCAGAAGTCAGAAGTCAGAAGTCAGAAGTCAGAAGTCAGAAGTGGGATGCTGGATGTTCCCTCATTCTTCGTTGGGAACCGCACATGCATGTGCACTTGACCGTTCCGTGCGGCAGCCGGTTTTGGGAAGGTCAGATGTAAGAGGTAAGAGGTCAGATGTGGGATATCCGATACCCGTATGGAATACCAAATTATTCGACGGCGGGATGAACGTGCGCACAATATCCCATACCGTACGGTTGGGCACGTCAGACGGTGGGTATCCCCTAAAACCTGTAGGGAACCGCACATGCATGTGCACTTGACCG
>CAZLED010000055.1:0-15879 GCA_964558485.1 uncultured Ruminococcus sp. | reverse complement strand
CCAGGATCAGGAAGGACGGATTCTTCAGGAACTTCCAGGTGGTGTTGCCCTTGTCCTTGCGGTCCAGCTTGTCGTTCTTCAGCTTCATCTGGCTGAAGTTGAACACGCTGATGCATCCGCACAGGATCACGAAGGACAGACCCATCTGCCAGGAGATGCTGTTGCGCAGACCCAGGAACACCATGGGCGCGGCGATGGCACCGATGGGGAAGGAGGAGTGCAGCAGGTTGGCTGCGGCAGGGCTGCCGCCGGAGAGCTGGTTGACCATGCGGTTGTCAAAATTGGTGACGGAGCCGCGACCGAAGCCGATCAGCACGAACGCCAGGAACAGCCAGGCGGGCAGACCGCACAGCGTCAGCATGAAGTAGCCCAGGAACGCCATGGTGCTCAGCAGCATGATGGACTTGCGCTGACCCAGCCACAGGGGCACCATGCCGCTGACGAAGCCGGCGATCAGGTTGCCGGCGGAGTGCGCGGACAGCAGGATGCCGCTGGTGGTGTCGGACAGGTTGTAGGCAGCCTTCAGGTCGGGCATGACGCTGCCCATGGTCAGGGACAGCAGACCGCTGCAGAAGAAGGCGAAGAAGCAGGTGAAAAGGGTGCGCTTGTCATTCTTGTCAAGGCGCTTGATGAACGAAAACATGGTGTACTCCTTTGAAGATGATCGTGGATAGAAGAAAGGCGGGACGCTGTTGCACGTCCCGCAGACGGTCAATGACGATGGTTACAGGGTCACGCCGGTCTTGAAGATCGCCAGGTCGTGACGATCCAGGGCTTCTGTGTGGGTATGTGTTTCCCCGGCTGCGATGGATAGGATCAGCTCAAATAATTCGTCACACAATGTATCCATGGGCACACCCGTCAGCAATCGTCCGGCGTCAAAATCGATCCAGGCTTTTTTTCGCTGGGCCAGTGCTGTGTTGGACGAGATCTTCACCGTGGGTACAGGGCAGCCAAAGGGTGTGCCTCGACCGGTGGTAAACAGCACTATGTGGGCACCGGACGCCACCAATGCATTCGCTGCCACCAGGTCATTCCCCGGTGCTTCCAGCAGAGACAGTCCTTTTGGGCGGATGGGTTCACCATATCGCAGCACGTCCTCCACCGGCGCCGACCCACCTTTTTGGGTGCAGCCCAGGGATTTTTCTGCCAGAGTGGTGATACCGCCGGCTTTGTTGCCCGGAGACGGATTCTCATCGATGGGTTCGCCGTACCGCTGGAAATACGCCTTGAAATCGTTGATGAGCGCCACGGTGTCTGCAAACTGTTTTTCGCTGCGACACCGTTCCATCAGCAGCGTCTCTGCGCCAAACATTTCCGGCACCTCGGTCAGGAGCGCACTGCCACCACCGGCGATCCATCGATCGGTGACACGACCCAGCAGCGGATTGGCTGTGATGCCGGAGAAGCCGTCGGAGCCACCGCATTTCAGGCCGATCACCAGCTCTGCCGCAGAACATTCGGTACGCCGTGCTTCTGCCGCTTGGGCACAAAGTTCCGTCAGAATCGACAGCCCAGCTTCCACTTCGTCTTCCACGTCCTGGGTCACCAAAAACCGCACACGCTTGGGATCCCATGTGCCAAGGACCTTTTGCAGTTCTGCGATGTTGCCGTTTTCGCAGCCCAGTCCCACCACCAGCACAGCGGCCGCATGGGGATGTCGGATCATACCGGCCAGAAACGACAGCGTCTTTGCCTGGTCACCACCCAGCTGAGAACAGCCGTATGGATGGCAGAAAGCGGCGATGGCATCGATGTGCTCCGTTTGCAAGGACTGGGCACGGTTTTCCATTTCCCGGACAATGTTGTTGACGCAGCCGACAGTGGGCAGGATCCACACCTCATTGCGGATAGCCACACGTCCATCGTCCCGGCGATATCCGGGGAAGGTCTTTGGTTTCTCCGGTGGCAGATCACAGGCGACCGGCGTATAGGTGTACGACAGCGCACCGGTCAGGTCGGAGGCCGTGTTGTGGCTGTGTACATGATGACCCACGGGGATCTCCTGGGTGGCGTGTCCAATGGGTGCGCCGTATTTGCGGATGGTCTCACCGACTCGGATCGGCTGCAGTGCGATTTTATGACCTGCCGGTATCGGCTCCATGGCGGTGATCCATCGGTCGTCGATAGCGTCACCTATGGGCACTCGCTCTCCTTTTTCGATGGCATCGACCGCCACCGCTACGGTATCACTTGGATGGATCTGGAAAAGCTTCTGCACGTCTCACACCTCGATTCTTCAAGTTAACTTAAGTTAACTTATGTTAAGCAAGTTAACTTGGGTTACCTTTATTTTTCTACAGTATACCATAAAGATGTGTCAAAATCAAGAGATCGTGTACAGTCTTTTGGACGGAAATGCTATCTACTGCACGGTTCGGATGCGCTACAGGAACGGCGACGGTATTGCAGGGGTGTGCAGCCATAGGTTTTGCGAAATTGGCGAATGAAATAGCTGCTGTCACCAAAGCCAGTCTGCTGTGCGATCTCGGTGACGGTATGGGTGGTGGTGAGCAGTCGTCTTTCTGCCTCTCGCAGCCGTACCTCATTCAGATAGGTGTGAAAGCTCATGTGCAGGGAACGGTGCAGGATCGTATTGAGCCAGGAGTAGCCGACGTGCATCTGATCGGCGATCGCATAGGGAGACAGTGGCGTGGCGTACCAGGTCTGTATCCGCTGCAGGATCTCCCACAGCAACGGATGCCGCTCCTCGGACAATACCTCCAGTCCTCGTTCCTGCCAGCTGCGATACAGCCGGGTGTACAGAAGCAGCAGCAGTCCGTGGGCATACAGCTCATAGGCCGTCTCTCTTTGTACCAGACAATCTTCGAATGCCGTAAGCAGTGCCGGACAGCCGGTCTTTTCGGTTTCTTTGGCATCAAAATGGATATATTCGTCCAGTGTACTACTGTAGAATGGGATCTGGTATTGCTGCACATTGACGGAACCATCCGATGGAGTGATGACGGAATTCGCAAAGCCAACGACCAATTTCTCGGCTGCTCCGTCCTGACAGTCGGTGCAATGGATCCGACCGGGTGGAAACAGGATCATTTCCCCGGCGGTCACGTCGATCCAGCTGCCGCTATAGAACACACGCATACTTCCCTTTTCCATATAGATCAGTTCTACGCAGTCGTGGTAATGGGGTGCCGTGGCAGATTCTCCCCTTTGCCGCATACACGAATACCGATCCTTACGAAAGCCGTCCGGGTGCTGTTGGCGATATGCTGCATCCATTGTGTCCTCTTTTCTGCCTTTTCCGCTGTAGTGTGTAGATTTGTCCTATTTTTCTGTAGATTTATTATAGCATATTTGCCGAGATTTGTCTATAATAAAAATGGAATTTAAGAAAACTGCTTTTGGTGGAAGCCAAATAGAAAGGATACCTTTGATGCGGTAGCGGATATTCCGTGATCGGATCAGGCATAGCTGCACAGTGCTGCTATACAGAAAGGATTTAGTATGAAAACATTTACAGGCTTTACCCACGGTGTGGGGATCGGTGGATGGATGACCAACTACAAGCGGTTGGCGATCATCGAAAGATCGAAGCGGATGGTGATCTCCCAAGGGGACATGGAGCATTTTGACTCGTACATCACCAAATGGGATGTGGAGAACATCGCTTCCTTTGGGGCAGACCACATTCGGTTCCCCTTTGACCAGATCGTGGTAGAGGAATTCGACAAGCCCTTCCGGTATCGAGAGGAAATCCTTCAGAAAATGGAGGAATTCTTCGACTGGTGTGCGTTGGCTGGGCTGCAGGTGCTTTTGAACTGTCACCATGCCATCGGGGCCTATTGCGACTGTGGAGACGAGCGGGACTTATGCATCAATCCGGAGAGACGGGAACGGTTCAAGGCCATGTGGCTTCTGATGGAAGAACGGTTTCATGATCGGAAAAATGTGGCGTTTGAGCTGCTGAACGAGCTGCCCAGCAACGACTACGACGAGTGGAATTCCCTTGCGGACGAAACGCTGTCTGCCATCCGTGCGAAGAATCGGGATCGGATCATCGTCATGGGTGGTGCGGAATACAATTCGGTCGGTGCACTGCACAAGCTGCACACCTGGGATGACGAGAATGTGGTGTACACCTTCCACTTCTATACACCCCACGAATTCACCCACCAACGGGGACTATTGCAAGGCATCCAGCACATCTACAACCGGGAAATGCCGTATCCGGGCAGCATGGAGCGGTACCGGGATTTCCGCCGGTTCTGTGGCTGGGATGTGGGAGACTACGGCAAATACGAGCGCATGGACAGAGAGTGGCTTTGGAAGCAGCTGCAGCCGGCGGCCGATTGGGTTCAGGCGCACCCGGACAAGATCCTGTACAACGGAGAATTCGGCACGATCCGCCATTGTCCTCTGCCCTATCGCATTGCCTGGTGCCGGGATGTGATCGCCTTCTGCCAGAAGCACGAGATCCCCTACAGCATTTGGAATTATCTCAGCACGCCCTATGACGGCAACCGATTCAGTATCGTGGACGACGACCATCGGCAGATCCTGTCGCCGGATTATGTGCATTTGATCCGTGGCGAACTGGACAAGCTGACAGTCGCAGAACCGTATATCGCAGAATAAAAAAATACTGACTATCCGGTAATTTTCCAGTGGAAATATACCGGATAGTCAGTATTTTTTCTATTCTTTTATTTTCCTAACGCAGCTCACACAGTGCCAACGACCTCGATGGTCTCATTTGCGGTAACGTGCATATCCAGCTCACCTGCGCCAAAGGCAAAGTTTGCAGGCTGACCGTCCACCAGCACCGTCTCCACTTCCGTCATGTACGGCAGACGCAGGGTGTGCAGATGCAGCGTACCGGAGAGCACCGTCAGCTTGGTCTTGTCTGCGGTCTTTTCGTAAATGCCCCATGCGTCGCCGGTGAACCACAGGCTGCGGAAGTCACCGGGCAGGATCGGGTCAAAGCCCAGGGTCTGGTCCGGCATATCGAACTGGTAGCCGGTGAAGATGGGTAGCAGTGCAAAGGCAGCCATGCTACGGGCATAGTTGTTGCCGCATTCGATCTCGTTCCACGGATTCCGGTTGTTCCCTCTGTACCGGGCACGGATGGCCTTCACAATCTCCACGCCTTCGTCGATCATGCCTTCGGAGATCATCAGTCCGGCAAGCGAATATTCAAAGCCGTGCATGGATTCCTGTGCATAGGGGATCGGGATCGCCGGGGTCTGGGCACCTTCCGGCCAGGAGCAGATGATAGCACCGGCTTCGTCGTTGACTGCAAAGAGTCGGAATGTGTTGTAGTGGGCGCGCATATCCGGCAGGAAGTTGTACTTGTACAGGCTCTGCAATGCGGTGTGCAGCTGGTCCTTGTCGTAGATGTCGCCGTTTATGCCACACAGGTTGGCGTGCCACTGGGCCAGGCACTGGTCGATGATGCAGCCTTCGCCGATCTGGTACTTGATCTCCTGCGATTCGCTGTTCCAATATTCGCCTGCGCCAAAGGCATCCACGATAGACTTGTCCCCCAGCTCGATCTTCTGGGCATACCATTTGCCGTTGAACAGGTTTTCGTCACACCACTTCTTGCCCTTTGCATACAGCTCTCTGTATGCGGCGGCGGTGTCCGGTTCTCCCACACGCTCTGCCATTTCGGCACCACAGAGCAGCGCTGCCAGGTAGAAGCCTTCCAGCCAGGACGAGGGACCAAACAGCTCTACGTCCAGGGTATGGTGCTGACGGCCTTCCAGCACGCCATCGTGGTCAGCGTCCCACCGGTCGGGGTTCTTGTCGCTCCAGGCATATTCGATGGACTTCTTCACAGCCGGCCACCATTTTTGCAGCCAGTTATCGTCTCCGGACAGCTTCCATTCCCGGTAGGTCTTGATGACGCCACCCATCTGTCCGTCTACGCAGGCCCGGAAACTGTGCCGTTCTCTGCCCAGCGGCAAGTTCATCCGGAAGGACATACGGCCGTTTTCGTCCTGGTTATAGGTGAAGTCGGTCTCCCGAATGGTTCTTTCCAGCGAGGGGAACAGGAAGCACAGGGCGTAGGCGTAGTTCCACACGTGGGTGCAGGTGCCTTCGCAGGAGCCGGTATTGCCCCAGACGCCTTCCCAGCCGTAGAACTCGCCGTTTTCCAGCCGCAGCACCGTGGGAGATTTGAGCACCGAGGTGGTAGCGGAAATGGCTTCGATCACCTCTTCCGGCAGTGTGGAGGCAAACAGGGCATCGTGGTAGGTTTTGGTACCGCACCACAGCTTGTCCCAATTTGTCAGCGCATATTGTGCAGTGGCATAGGAATTCTCGAACAGGGTCGCATAGTAGTTTTTCCAGGTCACGTCTACGTCTTCACCGGCTTCGTTTTTCTTCGTGTACCGGCTCCAGTAGTTGCAGCAGTTGGGACGGCTCCAGGTCAAAACGAACCGGAAGGTGATGGTCTCCCCGGGCTGAGCGGTACGCTTGACGGCCATGTTCGCCATATCGTTTCTGCTGGGATCGTCGTAGGTGCGAGGCTCGTAGGTTTCCTGCTCGATGAAGTTGCGCCAATACCGTTCCAGGCCATCGTTCCAGGCGCCACGGTACCAATACTGCTGGCAGGACACTTCCCCTTCGCTATCGGTAGCAATGGTCAGGTCGCCGTATTCGATGCTGTCCTCGGCAAATTTGGTCTGCCGCAAGAACAGGGCGTGGATAGGACCGTCCACCTTGTAGTCGTTGACGGAGCTGTCATAGGGGTTGCGCATGGTGGTGGAGACAGCGTAGTCGATGGGACGATCGGTGGTGTTGGTGACGGCATAGGAGAAGAAAGCGGCAGGCAGGCTGGAATCCTTGTCGTTCAGAGGAATCAGCGGAGACCAGGCGGTGAGCTGTACGGCACCGGGGAAGTTCTCGTCTGCAAAGTCGATCTTCGCCACGGGGAATTCACCGGTGAAGGTACACTGGCGGAAGTGGGGGAAGCCTGCCATGGTCGCAGCCGAAAGTCCGGCACCGCCGCCGGTCAGTCCGGTGGTCACGTCGCCGTTGATGACCCGTGCGTCGATGAGCTTGCCATCCTGCATGGCTTTGATGGCGAAGTGGGAGTTGCCGTTCATGCTGCCCTTGTTGGGTCGGTTGAAAATTTCCCAGTCGATGAGTCGACCGTTGCCAGCCAAACCGATACAGCCGGCACCGATACCACCGAGGGGAAAGGATATTTCACTCTGCTGTGTAGAAGGAAAAGTAGTGGATCTCATAGGGATACTCCTTTTTCGGGGATTTTTTCATTAAAAATTGTATGACGGGAAAGCTATGTCGCCAGCGATCAGTCATCCAGGGCACGGAACTGTTCGACCACGTCCTCGATATTCTCTGCGACCTTGGATTTGTTGGTGGCAAACAGCGAGGCAAAGTCTTCCTTTAAATTGTGATACTGTGTCCGCAGATCGGTACGCAGACCGCCGAAGTCGAAGATCATACCACTATCAAAGAATCGATTGTTGAAAATGATATCCAGCATGGCCTGGGATTCGTTGTCTCTGGATACCTTGCCCAGCAGCAGCTTTTCGTACAGAGCCGGCACGATATCCCGTCTGCCCAGGTAGGCATAATATTCCATGAAGATACCGGTGTTGTCCAGATCGGTGTTGGTCATCGGCACACTGGCATAGGTCAGCGCCACTGTGACCATGGGGATGCGATATTCGGCCTGCTCGTCATCGTATTTCGGGTAGGGCACGATGCCGAATTCCTGGTCCATCATCCGCATTTCCGGCGCATAGTACAGGCCACCCAAGCAGAACAGTGTGGCACCACGTACCAGCATACCGGCTTCATCGGCGTTGACCTGGGGGCTTCTGGCGTGGCAGTTGAAGGAGATGGCCTGATCCTGCAGCAAATCGGACAGGTGCATGATCTTGGTCATGTTGGTCTCACCGTACAGTGTCACCTGCGGAATACCATCCTTGTCCAGCTCGGCAAAGGTCACGTTGGCAGCGGTCAACAGAGCCTCCGGGCTGTCATCGATATAGGTGATACCGTATAGGTCTTCGTTGGTGTAGTTGCCGTCTCCGTCCAGGTCTTGGTCCACCGTATCGGCCATTTCAAACATTTTGTCCCACGTCCACTTGCCTTCGTTCACCAGCGTGTACGGATCGTCCAAACCGTAATCGGCGATCATATCCTTATTGAAGTACACATCTGCTGCCAGGAGATAGGAGTTGATGGTGATGTCGGAGATGGCACCGTAGGTCTTGCCCAAAATGGATACGGCATCGTAGAAGCCGCTGTCCCACCAGGGCTTGGTGAAATCGATGTGGGGCACGTCGGAGAGCATATAGAAGCCGCCGGACAGGCAGAGCTGGTTGTACTGGATGGCACGCATGAGCACAAAATCATAGGCAGCATCCCCGGCGGTGACGGTATTGATCACATGGTTGATACCATTGTCGTAGCTGTTTGGCTCGACTTCGGCCGACAAGGTGCAGTTGAAGAGCTGCTCCATTTCCAGATTCCGGTTGTAGGCAGCGTCGTTGATCCCTTCACCGTTTATTTCTTCCACCAGAATATCCTTGATCTGCAGAGGGTCGTAGTTGCACCAGCCCTGGATGAACAGATGCATATCCTTCCCATCCATATCGGTACTCGGTACATCGGGCACAAGCTCCGTCTCTTCGGTGGTGACGGTGGTCTCATTCGTAGCCGTCGTATCGCTTCCTGTGGTCTCCGGTTCGTCACTGCCGCAACCGACCAGTCCCATCAGCATCCCACTGACCAGCAGCGCACAGAACAGCCGCCGTGTCAGGTCCCGTTTGCTATCATGCTTCATATGGTTATCCTCCTACTTTGTACGGTGGTTTTTGCCATTGCCACCTACACTGTGCTATTGGCTAAAATTGTATCGCATTCGATACGCATATGTATTGTATCATACCCATTCGCTTCTGTAAAGAGGAAAAAAGAAAAAAATCCCGTTTTTTTTGCTAAATTTTGTGCGATATGTCCGAATGCACCTGTAACACAAAAAAACCGGACACCAACTTCGATACGCTTGGTATCCAAACTGGTGTCCGGTTATGGATGGAGACGAGGGGAGTCGAACCCCTGTCCGAAAACCCATTCATACAACTTTCTCCGGGTGCAGACGATCTATGAAATTTCCTGTACGAAGCGCCGGTCGTCAGGCTCTTCCCACAGTAGCTTTTTGATGCATGACGGCTGCAAAAGCAAACTCACCGTTCACGGACGCTGCTACATGATGCCAGTACGCAATGGGCGTGACTTCCCGTTTGGGACATTCGAGGGCCGCAGCGCTCCCCCGACGGACAGACAGCCCTTAGGCTGCCAGTGCTACGTTATCGTTAGCGTTTAATTTTAAAGTTGGAGTTTTGAAGAGTGCTCCTACTCTACCCGCTTATCGTACTGCAAGATCCCCGTCGAAACCTTTACGTCCCCATGGAGAACCGATGACAAGCACCGGTTTTATGCAGTTTATTTTGTAAAATATTCTTTGGCTGGTATGCCATCGATGGTCAGACCTTCGAGATCACAGTCTTCCAGATGTACGTTTTGCAAATGGCACCGACGAAGCACAGCATTCTGCAGGCTCACCTCGGTCAGTACGGCCCCATCCATTTCCACGCAGGTATCCTTGGCATCGGCGGCACCAAAATGCACACCGACCATATAGACCCCGGCATAGGTGGAACCGGACAGATTGATGTCTGTGAAGGCGGCGTTTGCCAGATTGATGTTGTCAAACTTGGCGTTTTGCAGACTCATATTGGAGAAATCTGCCTCGGACAGGTTTGCATCTTCGAACTTGGCACCGCTGTAGTTTCCGGCAGGCAACCGAAACGGTTCCTTCTCCGGTGTATCGTTCATCGCGATCTGTTCCATATCTTAATCCTCACGGCGTCTTTCCATTTTGGCGTACCGGGCGATCTCTCGTCCGGCTTCTGCCTTGGCATCGGACTCGCGCTTATCCCACAGCTTTTTACCCTTGCACAGACCCACTTCCATTTTCACGTGTGCGCCGGAGAAATACAGGGATAGCGGCACCAAAGTATAACTATCCCGCTGGGTATATTGCTGTAGCTTCAGGATCTCTTTTTTGTGCATCAACAGCCGTTTTTCCCGCATGGGATCCCGGTTGAAGATATTTCCCTTTTCATAGGGACTGATCCGCACACCGATGGCAAGCAGCTCTCCGTTTTCCACCTTGCAATAGGAATCCTTCAGGTTCACCTGCCCGGCCCGGATGCTTTTGACTTCCGTCCCATAGAGTTCGATGCCGGCTTCGTAGGTCTCGTCCACAAAATAGTCGTGTCTGGCCTTACGGTTCACGGCGATCACTTTATGCCCTTTTTTCTCTTGTGCCATAGCATACCTCCTATGAGACTGTCCTACAAATCGGGAACATATATAGTATACACCATTTTTCTGAAAATTGCAAGAGGTCATGAACAAATGTCCATGGGAAATTTAGGAAATTTTTTGTGAACGAGCTTATGACAACGCTGATCAACCTGTATCAGCGTTGACTTACATACCGGTGGCGGTGCGTTGGATGATCATTTCCTGCCAACTTGGCTGCAGGGTGATGAACCGGGCATTCCAGCCGGACACACGGACCGACAGGGTCTTGTAGGCCTCCGGATTTTTCTGCGCTTCCCGGAGTACCGCAGCGTCGATCACGTCCACCTGCAGGAAGTAGCCGCCCAATTCCACAAAGCTGGTCAGCAGTGCTTCCAGTGCCATCAGGCCGTTTTCCCCTTGGACAGCGGTGGGATGGAGCTTCACATCCAGTGCGGCGCCGTTGACCTGCTTTTCCATGTTGGCACTGCAATAGGAGCGGATGATGGCGGTAGCACCTTCTACATCGGTACCGGGTGTGGGCGAGCAGTTCCCTGCCAGAATCGTATTTTTCTTGGCACCAAAGGGCGCTGCGGTACGCTGTTCCAGCCAATCGATCTGTCTGCCAAAGGTGGACACGCCGGGGATATACAGCAGTGGCGTTTCGGTGGCGTGGGCCAGCACCATGTCAGCAAAGCTATCTAAGATCGTGGCGGTCACGGCATCGGCTTCGGCGTTGTCGTTTCCGTAGTAGGTATATCGATTCATGGCGATCTGCCGCAGGGGTTCGTTGTCTTCCCAGTCGTTTTCCAGGATGTCCAGCAGTTCCGGCAGAGTCACCAGTTGATCTTCAAACACCAGCTTGCGGATGGCGTACAGGCTGTTGCCTGCATCGGGTGCGCCGCCGATATGGGGAGAACGCACTACATACTTTGTGCCGCCGTGGTAGTATTCTCTGCCGCTATCGATACAGCCGCCTTCCAGTAGAGAGATCACGTGGGTGGGGCCGCCGTAGCGCTTCCACTGCCAGGTGCCGCTTTCGTCCTTGGTCAGCATACCATCGCACAGAGCCGCAAAGGTGCCGTCTACGTGCTGCCGCAGTCTTTCAAGATACGCATCCATCAGTGTATCCCAGCTATCGAAGTCCCGGTGTTCGCCGCCCAATCCCAGCACGTCTCGCATGAGCATGGTGTATCCATCAAAGGGAAGATAGATGAAGTCGGTCTTGCCGGGGATCTGCACTTCCCAACAGCCATCGTTGGCAAAGTTCCGGGCTTCCTTTGGATCATAGCCCACCGAGGTCAGGGCACGAAGGATCAGCGGTTCGTTGTAGACAGCCAGCACGCCGCCGCCATACCGGATCACCTCTGCCACACGCCGGATCAGCTTGGGGTCGCTCTTTTCATGAAGCCGCACCGTAATGGGGAAATCCCCAATGGGCAGCTCTTCGATCACGTCCAGGATCAGATAGGTCACGTTTCCCGTCACGTCTACGCCGTTTTCGTCGGTACCGGCCATTACCAGATTCTGGTAATGCTGTGCGTCGCCGGTTGTGATGGGTGGCTCTTTCCGGATCCATTCGCAGCCCTTGATGAAAAAGTGCGCTAAGATCTCCCGTGCTTCGTCCAGCGTGATCTTGCCGCTTGCCAGGTCTGCCTGCAAGAAGGGCTCCAGCATCTGGTCGATCCGACCGATACCGGGCCAGTTGCCGCACAGCCGTACAAAGGCAAAGGTGAACCACAGGCTCAGTACCGCTTCGTGGAAGGACGTAGGCACGCCAAAGGGAACGTGTAGCAGCATTTTCGCCAGAGCCGGGTCGTGGTCCTGTTCGGCGATGCGGTAGCGGTTGTGCCAGATGCGGAAGGCGTGGAGGGTACGCAGCAGGTATTTCCGCAGCGGATAGGGACAGTTTTGCTCCACCTGCTTCTGGATGCCGTTCAGACCGATCCGCAGCACCGTGGCAAAATCCAGGGTCAGGTGGCTTACAGAATACAGGACCACCTCACCACCATAGGTGACGGGGATCTGGTGTGCGATGGCTCGACCCAAGGTGGCAGCACCACACAGCTTTTCCCCATCGATGAGCCGCAGTGGGGCCTGTCTGGCAATGGCATCGATGCAGAGGGAATATTGTTCATCGGCGTCCAATTCCCGAAAACCGTGTATGCTGTCCATGGGGATGTCCGGATGGGTCATAGCGTCATCGCCATAGGCGCCGTGCAGAGAACGCCAGGCAAAATCTCTTGTCTCCTCCGACAGACGGATCGGTCGATGCAGACCTGTACCGCAGAAAAATTCCATAGGCTGCTCCTTTCGTATATACAGCTCCCACTTGCTTGGGAGATCGTCTTTTCTCTTTTTGGGTAGTATATCACATCTCGCGGACAGATGCAAGCTTTTTCTTGTACTTTTTTCGTGAATTTTCAAAAACCTATTGGAAAAGCGCCCCAAATGTGGTATAATGCAGAGTAGCAAATCCCCATTTCATTTTACAACATCACAGGGATCGTGTAACTACACAGGATCCAGAGGAGGAATACATATGAAAGATACGATCAAGATCGCAGACCATGGCAACACCAAAATGGTGGCACACCGTGGCGTCAGCGGACTGGAAACCGAAAACACCGCCGCTGCTTTTATCGCTGCCGGTAACCGTTCCCATTGGGGCGTGGAGACCGACATTTACCGCACCATCGACGGGCAGTACATCTGCAACCACGACGGTCGTTCCGGTCGGATCTGCGAAGTGGATCTGGAAATGGAAAAGTCTACGCTGGCGGATCTGCGTGCGCTGACCCTGAAGGACGTGGACGGCAAGAGCGACCGTGGCGAGCTGAAGCTGTGCCTGCCCTCCGAATACCGGAAGATCTGTGAGCACTACGGCAAGGTCTGCGTACCGGAGTTGAAGAGCGCATTCACGCTGGACGAGATCAAGGAGATCTTAGCGATCTTCGATGGCTATCTGGACAACGTATGCTTCATCTCCTTCAACTATCACAATCTGGAGCTGGTGAAGGAAGTGCGTCCGGAGCAGAAGGTACAGTTCCTGACCGACAAGGTGGACGATGCACTGATCGAAAAGCTTGCCAAGGCTGGCATGGGTCTGGACATCTACTTTCCTGGTCTGACCGAAGAAAAGATCGCTGCCTGCCATGCGGCTGGTGTGGAGGTCAACTGTTGGACGGTGGACAATCCGGAGGATGCTGTCCGACTGATCGGCTGGGGCATCGACCAGATCACATCCAATATTCTGGAATAATTCCGTAGAAAAAGAGAGGTGCATTGCCTCTCTTTTGTTATGCGTTTTACTTTGCCAAAAGCGCCTTCATGACCGGCCAGGCTTCGTTGGCGTAGAACCGGTGACCGGCGTAGCCTACCACCAGTGCGCAGTTGTCCGCAGCGCCCACACCGGCATACAGCTTCTTTACGATATCGAAGGTCTCGTTTACGCCGTGGAGCGGGAAGATATTGTCGTCCTTGCCGCAGACGATCACCAGCTTCTTCGGGGCAATGAGCAGCGCCAGGTCGCCCATATCGAAATACTCGGCAATGCGAGGAACATAGTTGCAGGGACAGTGGTGGATCGCCACGATGGAATCCCGGTAGGTACACACAGCGCAGGACGGCATGAATCCGGCAAAACGATGCTCTAAGCAGGCCGTGTAATAGGTAGTGGTGCCGCCGCCGGAGTTGCCCATGAGGATCGAATTTTCCAGGGTGATGGTATCGGCAAAGTTGGCTTCGATGGCGTCCAGTACACGCATGATGTCCCAGACCCGTTCGCCAATGATCGTACGACCCAGCAGGAACGCCGTCAGCACCGGACGTGTGCAGTCGGGACCGTTCTCGGTACCGCCGTTCAGACCAAAGGCACGCTGTTCGATGGCCAGTGCGGCATACCCTTCCTCGATGGCACGAAGGCAGAAGTCCCGGTCTCCACCGGAAATGGTCTCCTCGTCACCCGGATATTTCGGCATACCCAGAGAGATGTGAGCACCCTTGGAATGTCCTTGCAGACAAGCGCACAGGGGCAGCTTTCCTTCCGGCATTTCCTTGGGCAGCAGCAGGTCACAGTGGGTGTAATAGTCCGGCTCTGTCTGCACGGTAAAGTGGATGTGCCGGTGCCCGTGGATCTCGTCCTCTCCGGTGATCTCCAGGACCGGTGCGCAGGCCTGCATCTTGTCCATACCCAACAGCTCCCACAGCTTGGCGTGGCTCTCCTCTCGCAGGGCATCCAAGGAAGCTTTTCCGTCCCAGCGAAGTGAAGGCTGCAGTTCGGCGGCCAGTAGCTTATGCTGTTCCAGTGGCAAATAGTTTTTCATAATGGTTCTCCTTTATTCCCATGGAATTGGATTTTGCTTGGCTCGATTATACCACACACAGCCAAAATATGCAAGGTTTTTTGGCGATTCTTTTTAGAATTCTTGACAAATGCGGTGAAATGTGGTATCATATCTGTACAACAACGATTGGTACGCACATAGGCAGAATGCGAGGAATGACTATGACGAAGATGCATTTTCTGGCACAAAAAAGCGACAGCCGTCCACGGACACAAATGATGTCCTTTCTCATCATCACCGAGCATGGGAAGGTCATCGCCATCGACGGCGGCAACAAACAAGACACCGAATATTTCCATGGATATATCGAAGCGCTTCTCGGTCGGAAGCCCCACATCGATCTGTGGTTTTTGACCCATCCACACGACGACCACACGGATGTGCTGTACGAGATGCTGCGGCGCTTTCCGGACGATTTCACGGTGGGCAAGCTGATCTACAATTTTCCGCCGTTTGATTTTCTGGAACAATACGAACAGCCCTGCGCCCACACCATTTCGGAATTGGACGAGCTTTTGCCGCTGCTGCGTGAAAAAGGCACGGAGATCTGTGTAGCCCAAAAAGGCGACCGCTTCTCGCTGGATGGGGTCGATTTCGAGATCCTGCGCACCTACGACACAGCCTTCACCCACAATGCGGACAACAATGCGTCCATGGTCTTCCGGATGGATGCGGAAGGACAAAGCGTGCTGTTCGTTGGCGATCTGGGGATCGAAGGTGGCCGACAGGTGCTGGAAACCGTACCGGCTGAAAAGCTGAAGGTCGATTTCGTGCAGATGGCACACCATGGGCAAAACGGCGTGGAACGGTCCTTCTATGAAGCCTGCGCACCGAAAGCCTGTCTGTGGGCGACACCACAGTGGCTGTGGGACAACGATGCCGGACGTGGCTACAACACCCACAACTGGCAGACCGTGATCGTCCGTGGCTGGATGGAAGAGCTGGGCGTGCGGCACCACTTTGCCAACAAGGATGGCACGCTGGTGATCCCTCTGCCGTATGCGCTGGACTAGCATAGCAAGCACAGCTAGCTACGCATGGCGACTGATCGAGTTGGTATCATTGGCCACTGATCAACTTTTTGCAAAATCTTACATTTACATAAAAAGGAGATACAATTATGTTATCTACACTTCCTCCGATGGGTTGGAACTCTTGGAACACCTTTGGTGCCGACATCAACGAACAGGTGGTTCGGGACACGGCTGATGCCATTGTGGCTCTG
>CAZLED010000054.1:0-16512 GCA_964558485.1 uncultured Ruminococcus sp. | reverse complement strand
ATCGCCGAAACGATCCGGCAAAAAGGGAAGATCACCATCAGCGAGATCACCGAGACCTACGGCATATCCGACGAATCCGCACGTCGGGATCTGCGTGTGCTGGAAGCGGCAGGGTTGTGCAGACGCACCCACGGCGGCGCCATCGTATTGACCCAGGTCAGCGTTCGTCCACCGGCAGACCGCAGCTACGACACCATGCCCATCTACCCCGATTACGATGCCATCGCCAAAGCTGCCGCCACATACATCCGAGAAAACGACATCGTCTACCTTACCGGCGGTTCCTTCGGCTTCCTGATCCTGCGCTACCTGCCAAAGGACATCCACTACACACTGGTGGTGAACAACGTGGATGTGGCCCAAAAGCTACGTCCCTTTGCCAACATCGACGTGTACTTGGCCGGCGGCAAAATGCGGCAGAGCGGATCCCTGGTGGATACCATGGCAGCAGACTTTGTGCGGCGGCTCCATTTCGATCTGTGCCTTCTCACCGGCGCCGGTCTGACTGCCACCTTCGGCCTGTCCAACGGTACCGACGAAACGGCAGCCTTCCAGCGGATCATTTTGCAAAACAGCCGGAAAAAGCTCCTGCTCCTGCCTGCCTCCAAGATCGGCACCGATTCCTTTATCCAGGTGTGCCCGGCAAAAGCATTCGATACGCTCATTACCGATTGGGAATGCCTGGACGAACATCGCAGTGCTCTCACCGAAGCCGGTGTGGAGGTGGTCGTGGTGCCGAATCCGGAGACAACACGATGAGCCATCCCCAGACCAGAGAACAATTCCTGCGCAACCGGATCTTAGACCGTTACCCCAGCCTGCGCCAGTTCGCCATCCAAAACGACATCCCCTACAGCTCCGTATTGACCATGTTGGAACGTGGCATCGGCGGCGCATCCTTTGACACCGTCATGCACCTGTGTCACGCATTGGAGATGGATCCATATACCCTGTACCAACATAGACCATAACAAAAAGGTCGTGTACCCCAAAAGGATACCGACCTTTTTATCGCTTATGTTCACCGAAACACGATCCCGTTCTGCTCCCGTACCGTATCCAGCACTTCCATTTCCATAGCGGAGATCCGCTTGTAGCCATGCTCGATCTCGCCACGCCGGATCAGCTCCGCAAAGGTGCGCAACTGGTAGATCATGTTGTTGTCCGTCTCTTTGGTAAAAAGCACCTGCCGTTCTTCGCCTCGCAGCTGCAGCGTCACCAACCCCGGCTGCGACAGCTTGTCGATGGTGATGGATCCGTTTTCCCCGGTGATCACGCTGGGATTGACCGAATCGATGATCTTGGCATACACCACCTCTGCCTGGAATCCCAGCTCATCGTAGGGCAGAAAGATCGTCCCCATGCCTTCCATGCCATTGGAAAGCAGCACAGAATGGCTCTGGACAGCAGAAGGCTTGCCGAACAGCATCAGGCATACGTGAACAGCATAGACCCCAATGTCCATGATGGCCGCATTCCCCAACGCCGGCGTAAAGGCATTGAGCACCTCACCGGCCTTGAACCGGTCGTATCGGGACGAGTATTGGCAATACTCCAGCACCGCACGCCGGATCGTCCCCAGCCTTGGCAGATTGTCCCGAACCACCTGGATAGCAGGATCAAAGGCAGGCCGCATCGCCTCCAACAGTACCTTGCCGTTTTCCCGTGCTGCCTGTTCCATTGCCTGCCATTCCGCAAAGGTAGTGGCAATGGGCTTCTCACACAGCACGTGCTTCCCATGCCGCAGCGCATCGATGGCCTGTGGCCCGTGGCAGTAGTTGGGTGAGGCAATATACACCGCATCGATGTCGGAAGACAAAAACGCCTCCATATCCGTATACACAGCAGGGATCCCATATTTGGCAGCAAAAGCTTCGCCGTTCCCCTGCTTCCGGGAATACATGGCAGAAAGGGTAAATTCCCCCGTCTCCTGCACGGCCTGACAAAGCCAGTCACTGACAAAATTGCTGCCGATCACACCGATTTTCATAAAGAGTACACTCCGATCTTCTGGGCTTTTTTCAAACAAGCCCTATTTATAGTACCCATAGTATACCACAAATTTCCCATCGGTGCAAGCCTTATTTCGCCACTGTCCCTTCCTTTTTCGCTTTCTCCGACCGGATCCGCTGCCGCAGTTCTGCAAGCGCCTCCGATAGACCACCGGTGTGATCGATGAGACCGCAGTCCACAGCCTGTACTCCATCGATCAGAGAACCGGTGTCTGTGGCGATCTCATCGGTCTTCATGAGCATCTCCCGAAAATCTGCCTCCGTCACATGGGAATGGGTCGTGATGAACCGAATGATCCGATCCTGCATCCGCTGAAAATAATAGTAGGTCTGCGGCACACCCACGATGGTCCCACTCATGCGTACCGGATGAATGGTCATGGTGGCCGAGGGAACGATAAACGAGACATTTGCCGACACCGCCAACGGTACGCCAATGGAATGTCCGCCGCCCAGCACCAGCGATACCGTCGGTTTGGTCATGCTGGCGATCATCTCCGCAATGGCCAGCCCAGCTTCCACATCGCCACCCATGGTGTTCAAGATCAGCAGCAGTCCATCGATCTCATCGCTTTCTTCGATGGAGACCAGCTGTGGCAGAATGTGTTCGTACTTCGTCACCTTTTGTCCGTCTCCCAACAGATAATGCCCTTCGATCTGTCCAATGATGGTCAGGCAGTGGATCGTCTCCCCATGGGCATTGGCGATCACACCACCGGTCTTCATCATGTAGTCAAGCTCGTTTCCCTGGGGTGTCGGATTGTCCTGCGTATTGTGTTCCTGAGACATGGTAAATTCTCCTCATTCCATACTTCCATTCGTGATACCATGAGTATACCCGAAGATCCCACAAAACATACAAAAAAGACGATGCCGTGATGACATCGTCCTTTTGTAAAACGTATATCAGTTGCCGGAAACATCCAGAGCCTTGTAGTCTTCGATGGTCTTCTGCAGAGACTTCTGGAACTTTTCTGCGTTGGATTCCCAGTAGGAGGTGAAGGTACCTTCCGAAGAGGCACCATATACAGCATTGGTGAATACGGAGCCGGTACCAATGGCCTTGTCTGCCATCATGATAAAGGGAGAACCGATGGTGGAGTAGATCAGGTCGATCATCTGGGCATCGATGGCATCGTCCGAATACTTGATCTTCAGTGCCGTTTCATACCAAGCAGGCGTAACCTTCCGATAGGCTTCTGCACACAGCGCTTCGATAGCAGCATAGGCAGCATCCAGCTTTTCGGCAGGTGCGCTGACCGGAACACCCACACCACAACCGTTGGCGGTAGCTGCAGAGGAGCTGTATTCCAGATCCTCATTCAGCTTGGGGTAGGGCAGTACACCGAAGGCAAAATCGGTGTCACGCAGCTTGTGCGCCGTAGACAGCTGACCCAGCAGGAACAGAGACTTTTCGTTGGTGAAGGATGTGACCTTGTCACCGGCAGCAGACAGATTGCCGGCGTACAGCAGCTTGTACAGGGTGTCGGCCCAGGTGATGGACTGCTCGTTGTAGATGTTCAGCACCGGGAAGCCTTCGCTGTCTCTGGTGGAATATTCGATACCGGTGGACATAGACATATAGTTGGGAATGCCCCACTGTTCATACCGGAAGCCAAGCAGGTCGTTGTCGTCATATGTGCCGTCGCCGTTCAGGTCGGTAGCCACGCCTTCACAGTACTTGATGAAGGTATCCATGGTCCACTGGCCGTTCTTTACCTGTTCGTAAATGGTGTTTTCATCCTCAAAATAGTCAATGAACATTGCCTTGTTGAAGAAGGTGGCAGAGGCGCCAAACAGGGTAGACAGGCAGATGTCGCCGGTCAGGAAGTACCGCTTGGAGTTGTCCAGGCTGCTTTCTTCCATCAGGTCATTGTACCACCAGGGCTGGCTCAGATCGATATAGGGCTTGGTCATCAGGTCGTAGTAATACCCCTGGATGGACTGCTGGAACAGACGAGAGTTTTCCTCCACGATGATGTCGTAGTCGTCGGCACCGGCCAGCAGCAGATTGGAAACCTCCTGTGGGAAGCCTTCCCAGCTGTCCGAACCCTTGACCCAGTTGAACCCGACGTTCAGCCGTTCTTCCACAGAGACGTTCCGATTGTGCAGGGCATCCAAAACCACGTCTCCGGTCAGCTCAGCAGGACCATCGTATTGGGCAGAGGTCTCTTCGCCAAAGTAGAAAACGTTCAGGGTAGCACCGGCAAAATCCAGGTCGTCCGGCAGCGTGTCCGGCATATTGGCACGAGTGACCTCGGTCTCCGCCGGCGTAGTGTCGGTATTGGTCGTGGTCTCGCTGCCATTGCTGTTGTTGGTGGTTTCCTGTGCTGCATCCCCACAGGCCGTCATAGACGAGGCGACCATCAGCGCACAGAGAAGCAGAGCAAAAATGCGATTCTTCATAAGGTGATACGTCCTTTCCAAAAAATACAGAAACTTTCAGTACGATTTATTATAGAACAAATATGTTGCCTTCATGTGTGATCGATGTAAATTTTTTGTATATAAAAATGGTGTAAGGCAAAAAAGCTATACAAAACCACAAAAGCCGATCCCAATGGTAAATTTTGAATTTGACCTTGACAGATGGGATAGAACATGATATACTTTGTATACCTATTATCACCCAAGTGAGGAGAAACATCATGACATTAACATTTCTCAAAAAACCGTTTCAAGCTGCATGGATGGGCACACCGTCGGCCATTCCCAGCATCCAAAACTGGTATCCCGTGGGCGACCCGCCGAAGATCCAGCTGGACGAGGGATTTCAGGAAGAAGAAGGCAGCTGCGTAGGCCAGGGTCGGATCCACACCATCCTGCCGTACACCGATCAGGACGAATACGACCGCAATATCCAGACCCGCTACATGGACTGCGCCGTGCTGGAAAACGAATATCTGATCGCCACCTTTGTGTTGGATCTGGGCGGACGTCTGTGGTCCCTGTATTCCAAAACGGAAATGCGTGAGCTGCTGTACGAGAATCCGGTGTATCAGCCTGCCAATCTGGCACTGCGGAATGCTTGGTTCTCCGGTGGCGTAGAGTGGAACATCGGCATGATCGGCCACCACCCCTACACCTGCAGCCCTCTGTTCGCCAGAGAAGCCAAGAACGAAAACGGCGACCCGGTGCTGCTCATGTACGAATACGAACGGAAGCGTGCCACACCGTACTGCATCAAGGCAACATTGGATAAAGAATTGCTGCTGGTGAACGTGACCATCGAAAACCCCAAGGATACACCTACCTGGATGTATTGGTGGAGCAACATCGCCGTAGACGAAAAGGAAGGCAACCGTGTCATCGTACCGGCCAGATCTTCGTATCTGTACAAGGGACAGGAAGACGGCTCTACCCTGGTGACCAGCGAACCGGTGCCGTACCAGGGCGATTGGGATGTGTCGTATCCGTCCAGTCACCCCAAGGCCTACGACTATTTCTTCCGTATGGAACCCGGTCAGCGCCGTTGGATCGCCAATGTGGATAAGCATGGTGTCGGCATGGTGCAGTTCTCTACACCCAGACTGCAGGGCAGAAAGCTGTTCGTGTGGGGAGCCAAGAGCCAGGGTGGGAAGACCTGGAACCGTTGGCTGTCTCACGGCGATACCCGGTATACAGAGATCCAGGCCGGTCTGCTGCGTTCCCAGATGGAGCACTGCGTCATGCCTGCCCACGAGGTGTATACCTGGACAGAAGCCTACGCAGCCTACACAGGAGACCCGGCCATCCTTCACGGCAAGGACTACGACTATGCAGCCCAGACCGTGGAAAACGCCATCCTGCCTGCCTTTGATCGCTTAGAAGGCCATTTTGACCTGAACGACTACAGCGAGGTCAAGCATATGGGTTCCGGCTGGGGCAAGGTGGAAGAGCTGCGCAGTGGCAAAAAGCTCAGCGCCGACGAAGGCGTGACCTTCTCCATGGGCGATGGTGTAGAAGACCGTGGTGCCCATGATGTGGTGACCCTGCTGGAGACCGGCCACCTGCCGAAACGGGACGCCGCAGACTGGCAGCATATCGAATATGTATCCGGTGACGAATACATCGCACTCTTGGAAAACGGCGACACCGACTGGTACACCCAGCTGCTGCTGGCTTGTGCCTACTACGAAAAGCGCAGCTACAGCCAGGCAAAGACCGCATTCCTTGCATCGTGGCAGGACGCACCGAACCCCATTGCCGCTCGTTCGCTTGGTTGGCTGAGCGTGGCTGACGGTGACAAAGATGCCGCACGGGCATGGATGGCAAAGGCTGTTCCCATGGTGGGCGACTATGCACGACTGCTGATCGACCTGGTGCAGTTCTACAAGCAGTGCGGCACCGACGAAGAGATCTGTGCCCTCATCGACAACGCCAGCGAGATCTGCCGTGCCAACGGCCGTGTGCAAATGTACTATGCCGAATCCCTGGTGAATCTGAACAGACTGGACGAAGCCCGAGCCCTGGTGACCAAGGATCTGACCGTTGCCGATATGCGGGAAGGGGAAGTGTCCACCTTCAACCTGTGGTGCAACCTGTACCGCAAGATCATCGCTCGTGACGAAGACCGGAGGCCGGAAGACATCGCCGATTGGGAGATTTTGGAAAAGTATCCCGTTCCGGCCGAGATCGACTTCCGTATGTCCTACGTTCCGATTCCCAACTCCAAATAATCCATGATAAAAGAAATGGCATACAGGATGGTTTTCTTCATCCTGTATGCCATTTTTCGATGCCATTGCAAAATTCTTGCGCAGAGCAATATCATTCTTTTTTCGCCGCTAACGCCATCTTAAACGCCTCATATGCCGCCGTGTCTCCACGGAAGGTGAACATCTGGTTGTCGATCAGGAGATACCGCTTGTGCATCCCATAGGCCACCGCATAGTCTCTGCGTGCGATATAGCCTTCATCCGTCAGCCCCTTTTCGATGTACTGCCACCGGTTGCCAATGTGGATGGGCAGATATTCGTTTTCTCCGGCAATGGCGTGGTAATCGCACAGCACACAATCCGTTTTCACAAAGCCACCCCAATCGCAGGTGAACCGCACCACACCAACACCTGGCGCAAACCAATATTCCTTGTGCCCACAATGGGTGTGGCCATAGAAGTAGTAGCCGTAATCGTGGGTCACACCTTCCACTTCGCCATCGATCACCAAATGCCGACAGTTTGCAAACGTGCCGACCGGGGTCTCCACCATGCCGCCATCGTCCACCCGAATGTGCATCGTCACCACATCGTTACCGACACTGGTGTACGTATCGGTAAATCCAGGCACCCAGCGGTCGTCCCAAAGCTTCCCGGTACACATATCCAGATACCGGAACGGCTTCACACCAAAGATCCCGTTTTCCTCACCACGTGTGCCCCATACACCGGTGTCAAAGGAATAGTCGCTCTCTCGATAGTAAACACGACCACTGTCCCCGATCTCCACATAGCTGCCATTGGCGGAGGATGGACAGAACCGCCAGCCGGCCTTGTCATAGGGCAGCTTTTCTTCCAGATACGCTACCAGCCCCAATGCCATTGCCGTGGTCTCTCCATCTGAGTTGTCCATGACGATCTGCTTCGATAAGGTGAGTGCCTTCTCAAATTCCTTCTTGTCGCAAAGCTGGGATACCGCCGCCAGCAGTACCTTGGGATCCTTCGTCTTTTCCTGCCAATCCAAGGGCAGCCCGGCAAAGTTCAGACAGGATAGTGATACAACCTCTCCATCGAATTGTTCTACCACATATTCGTTTTGCTCCTCGATCACATCGGGCCTACCTTCTTGTTCGTAGCACCACGTGTTACCCACCGCAAGCGGCAGATACCCGGAACCACCACAAATGCGATAGGACGAAAGCAGCTCCGTTGCCCCCATGTCCCGGTTCACCAGCTTGACGATCCCCACGCCATCCTTATACCAGATGTCCGATACGGCGTTCTCATCCTCTTTTTTGCGCAAATGGAGGCAGTCTGTGAAGGTACCGGCCGGTGTCACAACGGTCTCATCCACCGCCACAACGGTACGTGTTCCTGATTTTTCGCCTGTGTCGGAAATCATCTCCTCCGTTTCCCCAGCCGCATACGGGATCGATCGTGGCAGGAAATAGTGATCTCCGGTGCATCCGGCATAGTAAAACACCGGTACATCATACCGCCATAGTATAGAGCTCCAGGAATAGTTGCACCCCGGCTGTGAGCGGTAGTAAACGTTCCCATCGACGACCTTCCAGCATTCTCCGGTCACACCAATGTTGGTCGGCTTCGCATAGTGTGTGTCACGCAGCAGCCCGATCGCTTTTTGCCCGGCAATGGCATTCCCCAACATGGCACTGGGTTTGCCATAGGTACGGTAATCCGATACCGCCATGTCCAGCAGCACCGATGCCGCAGCAATACCAGTCTCTGTAGATTTGTCGGTATAGTGTGCCAGCCAGAACCGGTGGTACCCAAAGGCGGCCGCACGATCCGGCATGTCCGGGAAGGTCTCCAGTGTTGGCAGGATCACGTTCCTGGTGTATTTGTCCTTTTCAGCATCACTACCTAACTTCCAACAGGCATCCAACGCAAAGTCACTGTAGGCGATCACGTCTCCCAATTCCTGCGCCTGCTGCAATGCTTCAGCACCGTACTTCTCATAGTTGATCCCCACAGCGGCCCGTGCGGACAGCATGGAGAATTTCTTCACATCCTCTGCGTCCGACAGATGGCCGATCAGCTCCTTGACCTGCGTATATGCATTGTCAAAGCCATCCAGTGTGCCGTAGAGCCGATGATACTGGGTCAGCTCGTCCACCTTTTTCTGTACCATCTCCCGGAAATCGTCCGGCAGTTTTTGTGTGTTGTCCATCGTTTTCTCCTTTTCCAGCTGTGACAGCTGCTTTTGCCGCATACGTTTCAGTTGTTCCCGTGCATCGTGGATCCGCCGCTTCACCGTGCCCAGCGGAATGGATTGCCGTGCTGCGATCTGCTCCATGGGCATATGGTACCAGAAATACAGCATCGCCGTTTCCCGCAGCGCCGGGGAGAGGGATGCAAAGGTGCGCTGCCAGTGTTTTGCAAATTCCACCTGCGATTCCCGATGGATCACCATATCCTCTGGTGTACGCACATCGATGAGACGGGCCATCGCTTCTTCCGGCTCTGTAGGGGGTGTCCGCATGGCCAGATTCAGGTATTTGTTCCGCAGGATCTGACAGAGCCACCCACCGATCTTCTCCGGCTCCCGCAGTGTTCCCAGCTGCAAATACCCGGTGATCAGCGTTTCCTGCACCAGATCCTCTGCCGTGTGATGGGCATGGCACAGCGACAAGGCCAATTGGTACAGCGAATGCATATAGGTTTCCGTGATCACAGCATATGCATCAGTTTCTCCTGCCAGCACACGCTGTATCGCCGCAGATACCGCAACAGACCGTTCCTCCGGCATAGCGAACACCTCCTTTCCTTCGTGAAAAACTGCGACCCAAGCACGGGTCAAAACCATGGTCTCATATAGTAAGACACAGAAAAACCGCAAAAGGTTCGGGATACCTGCGAAAAAAGAAGAAAGAAATAACAGAAAAACAGCCTGCAGTGCGCACATACACGACACCGCAAGCTGCTTATATTGTAGAAATGTCCGACCATCAATCGAATGCGTGTGCCGGAATCTTACCGACATAATCGGCATAGGCATAGCAGTCGGCAATGACCTCTGCTGTGGCATTGGGATTTGCATTCGTGTTGGCATCTGCTTCTTTGGCACAGCGCCGACACCAGCCACCATCCTTGGCACTCTGGGCTTCTGCGATCGTCCCGACATACACGACCTCGTGCAGAGACGTACAGGATGGATCCAAATGGATCTTCTTGCCGGTCGGTGCCCAAAACACAGCAACCCCTTTTAGCGTTTCCACCATCTCTGGCGTCAGCGAAGAATCCCCATGGGTGATTCGGATCGTCGCCGTGGTTTCGGGAGCTTTGGTCTCGGGAGCTTTGGTTTCGGGAGCCTTGGTTTCCGGCGCTTTAGTCTCAGAAGCTTTGGTCTCGGGAGCCTTAGTCTCAGGCACTTTTGTTTCCGGCGCTTTCGTCTCAGGAGCTTTCGTTTCCGGTGTCTTGGTTTCCGGCGCTTTCGTCTCAGGCGCCTTAGTTTCAGGCGCCTTAGTTTCAGGAGCCTTAGTCTCAGGCACTTTTGTTTCCGGTGTCTTGGTTTCCGGCGCTTTCGTCTCAGGAGCTTTGGTCTCGGGAGCTTTCGTTTCGGGAGCCTTGGTCTCGGGAGCTTTAGTCTCCGGCACTTTGGTCTCCGGAGTTTCCGACTCAATCACCTGCGACTCCAAAGTTATGTGTTCGTCGCTCTTGTCCGAAACCGGAGTGCCTGTGATGGATATGCGATCTTCGAAGGAGTCGGACTCCTGCCGATCTGCTTCTGTACACTGCAGAAGACCCGTATCCAACCACGGATGGGCACTGGGGATCAGTAGTACCGCAGACGCAAGCAGGACGGCACAAAGCAACACTCGTACCGGGATCACGGGAAACCACTTGTTGATGTACCGCTGCAGTCCTTGGATGGGCAGAACGATCAATAGGATCAGCAGAAGCAGAGCACTGGTCGGGGAAGGGAAATACAGAAGGATCCCTGCCAGCAGGAATATACTACACGCCCATTTGACGATCGTGAGGACAATGCCTATATATTTCTGCACCATAGCTGCACATCTTATCTCTTCGGCATCAGCTTTTCCATGCCACCCATGTAGGGCCGCAGCGCTACGGGAATATTCACAGAGCCATCGGCGTTCAGGTTGTTTTCCAGGAAAGCGATCAGCATACGAGGCGGTGCCACAACGGTGTTGTTCAGGGTGTGCGCCAGATACTTCTTTTTGCCGGCAGCCACACGGATCTTCAGACGGCGAGCCTGTGCATCTCCCAGGTTGGAGCAGGAGCCCACTTCAAAATACTTCTTCTGTCTGGGAGACCATGCTTCCACGTCGCAGGATTTCACCTTCAGGTCGGCCAGGTCACCAGAGCAGCATTCCAGCGTCCGCACCGGGATGTCCATGGAGCGGAACAGATCGACCGTATTCTGCCACAGCTTGTCATACCACATCATGGAATCTTCCGGCTTGCAGACCACGATCATTTCCTGCTTCTCAAACTGGTGGATCCGGTATACGCCACGTTCTTCGATCCCATGGGCACCCTTTTCCTTCCGGAAGCAGGGAGAATAGCTGGTCAGCGTGTAGGGCAGCTCTTCTTCCGGCACGATCTGGTCGATGAACTTACCGATCATAGAGTGCTCGGAGGTGCCGATCAGATACAGGTCTTCGCCTTCGATCTTGTACATCATGGCTTCCATTTCCGCAAAGCTCATGACCCCGGTCACCACGTCGGAACGGATCATGAACGGCGGCACACAATAGGTGAACCCACGCTCGATCATGAAGTCACGGGCATAGCTGATCACCGCAGAGTGCAGACGGGCAATGTCACCCATCAGGTAGTAGAACCCGTTCCCGGCGACCAGACGTGCGCTGTCCAGATCAATGCCGTTGAACCGTTCCATAATGTCGGTGTGGTAGGGGATCTCAAAGTCCGGCACCACAGGTTCGCCAAACCGTTCGATCTCCACGTTTTCGCTGTCGTCCTTGCCGATCGGTACAGAAGGGTCGATGATGTTGGGAATGATCATCATGATCTTCTTGATCTGTTCGGCCAGCTCGGCTTCACGGGCTTCGTTGGCGGCCAGCTTTTCAGCCTGTTCGGTCACCAGCTTCTTCATCTCTTCGGCTTCTTCCTTTTTGCCCTGACCCATCAGCGCACCGATCTGCTTGGAGTACTTGTTCCGGTTGGAGCGCAGCTCGTCCGCTTCCTGCATGATCCGGCGGTTTTCCTCGTCCAGTGCGATCACTTCGTCCACCAGAGGCAGCTTGGCATCCTGGAACTTGTTCTTGATGTTCTGCCGCACCACGTCGGGATTTTCTCTCAGAAATTTAATGTCGATCATTGTATATATTCTCCTTTGATAAAGTTATCGAAAAATAAAAACAGCCGATCCCCCATGTCGTATGGGACGAATCGACTCCGTGTTGCCACCCATTTTGCCGTTTTTTGCTGTCACACGAAAAACGACCTCTTCATTTCCGGTACGATAAGGAATACCAGTCCCCCACTCATCGCAGGCTGCTTGGAAAGTGGAGACTCAAACGCACACCGTATGCCTTGCACCCACCGGCATATCTCTGAACAGGTGTCGTCCGAACGTCTTTCCGCATCGCAGGATCCATCATGAATGCCGACGATCCGTGGTCGCTCACGATCCACAGTCAACATTCATTTCCTATAGTATATACGATATTCCGAAAAAAAGCAAGAGGATTTGCGAATTTTTTTGAAAAAACTTTGTGCGACCAAAAAAACAACAAAAACCGTCTTGCAATTCCCCGATGCAATATGGTATAATAGACAAAACATGATCCTATCACCGGAGGTATTTGCCATGTACACACAGCTGCCCAAACTGGATACCACCAAAATGCTACACCTTCCGCACTTTCCCACCACCTACCAATGCGTGATCTTTCGCAACTGGGGACTGGTTCCCGTTGAACGGATCGCCAAGGTCCTTGGTACCGATGTGGATACCGTCAAGACTGCAGCAGAAGCCATGGGACTGGATCCCCAAGAACCGGTGTGTCCGGACTGGATGACCAAGGGATACATCACCATCATCCACTACAACTGGCATATTTTGTCCTACGAAGACATTTGCACTCTGCTGGACTGGAACGAAGAACGCTTAGCATACACCCTGCGAGAGGACGACTTTTTGGAGGTCAAGCTGGGACATTTCAAGCCAGCCGTGCCGGAGCCTGCCTATCGTCCGTTGACCGAAGCAGAGTTGGCTTCCACCGAAGAGATCCGCCAAACGGTGCTGGAATGCCGGAATACGCTGCCGCCATACACCGCTGCGCCGTTTCAGTTTACCCCACAGCTGACCAAGCACGGCGGTACACCCATGGTGCTGACCGATTCCCGGTATGAGGAACGGTATCTGTATTCCTATTGTGCTCTCTATGGCGATACCTTTGCCGACCGAGAACTGATCGATGCGTCTTTCCCGGATGCGCTGCTGTCGGCCTATGCAGCAAACGGCATCACCGGCATCTGGACCCACATCGTGCTGTATACCGTGGTGCCCTATCCCTTTGATGAGACCTTGTCCGCAGGCTGGGAAAAGCGGCAGGCCGGTATGCGCTATCTGACCGAAAAGCTGGCGAAGTACGGGCTCAAGCTGTTCTTCTACTTCAATGAACCTCGAACCATGCCGGAGGCCTTTTTCCAGACCCATCCGGAGCTGCGTGGTCGTACCAGTGCCGACGGTGCCTACAGCAGCCTGTGCATCTCCGTGCCGGCTGTGCAAGCCTACCTACGGGACAGCGGTGCCATGCTGGCGAAAAATATTCCACTGCTGGGTGGCTTTTTCACCATCACCGCTTCCGAGAACCAGACCAACTGCTACAGCCATACGCCCTACGGCGAAAAGTCCACTTGTCCCCGCTGTGGGCAGACCATGGATCACACAGACAGCTATGCACTGGTGAACCGGCTCATTTGGGAAGGTGTGTCCAGCGTGTCCAATAGCATTCGTGTCATCGCCTGGACCTGGGGCTGGGATCCACGAAACACACCGCTTGCCATCGAAAAAATGCCCAAAGAAGTGGCCATCATGAACGTCAGCGAGCAAGGCGTCACCAAGGACATCGACGGCACCACCACCAGCGTACTGGACTATTCGCTGTCCGTCGAAGGTCCCGGCGACTGTGCGCTGTCCACGTGGCAAAAGGCACACCAATGCGGTCACCATGCCTACGCCAAGCTGCAGCTGAACAACACCTGGGAGATCGCTGCCGTGCCCTGTATCCCGGCGCTGGAAAAGGTGTATCGTCACCTGTGTCGTTTGACAGAGGCCGGAGACGCACGTCCCGATGGACTGATGCTGTCCTGGACACTGGGTGGCTATCCATCGCCCACACTACGGCTGGCATCCTATTTCTACGACAAAGCCAAGCCCGTGCCCACACTGCCACAGATCTATGCCGATATGTTCCCCGGCACCGACATTCCCACGCTGACCAAAGCCATCCACAAATGCAGCGAAGCCTTTGATCACTACCCGTTCCACATAGCTTCTGCCTATAACGGACCACAGTTCCATGCACCGGCCAATTTGCTGTTCCCGGAAAAATGTGGTTTTATCGCCACCATGACCGGTTTCCCCTACGACGATATCGACAGCTGGAAGGCCATTTTTCCGGCATCCACCTACATACGCCAGCTGCAAAAGCTGTCCGATGGTTGGCATGAAGGCTTAGAGCTCCTTCGTCCGTTGGCAGCGCATTCTACCGATCCCACCATGCAGACCCTTTGGCATTGTGCCGAGGTGTGCGATGCCCATTTCCGTTCCATGCTGCTGCAGTGCTGGTTCGTGTGCCTGCGAGATGACCGTGCAGAGAGGGAACTGGTGCCCTGTACTATACCGGAGATTTTGGCGGAAGAGGAACAAATCAGTATGCGTGTAGCTGCCGTGCAAGCCATCGATCCCACCATCGGCTACGAATCCACCAATCACTATGTGTACTACAGAAACAACCTATGGGAAAAGATCCTGAACTGCCGTTACCTGGCCAAGCACGGCAAATGGTAAGGACCAAGTGCATCTGTCCATATAATTTATACAAAATATAAGTTTTGTGCAATAAAAAAGCGGTAGGGGGAAAACCTTACCGCTTTTGCATATGTCTGCAGAAATGGAAACAGAGTAGAGCTCCCATCTCTCATGTCCACTCGTTTCCGTATTCCCGGATCAACCGTGTCGAGCAGCATCCACCTGTTCCGCCAGATACCGTGCCACGGATACGGTAAACCGTTCAAACAGATCCCGTACCGTATCCGAGCCGGTTTGGGGCAGCATACCGCCGGTCTCCAGGATCATGGGTCCCTGGAAGTCGATCTCTCCCAGTGCCTTGGTAAAGCTCTCCCAATTGGCACAGCCTAAGAAGGGAAGCTGGTGGGCATCTCGTTTGCCATCGTTGTCATGAACGTGGAGAGACTGCAGATAGGGTGCGGCCAGACGAACCATATCGCCCAGATCCGTACCGTACACATTCACGTGCCCCGTGTCCAGACAAATACCAACGTATTTCGAGCCTACCTTTTGTACAGTCTCCACGATCTTGGGGATCGGCGAGATCCGATGTGCCATCATGGGCATATTTTCCAGACAAATGGTCACGCCATACTTTTCGCAGTCCGGCACCAGATCCTGCAGCAGTGCGATCGTCAGTGCTTCGGCATGGTCGGCGTCCTGCTCTGCACCCCAACCGTAGGGCATCTGCGGATGGATCACCAGCCGAGGACAGCCGGCCAGGTGACACATATACACCGCACGATGGAAGCATCGCCAGCCTTCTGTACGGGTCTCCGGAGTCGTGTCGTCCGTAGGCCAGGGACCATGGGCCTGCCACAGGGTAATGCCTGTTTTTTCCACGCCGACACGAACCTTTTGACAATAGTCTTCCATGCACTTGTCGTCGTGGTAGTAGTTGGCCTGGATGTCTGCAATGCTCCAGTCTGCCGCTTCGTAGCCCAGTGCCATCATCCGGGCAAAGATACCCTCCGGCTCACCACCATACCAGAAGGAGCCTGTAGAATTACCGATCTTCATAGTGTGTTCTCCTTATCAAAATGCATATGGATCATACATGATCGTATATCGTACTGGAACGTGTATCATGCCTGGTAAACCGTGATCTCCCGCAGGTCTACCGTATCCCGGGCAGAGGTGATGAGAATATCCAGCGTATCGGTTTCGGCCGAGACCGGGCAGATGCAGTTATTGCCAATGGTGTATCCACGATGGATCGGCTGGCCGTTGTGCAGGATACGGAAGCTCTCCACACGCTGCCCAATGGCGATGTTCTCACGCAGCCGTACATAAGCGATCTTGACCTTCTCCGACAAATGCAGCCGCAGCAGACACTGGGTATCGCTGACTGCCGCAGTTGTGTTTCCATCGGCAGCGGCGGCATACATGGGACGAGAGAGAAGCTGCTTGTCCTCAGACAGAGAAAGCTTTTCCACGGTGCAGGGAACGACCTTGTCTTCCCCAAAGGCACTGCGAATGGCCTGTCCCAGCTCCTTGAGACGTGCCACATCCTTGTCGTGGAAGCGTCCGTTGGGCATGGGCGGTATGTTCAGATTGAAGCCGGTGTTGGCGCCACAAGCGTGGAGATAGGTGTTGAACAGCCGCTCCAGGGAATGGGGTTCTTCGTTTTCATGATAGAACCAACCGGGTCGGATGGACATATCGATCTCCGCACCACAGAAGGCCAGCCCACGGGAATACTGGATCACCGGCAGATCCCCAATGCATTCGTCCCAGTTGAAGATCCAGGAAATATCTCCCGCCAACGGCCCGGCACCGGTCTGCTTGTCCGCATGGAAGCAAAGCTCGTGGGGCACCACAGCCCATTCTGCCC
>CAZLED010000053.1:0-16918 GCA_964558485.1 uncultured Ruminococcus sp. | reverse complement strand
GATGCCATCGCTGCCAAGACACCGGACAAGCTGGCGCTGCTGCATCTGGACGTGAACAAAAATGAAAGACGGTTTACCTATAAAGACATTTCCCTGCTCTCCAACCGGGCTGCCAACTACTTTGATTCTCTGGGGATCAAGCACGGCGACACGGTCATGCTGGTGCTGAAGCGGCATTGGCAGTTCTGGATCGCTTCCATCGCACTGCATAAGCTCGGTGCTGTGGCGATCCCGGCTACCCATATGCTGGTGGAACACGATTTTGAATATCGGTACAAGGCTGCCAGCGTAGCCGCCATCGTTTGCACCGCCGATGGGGAGACCGCTATGCATGCTGAAAATGCGGAAAAGCTGGTAGAGCAGGATATCATCAAGATCATCGCCAACGGGCACAGAGAGGGCTGGCACTCCTTCGACGACGAGTTCATGTCCTTCCCGGAGACCTTCGAGAGACGGATGAAAGCGTGTGGCAACGAGACCATGTATATGCTCTTTACCTCCGGTACCACGGGGTATCCCAAGATCGCCGCACACAGCTTCAAGTATGCGCTTGGGCACTACATCACCGCTCGCTACTGGCACAACTGCGACCCCAACGGCATCCACTTCACCATCTCCGACACCGGCTGGGGCAAGGCACTTTGGGGCAAGCTGTATGGCCAGTGGCTGTGTGAGTCCTGTGTATTTGCCTATGACTTTGATAAGTTCGATGCTGCGGATCTGTTGCCGCTGTTTGCCAAGTACCAGATCACGACCTTCTGCGCACCGCCGACCATGTTCCGGTTCTTCATCAAGGCTGGTATCGAAAACTACGATCTGTCTTCTCTGAAGCACTGCACCATCGCCGGAGAAGCACTGAATCCGGAAGTATTCTACAAGTTCAAGGAATACACGGGTCTGTCTCTGATGGAAGGCTTTGGACAGACGGAGACCACGCTGGTCATCGGCAACTTTGTGGGTGACACGCCGAAGCCCGGTTCCATGGGACATCCTTCGCCGCTGTACGATGTGGATATCGTAGACCCCGATGGCAAGTCCTGCGAAGTGGGTGAGACCGGTGAGATCGTGATCCGCACCACCGAGGATGTACCGGCAGGCCTGTTCAAGGGCTACTTCCGGAATGAAGAAGCCACCAAGGAAGCATGGCACGACGGCTACTACCACACCGGCGACACCGCATGGCGTGATGAAGAAGGTTACTTCTGGTATGTAGGTCGGACAGACGATGTGATCAAGTCCTCCGGCTACCGGATCGGGCCCTTCGAAATCGAATCTGTGATCATGGAGCTGCCCTACGTACTGGAATGCGCCATCACCGCTGTACCGGATGAGATCCGTGGACAGGTGGTCAAGGCTTCTATCGTGCTGGTCAAGGGTACGGAAGGCACGGATGCACTGAAGAAGGAAATCCAGAATTATGTAAAGGAGCACACTGCACCGTATAAGTATCCTCGTATCGTAGAATTCATGGACGAGCTGCCGAAGACCATCTCCGGGAAAATCCGCCGTGTAGAGCTGCGGAGCCGGGATCAGAAGTAATTTTATTTCCATAAAATCAAAAACAGACTTGGCTACTGCAGTCAAGTCTGTTTTCTATGGAAAGAAATATGTAAATTTTGTGCTGTGCCGGTTGATTTTTTGGAACAGGTATAGTATAATAGTACGGTAAGGATCTATAACAAACTTATATTGCAGAAAGGATGTATTTATGAATGAATTTGCAAGTGCCGTAAGTACCTTGTTGTTTACTACGCTGCTTCCCTATTTGTGGCAGGTCATCGTAGCTGTGCTGGTGCTGGTCATTGGCTTCAAGCTGGTGAATGCATTTGTGCACAAGCTGACGGCCTCGGAAGGGTTTGCCAAGTTGGACAGCGATATGCAGTCGTTCCTGGGTAATGCGCTGAAGATCGGCATGAAGTTGATCTTGGTGCTGGTGGCGGTTTCCATGGTGGGTGTCAAGACGACAGCGTTGGTTGCAGCACTGACTACCTGCGGCGCTGCCATTGCGTTGGCTCTGCAAGGTGGGCTTTCCAACATTGCCGCCGGGGTCATCATCGTGCTGTGCCGTCCCTTCCACATTGGGGATTTCATCACGGTGAACGATATCTCCGGCGTAGTCAAGGAGATCGGGCTGTATTACACCACGCTGATCACACCCGACAACCAGCGGATCACCATTCCCAACGGTTCCCTTTCCAACAGTACCATCACCAATCTGTCTACGGAAGCTACACGCCGGATCGACTTTGATTTCAGCGTAGCCTATTCCTCCGACATCGATCTGGTCAGAAAGGTGCTGCTGGCCACGGCTGCCAATGACGAAAACATTTTGCAGGATCCGGAGCCGGAAGTGGTTATCGCCGGTCATGGAGACAATGCGATCCAGGTCAAGCTGCGGTTGTGGGTAGCCTCGGAGAACTATTGGGCCGTGTACTTCTCGCTGTACGAAGACGTGAAGAAGGCCTTTGATCAGTTCGAGATCGAGATCCCCTTCCCCCAGCTGGATGTACATATGCGTCAGTAAAATTCGATCCAATACGGAAAAGCCATCAGGAAAACTGGTGGCTTTTTTATTTATGTACACAACTCGATTTGAAGGAAGACTCCTATGTTGAAAAGATAGCATGCGAACTTTCTCTTACGCCTGCCACCATCTGCTATCATCTCAAAAAAATGGAAGCGGCGGGCGTTGTACATTGTTCTCGCACACAGTATTATATCATATATTCCATAAACCGTGAGATCTTCGACAAGCCACTTTCCGAGATCATTCAAAAAGAGGATGGAGCTGTGGACAGAGAAGAAAAGTATAAGAAATGGGAACGAAAGGAATGCTATCCCGATATTACCTTTCTCCCCGATATTGCTTCGCTTTTGCATTGCAGCGTGAATGATTTGTTTGTGCAAGTTGTCATGACCCGTCTGGTGATACGCATGACAGAACAAAACCCAGTGCTCCATGAAAGAGATACTGGGTTTTTGTTGCAGCTTAAGCGAATATTGAGATTTGTTACACGGTATACCAATGCTCCGGGTCGTCCAGGGCCATTCTGCCCTTTTCCAGGATGCCCATGATGGCGATGGTCTGGGCGTGGTCTACCTTTACGTCACCGGTGCGGAAGAAATCCATCAGCTCCACGATGAAGTTCGGGAAATAGTCGGTGCAGTCCGGGATCACAGCCACCTGGTCGTTGGCATACTTGATCTGGAGATTGAAGGCGCCGCTGCCATAGGTGTTCATGGTGGCTCTTCTGCCGTCGGCAAAGTCGATGAGCAGACCGGGGGTCTTGGCGGTACCAATGCTCATGACACGACGCACGTCGCTGCCCATCAGGGTCACAATGGGTTCCACCTGGTGGATGGCGTAGATCGGGAACACGCCGGGGCCACGGGAGCTGATGAAGTCGATGCCGTTCTTTTCGGTGGCACAGATCTCGTTGGCAAAGCGAAGCGCCGAGGAGGAGAAGCAGGGCGTACCATGGGCTTCGGCAACGGCAAAGATCTCTTCGGCTGCCTTCCGAGAGGTGGCAAAGGTTTTGTCCACATAGGTACGCTTGCCGGATGCCAGAGGAAGTGCGCACAGCTCCGGGTGCATTTCCGGGTTGTCCGGGGACAGCACCACCAGGCAATCGTTTTCTTCGATCACCTCTTCGATGGACGTGGCGAGCTTGACACCAAACTTTTCGCACCACTGTGCACTGGTCATGCCACTATGGGGTGCGGTGATCTGGCCATAAGCGGAGCCTACGGTCACTTCTCCGTTCGAAGCATCTGCAAAGAGCTTCGGGTAATTATTGGCGTGCCATTCGTCCAGATAATAATCAATAAATCCTACTTTCATGTGATAGATTCCTTTCGCTATGTTATTGCTATATTCTTATTGATGGCGTCCCATCTGGTCGATGGGCAGGTTGACAAAATCGGGGACGGCTTGGAATACGGGGCTTTCCGGCGCAAACTGCCAGGTCTCTGTATCCAGTCCGGCTTCTGCTGCGGTGGTGTACACAGGATTGTTTGCCACGGTGCTATAGGTGTATACCGACTGGGCGATGCGACCCATGCGGCCTTCTGCATCGATGACGATGTTGTTCTGTACGCTGCAATAGGTGGGGTTTATGGGGAAATCCGGGTCGTCGTATTTGTCGAAATCCAAAATGATCTTGGACAGCCGGGGATACTTTTCCTTCCAGATCCCTTCCGCATAAGGCACTTCCTTCAGGTGCTGCCAATGGGGTGCATCGGGTTTGTTGACGGCGGCTCTTGCCCAACCATCGTTCACGAAGCCATCCCGGTTCCGGTCGTCGTAAGAAATGGGCGTACCACAGTGGATCAGTACGTTTTTCTCTACGGTATTCTCTCGACCGCCGCCGACCAGGAAGCCGTTCTTGCCCACATCGATCAGCAGGTTGCCATATGCGGTCTGGCCGGAGTGGCCATCGTCCCAGTAGATGCCGTCCGGATGGAATTCACCTTGCCCGATCCGTTCCAGCCGGTTATAACGAACGATGCAGCCGTTGGCATTCCATTGGAATCCGGCGTAGATGGCACCGGCGTCGCTGGACATGAGCACCATATCGTGGATGTAGTTGTACTCGATGATATGCTCATTGCCGCCGTACATGATGGCAGAATGGGGAGAATTGCATATCTCACAGTGGTCGCAGGTATTGCCCACACCAGAGAGACGGACGCCGGGCTGGTAGGTCTGGTACACCTCGGAGAAATCGTGGATGTAGCAGTTGGTCACTCGGTTGCCGCCGGGGGTCAGGGTCTGTCGGTCGCCACCGGTCAGATAGATGCCACCTTTGCCAGTATGGGTCACTTCACAGGTGTCCACCAGGTTGTTCTTGCCATCGATGTGCATGGCATCTCCGGCGATATTCTTGACTAAAATATTCTGGAACACCATGCTTTCCCCGCTGCACTGGACACCGTCCCCCATGGTACACCGCAGAGTCAGATTCCGGAAGGTCATGTTACAGGTGTTCGTGCAGGAGATCAGCGCTCTGTCGTGGCAGTAGAAGTCGATGGTATCGGCGTTTTCGTCGGGATAGAAATACAGTCTGCCGGTCTTGCGATCCAGGTACCATTCGTAGACCGTATCCAATTCTTCCGGCACGTTGTAGAAATAGTAGTTGGCACCTGGTCTGGCACCATAGCGGCTCACGTACTTCGGGAAGAAGCGGCGGTTGGTGGTGTCCACGGTGATGGGTGTGGAAGAATCGGCCCAGTCCCACATGAAGTAGCCAAAGGCCCATGCGGTAGACGGATCTGCCCAGCTCGAAATGTGGGCATTGGTCTTGCGGTCGATGATGTAGATGCCGCCACGATGGTCCTTCCGGTCGCCCCAATCCCGATAATAGTTTTGAGCCGGAAATTCGGCGCAGTCGCCTACGTCCGCTACGGCATCCAGCTTCAGGTAACCTTCGTTGGGATACCGAGCGATGGTCATACGATGGTCACCACAGAAGGCTTCACAACGACTACCACCGGGTACGTCTGTGTATTTGCCGGCTGTGTGGAAGGCACCGATGACCTGCATCTCTCCCCAATCGGCGTAGGACAGGCCATATGCAGTCAGATCCACCATATGTATGTGATCACGGACCTCTTCGGTAAATCGAGACAGCATCTCTTTGTCCGGCGCACACCATTTTTCTTTGGGAATGGTCAGACCGCCGTGCAGGATCGTTCCCTCCTCGCCTTGCCAGATGACTTTACAGTTGGCAGAGCTGTCTTCCTTTTGGAAAACAAAATCCGCTGGGTCGTACACACCAGCAGGCAGATGCACGGTGATCTCCTCCATCTCTGGGAGAAGAGATCGCACCAGTTCCCGTGCTTCCGATACGCTGTGTACCGTTTTGCATGAACCTGCATCACATCCTGCATTTTTATCAATTTCATTTGTATTCTGCACCCAAATATGCATAATCTTCATTTTCGTGCTCCTTTACCAGATTCGCTCCAGTTTCTACGGTTGTATTTTATCATATTTCCCTGAAAAACGCAAGGTCTGTTCCGCATTTTCCGGAGAAAATTCCGCCACTTTCTCATATTGCACAGGAAAAGTCGGATATGAGCTGCATATTTTGATACTTTTCTCTTGTTGACAAAAAGACGCCGGATGTAGTATAATAAATGTAATATTTTTTGTGTATCCCTGTATGGTTCTGCATGACCCTATGCAGCTTCCGTCATGTGCAGGGAAATGGAAGGAGAACATAGTATGGGACTGACACTGGCTGAAAAGATCCTGAAAGCCCATGTGGTAGATGGCGAATTTGTGAAGGGGAAAGAGATCGGTCTGAAGATCGACCAGACTTTGACCCAGGATGCAACGGGCACCATGGCCTATATCGAATTTGAAGCCATGGGTATTTCGCAGGTGAAGACGGAGCGTTCGGTAGCCTATATCGACCACAACACTTTGCAGAACGGATTTGAAAATGCGGATGACCACCGGTTCATTGGTTCCTGCGCCAAGAAGCACGGGATCTACTTCTCTCGTCCCGGCAACGGTATCTGTCACCAGGTGCATCTGGAACGGTTTGGCGTGCCCGGCAAGACCCTGATCGGCTCCGACAGCCATACGCCTACCGGTGGCGGTCTGGGGATGCTGGCCATGGGCGCCGGTGGATTGGATGTGGCTGTGGCCATGGGTGGCGGTGCGTACTACATCACCTATCCCAAGATCACCAATATCGTTCTCCACGGCAAGCTGCAGGACTGGGTGTCTGCCAAGGATGTGATCCTGGAGGTGCTGCGCCGGATGACCGTCAAAGGTGGCGTTGGCAAGATCATCGAATACACCGGGGATGGCGTACAGACGCTGAGCGTACCGGAAAGAGCGACCATCACCAATATGGGTGCCGAGCTGGGTGCGTCTACCTCTATCTTCCCTTCCGACGACGTGACCAAGGCCTTCCTGGATGCACAGGGACGTGGGGACGTGTGGGTACCGTTGTCTGCCGATGCGGATGCCGTGTACGATGAGACCATCGAGATCGACTTGTCTGCACTGGAGCCCATGGTGGCCAGACCCCATTCTCCGGACAATGTATGTAAGATCACGGAGCTGGGTCGGATGAAGGTGGATCAGGTATGTATCGGTTCCTGCACCAACAGCTCTCTGGCGGACATGATGAAGGTGGCGTATATTCTCCGTGGCAAGACCGTGCATCCCGATGTATCGCTGTCCATTGCACCCGGCTCCAAGCAGGTGCTGACCATGCTGGCAGACAACCATGCGCTGGAAGATATGATCGCTGCCGGTGCCCGTGTGCTGGAATCTGCCTGCGGTCCCTGTATCGGTATGGGACAGTCTCCCAACTCTGCCGGTATTTCTCTCCGTACCTTCAACCGGAACTTTGAAGGACGCAGCGGTACCAGAGATGGACAGATCTATCTGGTGTCTCCCGAAGTGGCTGCGGCTTCTGCCATTTGCGGCTATCTGGCGGATCCTCGTGAGCTGGGCATCATGCCCCAGATCCCCATGCCGGAAAAGTTTATGATCAACGACAATATGATCGCACTGCCTGCACCGGCCGACGAAGCAGACCAGGTAGAGATCCTGCGTGGTCCCAACATCAAGGATTACCCGGCAACCGCACCTCTGGCCGACAGACTGGAATGCCCGGTTTCCTTGAAGGTAGGCGACAACATCACCACCGACCACATCATGCCGGCCGGTGCCAAGATCCTGCCGCTGCGTTCCAACATCCCTGCCATCTCGGAGCACTGCTTCACCGTTTGCGATAAGGAATTTCCCCAGAGAGCCAAGGCATTGGGACAGAGCATCGTGGTCGGTGGCGTGAACTACGGACAGGGTTCGTCCAGAGAACACGCAGCACTGGCACCGCTGTACCTGGGGATCAAGGCAGTACTGGTGAAGTCCTTTGCCCGGATCCATCGTGCCAACCTGCTGAACGCCGGGATCATGCCCCTGGAATTCGTGAACGAGGCAGATTATGACACCATCGATGCCGGAGATACGCTGGTGATCGAAGGACTGCGGGATGCTGTGGCCCATGGCAAGGACATCGTTGTGGTGAACCAGACCAAGGGACACACCATTCCTGTGAAGTGCGAGCTGAGCAGCCGGATGCGGGATATTCTGCTGGCTGGTGGGTTGCTGGATTATACAAAGCAAAATGGCTGATGCCGTGAAGGAGAAATATACATTATGGCAAAGATCAAGATGACCACGCCCCTGGTCGAGATGGATGGGGACGAAATGACCCGTGTGCTCTGGAAGATGATCAAGGACATTCTGCTGGAGCCCTATATTGAGCTGAACACCGAATATTACGATCTGGGTCTTCCCTATCGTGACCAGACCAACGACCAGGTGACCATCGATGCAGCGGAAGCCACCAAGAAATACGGTGTTGCTGTCAAGTGTGCGACCATCACGCCCAATGCAGCTCGTGTGGAAGAATACAATCTGAAGGAAATGTGGAAATCTCCCAACGGTACGATCCGGGCTATTCTGGACGGTACGGTGTTCCGTGCGCCCATTTTGGTCAAGGGGATCCAGCCCTACATTCCCACCTGGACCAAGCCTATCACCATTGCCCGTCATGCATACGGCGACATTTACAAGAATGTAGAAATGCAGGTACCGGCCGGGTCCAAGTGTGAGCTGGTCTGCACGGATGAGAACGGCAACGAGACCCGCAAGGTGATCCACCAGTTCGGGCAGTCCGGCGGCATCATCCAGGGTGTACACAATGTGGATGCATCCATCACTTCCTTTGCACGCTGCTGCTTCACCTATGCGCTGGACAAGAAGCAGGATCTGTGGTTCGCTGCCAAAGATACCATTTCCAAGACCTACGACCACCGGTTCAAGGATATTTTCGCCGAGGTTTACGAAAACGAATTCAAGGCAAAGTTTGAAGAAGCTGGTATCGAATATTTCTACACGCTGATCGACGATGCCGTGGCTCGTGTGGTTCGTTCCGAAGGTGGTTACATCTGGGCCTGCAAGAACTACGACGGCGACGTAATGAGCGATATGCTGGCAACGGCCTATGGTTCTCTGGCTATGATGACCTCTGTGCTGGTGTCTCCGGATGGCGTGTACGAATACGAAGCAGCACACGGCACGGTGCAGCGGCACTACTACAAGTATCTGAAGGGTGAGACCACTTCCACCAACTCTGTGGCAACCATTTTTGCCTGGTCCGGTGCACTGCGGAAGCGTGGGGAACTGGATGGCAATACGGAGCTGATGGCGTTTGCAGACAAGCTGGAAGCTGCCACCATTCGCACCATTGAAGAAGGCGTAATGACCGGGGACCTGGCGTCCATGTCTACGCTGGACAACGTACGGAAGGTGGATTCCGAGACCTTCCTGCGAGAGATCGCTGCCAGACTGTGATCGTTTGATTATGAATATATACAAAAAATGGGTGCCGTTGCGGTGCCCATTTTTGTTTGCATCCAAAAATCGCCCATACAAAATGCATAGGCGATGGGTATATTCTATGGATCAGCCGTTTACTTCTGTGATGACTGCCAGCTCGGCTACGGCCTTCATGACATCTTCCCAGTTCAGGGTAGCACGGATGGCATCTTCGCCATAGTAGCTTTCAAATTCCTCTGTGGACATACCGTACATATTGGCAAGGAAATCCAGGCCTTCGGTGTATTCGGTATCGGTCAGCTCGGTACCCAGTGCCTTCATCAGCGAATACTGGATCAGGTCTTCCTTCACGTAGGATTCGGCATCGCTTTTCAGCTGTTCATCGCTGGTACCCACGTAGTTGGTCAGGAAGGTCTCATAATCCACACCGTACATATCGGCATAATATGCATACATGGCCTTGGATTCGTTGTACAGTCGGTCCACTTCCCCATCCGGGTATGCGTGGATCGTGCTGTTCTCTAAGATCTGGCTCCACAGCGAGGAGTACATGGCGCTCTCATTTTGGTAGGCTTCCTGTGCTTCTACGGAATCCCGGTACAGGATACGGAACTCTTCTACGTTGTTGTAGCCGTAGGTCTCCTTTACGAATTCGTCGGTCAGCTCCGGCACGATGTATTCGTCTCCGTAGATGGCGTGGACGGTGCAGACGAAGGTCACTTCCTTCCCTGCCATATCGTTGCCATAGTTTTCCGGGAAGGTCACATCAAAGGAGAATTCCACGCCGGGCATTTGGCCTTCGAAAGCCTCTGCAAAGCCTTCGATATAGCCGGAGTTGGCAGAAACTACGATCTCTGCATTGTTGTCGGTACCACCTTCAAAGGCTTCTCCATCCAGATATCCGGCATAGGCGGCACGGACGGTATCGCCTTCTTGCACCTGTCGGTCGGTGATCTCGTTGTAGTGACCGTAGGAATTCAGCAGGTCGTCGATCTTGTTTTCCAGCTCTGCCTCGGTGATATCCACAATGGTCAGGTTCGCCGCCAAACCTTCGTAGGTGCCCAGCGTAACGTATGCGGACAGGTCTGCGTTTTCATAGTCAAAGCCGGCGGTGTTCAGTTCTCCGCTTTCTACGTTGTCTGTTTTGATGGTATCTTTGCCGGAACAGGCTGTAGCGGTCAGCAGTGTGGCCAGCAGGAGGCAAATCAGTTTCTTGTTCATATGCTCTCTTTCCTTTATATGGATATGGTTCTGCCCGATGGGACAGCTCACAAAGTACCTCTTATTATACCACAGTTTTCTGCATCTGTCACGCCATTTCCTGCAATATTTACAATTCCGTTACACATTCTCTGTACATCGAATCATTTTTGCAAAATACTACAATCGTACTGTGTCCTTTACGCTGCTGCTCTGCTCGCTTTTTTGTGAGAATTTTTTCAAAAAACACTACCACAGTCCACGGATTTATGGTATAATGTAGGTAGAAATACTGTGAAAAGAAGGATACCCATTTGGCAAGACCAAAAAAAGATTATCGAGAAGGACTGCCGCCGCTGGTCAAGGACTTTGCGACCTACAAGCTGACCATCCAGGGGTGCAGTGAAAAGACCGTCCAGGAGTATTTGCTGGATCTGCGTACCTTTCTGCGGTACATGACAGCCGTTCGCAATGGGCTGCCCACCGAAGGAGAAGCGTTTGCCCAGATCGACATTTCGGAGATCGACCAGGCATTTCTGTCTTCCATCACCACCGGGGAGATCTACGACTTTTTGGGATACACGAAGAAGGATCGGGAGAACGAAAGCAAGACCATGGCACGCAAGCTTTCTGCGATCAAGTCCTTTTATAAATATTTGACCGTGAAGCAGAAATTGTTTGAGATCAATCCAGCCATCACCATCGAAACACCTCGACAAAAACAAAAACTGCCGAAACATCTAACGCTATCAGAAAGCGAAGACCTGCTGACGGCGGTGGAGACAGACAACGAATCCAAAACCAAGGAACGGGATTTTGCCATTTTGACCTTGTTCCTGAACTGCGGTATGCGATTGTCGGAGCTGGCCGGGATCAGTCTGCCGGATCTGGACACAGAGCTGCGGTCTCTGCGTGTGATGGGCAAAGGCGCCAAGGAACGTGTGATCTATCTGAACGATGCCTGTCGGGAAGCGCTGAATGCCTATTTGCCCATTCGGTTGGCGACACCAACCAAAGGGGACAATGCCCTGTTTCTCTCCAACCGACACCAGCGGATCAGTGTGAAGACAGTGCAATGGATGGTGTACAAATATCTGAAGTCGGCTGGACTGGAATACAAGCACTACTCTACCCACAAGCTGCGGCACACAGCGGCTACACTGATGTACCAGACCGGGCAGGTGGACATTCGGGTGCTGAAGGATATTTTGGGACATGAGCAGCTGAACACCACGCAGATCTACACCCATGTGGCCAATGCCGATATGGAAGCGGCGATGGCGAAAAATCCGTTGGCCCATCACAAGGCTGCGCATACGGCAGACGAAAATATAGCCGACGAAGACAACGAGGAAACCAAAGCATGATCCATATGTGATCCAAAGGAGGATACTTATGAAAGACTATATTTTGCATTTGAACGCACCTGCACCTCGGTGGGACGATGGTACACCACTGGGCAATGGGGCACAGGGGATGCTGTTCTGGGGTGACCCGGTGAAGGAACAGATCACACTGAATGAGGAGACCATTTGGGCTGGCGGTCCCATGGATTCCCGGAAGGACGACTACAGAGCGATCATCGACCACACCCGGCAGCTCTATCTGGAAGGTCGGGAATGGGAGATCGATCCCTACATCGATTCACTGGGTGACGATCTGTTTTTGCGGATCCAGTCCTACGAATATGCCGGCAATCTGTGGGCGTACTACCCGAAAACAGAGAACAGCACCATCACAGACTACAGACGAGATCTGGATCTGCTGCACGGAAAAGCGGTGATCTCCTACCGGAAGGATGGCGTGCTGTACACCAGAGAGGCCTTTTCGTCTCATCCGGCGGGTCTGCAATGTGTCCGGTTTGCGGCAGAGAAAGCTTTTGATCTGGTTTTGTCCTACACCAGAGAATGCATGGACAAGCTGGAAGTGCAGGAAGGCTGGCTGGTGGCGCATTGTCACACGGCCACTGGGGACAACAAATTTCGTGTCTGCGTGAAGGTGGAGACCAATGGAACACAGGCGGTTTGCGGCGATTCCCTGCGTATCACGGATGCCGACGAAGTGGTCGTGTACATCGGCATTTACACCGCATTCAAGCACGACTGTCTGGAGTCTGCGTCTGCTGCCGGTATGATGAAGGCTTCTGCCGGTTGGGATGCGCTGCTGGCTGCCCACGTGGCGGACTTCTCTGCCATCATGTCCCGGTCGGATATCGATCTGGCACCACAGGGTGATGCGTTTGCCGAGACACCCATTCCGGAACGACTGGCTCGATTGAAGGAAGAGGAAACTGCTGCCGATCCGGGGCTGATCTCGCTGTATTACCAGTTTGGAAAATATCTTCTGGTCTCGTCCAGCAGAGAGGATTCGCTGCCGGCCAATCTGCAGGGCGTTTGGTCGGAAGGAATGGAGTCGCCTTGGAATGCGGACTACCACACCAATATCAACCTCCAAATGAACTATTGGCACGCTGAGGAAGCCGGGCTTTCGGAATCGGTAGCGGCGCTGTTCACCTACATGAACGACTACCTTCTGCCCGGCGGTAAGCGTGTGGCTGCGGAAAACTACCACGCACGTGGGATGGTGGTGCATCATGTCAGCGACATCTACGGCTTTGCAGCAGCGGCAGACGGTCCTTGGGGTATGTGGCCGCTGGGTGGTGCCTGGCTGGCGTATCATATGTGGGAACACTGGCTGTACACGGGCGACGTGGATTTTCTGAAAAACACGGCCTACGAATACATCCGGGAAAGTGCGCTGTTCTTTATGGATATGCTCTTTGACGATGGGCACGGCGGGCTTTTGTCCGGTCCTTCTACCTCGCCGGAGAATCGCTTCTTTGTACCTGACGACAAAGGTGAGGTGCACAGTGGCTACATCACCATGTCGCCCACCATGGACACCGAGATCATTGGCGGTCTGCTGCGGTTCTACGGAGAAGCAGAAAAGATGCTTGGTATCCATCCGGACGATGGTGTGACGGCTGTGGAAATGGCAAACAAGCTGCCGCCGCTTTCGGTGGGCAAGCATGGACAGCTTATGGAATGGGTCAAGGACTACGATGAGCCGGAACCGGGACACAGACACATTTCCCACGCCTTTGGCCTGTATCCGGCTGCCCAGATCACCAGAGCCACACCGGCGCTGTACCAGGCGATCCGGGTCACGCTGGACAGACGACTGGCGTCCGGTGGCGGTCACACCGGTTGGAGCCGGGCATGGCTGATCAATCTGTTCGCTCGTCTCCGGGATGGCGAGAATGTGTACCAGAATGTTCGTGCGCTGTTCACACGGTCTACCCTGCCCAATCTGTTCGACACCCATCCGCCGTTCCAGATCGATGGGAATTTCGGTGGTGCGGCCGGCATTGGAGAGATGGTACTCCAGAGCCACGAAGGCTTTGTATCGCTGTTACCGGCGCTGCCTGCTGCCCTGTCCTGCGGTTCCTTTACGGGTCTGCGTGCTCGTGGTGGCTATACAGTGGACGCCACTTGGAAGGATGGTATGGTGACAGCCTTTGCGGTAGCTGCACCGGATGACAAGGAAATTACAGTGGAGCTGCCTGCCTGCGATGGCACTGTGTATGCCGATACGGTGGGAAATCGTTACACAATTGTGGCTGGTAAAATCACCATTTCCGGCAACGCTTCGTTGACTATTGTCGAATAAAAATCGCTATTTTTGCACCGGCTTGTGCGTATATCATAAGTCGGTGCCATTTTTTTTTGGATAAATGCAAAAAATCTATTGACTTTTTGTGGCAAACGTTGTATAATGACCATAGTGTATTTTGTCCTATGGACATCGATTTTGGGAAGGGTCTCTTATGAAAAAAAGAATGCTCACACTGCTCATAGCCGCTTTGCTGCTGTCCTCCGGGCTTACGGCCTGCGGCGATTCCACTGCAGAAAAAACGACCGATACCACAAGTGCCAATGCAACAGATACGACAGCTGTCGTAGAGACTGACGATCTCACCGATTATGAGCTACGGCAGTTGATCTCTGACGATCTGCCGGAAAGTGATTTTGGCGGACAGGAATTTCGGGTACTGACCAATGCGCCTACGATCGCGGCATACGATGCTGTATCCTTCGAGATCGTGGCGGATGAACTGAACGGCGATGCCTGCAACGATGCTGTGTTCAATCGAAATGTGGATATCGGTGAACGGTTCAACACGAGCATCGTCATGACCGAAGACAAAGAGCCCTGGACGGCTTGTAAAAATCTGGTTCTGGCAGGTACGGATGATTTTGATCTGGTTGGCTTTTACAACTTTGAATCCTGCGAACTGATCAATGCCGGTGCGCTGCTCAACTGGATCGAGATCCCGCATGTGGATCTGGACAAGCCGTGGCACAATTCCCTGGCCAACAGCAATGCCACCATCAACGACCGGCTGTACTCCATTTGCTCTGACCTTTCCATTACCTCTATGACCTACACCTATGCCATTTTCTTCAACCAGAAGACGCTTAATGACCAAGGGTATTCTGCCGAGGATCTGTACAACATGGTGCGTGACGGCTCCTGGACCATCGATACGATGTCTGCCATGGTCGAGAGTATGTACGTAGATGTGAATGGGGACGGAAAAGCAGACACCGGGGACCGGTATGGCTTTGGGTACAATATCGTGAACCCGGCCGACGTTTGGACGGTCGCCTTTAATCTGCCGCTATGCTCTGTGACGAAGGACAACCGGATCGAGATCAACTTTATGTCGGACAAGACCGTTTCGATTTTGGAGAAGCTTCTTGCCTTCCACTACGAAAATCCCGGCTTCATCAAGCTGACCGCAACGCAGTACGAGGAAGAGGATTATTTCCTGAACGGACAGCTGGCGATGGCGCCTCTGCGTTTTGCGGCTGCGTACTCCGACCTGCGTGAGATGGAAGATCCCTATGCCATGCTGCCGTGGCCCAAGTGGGATACAGAGCAGGATGCCTACTACACCAATGCAGACGACAAGTTCACAGCCTTTGGTGTACCGCTGACGGCCTATGGCAATATCGATTTTGTGGGCACCATCTACGAAGCGCTGTGTGCGGAAAGCTACAAGAAGGTCTATCCGGCGTATTATGACATTGCGCTGAAGGGCAAGTATTCTACCGATGCCGGGACTGCGGAAATGGTGGATCTGATCATGGCTGGACGAAACTTCGATTTCTCCTTCCAGTTTGGTATCTCCCACTTCCAGCGGCTGCCCTATTTGATCCGTGACCTGATCGTTGCCAACAACTCCAATTTGGCTTCCAAGTGGGAGTCTGTAGAGAAACAGATGAGCAAGGCCATCGACGAAAAACTCCTGCCGCTGTACGGTATCGAATAAACCAAATAGAAGCAAACCGGGGTCCTATTTGGCTCCGGTTTTTACGTGGTATATCTTGATTTTTGCCGAAAAATATGCTATACTACTTGCAAAAAACAAAGAGGAGAAATGCATATGAAAGCTATTGTTACCGTCGTTGGGTACGACACTGTGGGCATCCTGGCCAAGGTCAGCACCGTCTGCGCCGAACACCATGCCAACATCATCGATGTGACCCAGTCTGTGTTGAAGGATATGTTCACCATGGTCATGCTCATCGATATTTCCGATTTGACCGAGGACTTTGCAGCGCTGCAGCAGGCGCTGTTTGCACTGGGAGATCAGATCGGCATGAAGATCCATGTGATGCACGAGGATATCTTCAATTCCATGCACCACATTTGAGTACGCACGGATCACGGAAAGAAAAGGATATATACGAAAATGATCAATACAAAAGATATTATGGAAACAATTCGAATGATCGAGGACGAGAACCTGGACATTCGAACCATAACCATGGGGCTTTCCCTTTTGGACTGCGCCGACAGCGATATTGATGTATCCTGCCGGAAGATCTATGAAAAAATGACCCGGAAGGCAGAACGACTGGTGCCGGTGGGTGAAGAGATCGAACGGACCTATGGCATTCCGATCATCAACAAGCGGATCTCCGTAACCCCCATTGCGCTGTTGGCTGCGGTGTCCGGCGGTGATCCGGTAAAGTATGCCAAGACCTTGGAGAAGGTTTCCCAGGCTGTGGGCGTGAACTTCATCGGTGGGTTCAGTGCGCTGGTACACAAGGGCTTTGCGGCTGGTGACCGGGAACTGATCGCTGCCATTCCGGAAGCATTGGCTGTCACCGATCACGTATGCTCCTCTGTCAACGTAGGCTCCACCAAGGCCGGGATCAACATGGATGCGGTGCGGCTCATGGGAGAAGCGGTCAAACAGGCGGCAGAGCTGACCAAGGATCACAACTGCATTGGACCTGCTAAATTGGTGGTGTTCTGCAATGCGCCGGAGGACAATCCGTT
>CAZLED010000052.1:2579-17289 GCA_964558485.1 uncultured Ruminococcus sp. | reverse complement strand
AGAACAGCACAAACGTAGGCGGCGCCACACTGGTCTGGGTCATGTAATAGATCTTCAGTCGTCTGCCCTTGTCGGACGGCGGCTGTACCCTTGCCACGGCGTCTGCCAGCACGTCGTTGAGCATACCGGTGGTGGCACGCATATTGGTCTGGTCATGGACATAATTGATCTGCTCGAACAGCTTGTCCACACGCTGGCCGGTTTTCGCCGAGATGAACAGGATGGGCGCATAGGTCATATAGGACAGGGCATTGGTGATCTTCTTCACGTATTCGTTGGTGGTGTTGTTGTCCTTGTCCACGTCGTCCCATTTGTTCACGCAGATGATGGACGCCTTCCCTGCCTCGTGGGCCAGACCAGCGATCTTTTCGTCCTGCTCGGTGATGCCTTCCTTGCCGTCGATGACGATCAGGCACACGTCTGCCCGTTCTACAGCCATCTTGGCTCGCAGCACGCTGAACTTTTCCACCCGTTCGTCCACCTTGCTCTGGCGACGGATCCCGGCGGTATCGATGAAGTTGTACCGGCCGTGCTCGTTTTCCAGGAAGGTATCGATGGCGTCTCTGGTGGTACCGGCGATGTTGGACACGATCAGGCGCTCGTCACCTAAGATCCGGTTGATCAGCGAGGATTTGCCGGCATTGGGCTTGCCGATCACCGCCACGGAGACCACATCGCTGTCCCCTTCTTCCGTCTCAAAGGCAGGCAGTGCATCGATCACCGCATCCAGCACGTCCCCACTGCCGCTGCCGTGGAGCGAAGACAGGGGAATGGGATCGATGGAGAAGCCCAGCTCGTAGAATTCATAGAAGTTGGCATCCACGTCCCCGATCCGGTCGGACTTGTTGATACAGGGGATCACAGGCTTGCCGCTCTTTTTCAGCATCACCGCAATGTCCATGTCGTCTGCCAGAAGGCCGGTACGAATGTCGCACATGAACAGGATCACGTCTGCCGTGTCGATGGCGATCTGGGCCTGCTCCCGCATTTTCTTCAGGATGATGTCGTCGGTCTTGGGTTCGATACCGCCGGTGTCGATGACGATCATGGTCTTGCCACGCCATTCGGTCTCCCCGTAAATGCGGTCTCTGGTCACGCCGGGGGTGTCTTCTACGATGGCACGCTTTTCGCCGATCAGCTTATTGAACAGTGTACTTTTCCCAACATTGGGTCGCCCCACTATGGCGATCACTGGTTTTCCCATGTATCTTTACTCCTTTTGTATGCATACTGTTTTGTTATATATCAAACGATACAGATCGTATATTTTTCGTCTCTTGTGTGTCTCAGATGCCCAGCATAGCTTCCAGCAGCGCAGCACCGTCCTGGTCGATAAAGCACAGGGGCACGCCCAGCTTCTCCGACAGCTCGTCCGGTGTCATGCCGCACAGGAACAGGTCTCCTTCGCTGCGCAGTGTGGTACGGGACAGCAGCAGCCGCTCTCCCAGCTCTTGGCCGGTAAGCTGCTCGGCAATGTCCTTTCCCGTGAGCAGTCCGGTCACCGTCACCTGGCCGCCGAAGAAGTTGTTCTTCACCACATACACGTGGCAGCGCAGGTTTGGGCACGCCGCTTCCGCTTTTTTTACCAAACGACAGATCATCTCCGCCGCTGCTTCTCCGGTAGCGATGGACACGTGGCTTTCGATATTTCGTTCGTCCTCATCCAGCATGGCAAGCAGTCCGTGAAATTCGCTCTCGAAGGAGGTCAGCATTCCCACGCCGTTTTCCAATTGGGTGAACTCGCCGTAGAATTCGTCATCCGGCAGCGGCACATTTCCTTTGACGTAAAATTCATCGGATGCGTAAAATATCCGTTCGCCGCACTCTGCCAAGCACTGGTCCCCAAAGGCCTTCACCTGTTCGATCACCGCACGGCATTCCTCCGGTGTGAAGGGCTCCAGTGGGTACAGCTTCTGTCGATAGGCAGTCAGTCCGGCCGGCACGATGGACACGCTGTCCATAGCCGGATAGTAGCTGTACAGGTCACGCATACTGCGATCCAGCTCGGCACCATCGTTGATCCCCTTGCACAGCACGATCTGTCCCCGAAGCTTGGTACCGGCATCGGCCAGTCGTCTTAGATAGCCCAGCACCTCCCCGGAGCGCTTGTTTTTCATCATCTGCACCCGCAGTTCCGGATTGGTGGTATGCACCGACACGTTGACCGGCGAAATGTGCATTTCCAGGATCCGGTCGATGTCCTCGTCGTGGAGGTTGGTCAGGGTGATGTAGTTGCCGTGGAGAAAGGACAGTCGGGAGTCGTCGTCCTTGAAGTAGATGGACTCTCGCATCCCCGGTGGGTTCTGGTCGATGAAGCAGAAGATGCAGCCGTTTTCGCACCGGTGCTTTTTGTCCATCAGCGGTGTGGCGAATTCCAACCCGATGTCGTCGTATTCTTCCTTGCGGATGGTGATGTCGAGCAGCTCCGGGCCACGGTGCAGCTTCAGCGTTACCGTCCGCTCTGCCAGCCGGAACCGATAGTCCAGCACGTCGTTGATCGTATGTCCGTTGATCTCCAGCAAAATGTCGCCCGGCTGGATCCCTTTTTTTGCCGCACGGGAACGGGGCAGCACACCCGTGATCTCTACCATAGTCTATTTCCTTCCGTTATCCCATGCAGCGTTTTCCGCCGATCCTTCCCACTTTCGGGATGACCGGTGGCTGTCTACACTTTTCCGCACGTATTCACAATATATTATACACCAAAATCCCACTGGGGTCAATAGATTTCCTTCATCCTTCCTGTAAATCAATTTTGAATTTTCCATCGCTTTTTTGTGCCGGAGATAAAAAAGAACACTGTTCATCCGACATTCATGTCGCTAAACAGTGTTCTATGGTGATATTGCAGTGTGTACTTTTATGCGTTGGCGTTGGCAGCGGCTTCTGCAGCAGCGGCAGCAGCGTCGGCAGCCTTTTCAGCTTCTACCTTGGCACGGAATGCAGCCTTCCGTTCAGCAGCTTCCTTGGCTCTCTTTTCCAGTTCCTTCTGACGAACGGAGATGGCACGGGTGATGTCCACAACGGCCTTATCGGTGTCGGCGCCATATTCTACGCACATCCGCAGGGCTTCGGTACCGTCGGCCTTAAGCAGCTTGAATACGTAGAAAGGAACCTCGATGGTGCGGTCACCCTTCTTGGTGGTGTAGGTCTTTTCTTCCAGCTCGGCCTTATCCAGGTCAAAGTAGAAGTAGTTGGCAGCGATCTCTTCGTCGATCAGATCATCGGTCACGGAGAAACGACGACCGTAGATGAATACCTTTTCGTTGGTGAAGATCAGGTTCACGCCGCAGAAGTAGTTGGTGCGGTGCTTACCGTCCTGACCCTTCTTGTAGTAGAACGGTTCTTCCTTGGCTTCGAAGTCATAACCCAGCAGGTTGATGGGCTTCAGCATCTTCAGGAAGCTCTTTTCGTATACTTCGAATTTCTTCTCGCTCTTTTCCTGCAGGTTGCGGATCTTTTCCAGCGCCTGGAATTCTACGTCGGTGTCATTGGACTTCCCACCGGATGCGAACACCACCACAAACAGACCAACGATGGCCGTGATGATACCGGGGATACGAGTGGACCAGAACAGGCTTGCCAGAACAACGCCGACAACGACGATGACCCAGCCAATGATTGCGATCACATTGATCGGTGGGGCAGTGAAATACTTGATATTGCGCTTTGTTTCCATACCATACTCCAATAAATTGAAATTTTTCTTTGCACGAAAGGCAACGTCTTTCATGCGCCGGTTGTGTTGCGGTCAACCAACGCTATAGGTTACGTTGGGCAGAGGCAACTCCATATAAGTATAATATCATAAAAATGCGATTATGTCAAGATGGTATCTCCGACATTTTGCCGTAAATGCGCCAAAAATCCGAAAAAACTTTTTATTTTGCCGTTTTCGGTGCCTTTCGGCCGCTCGGCTGCTTCCACCTTTGGTTTATCTTGATATCGATAAATCCACAAAGCAGAATGCTCTTTGCCGCCGGATGCTCCTTATCGCAGGATAAAGGGACGCATATAGCCGATGGTGTAATCGATGCCCCGTTCGCCCAGTTCACCCTGCCAGATGCCGGAGTGGGGTTCGATGCTCAGGCCAGCGTCGTAGCCGTAGCGATAGATCAGGGAGAATACGGTGGGCCAATCGATGCTGTCCATGCCGGCCGGCGGATTGTCTACCCACTTGTCCCCCACCTTGGCAACGCCCTTCACGTGCATATGGGCCACTCTGGGCAGCCAGGTGTTCAGCTCTTCGATGTAGTCCTGGTTCCGGGAGAAGGAGTGGGAGCAGTCGTACTTGATCATCAGCTCCGGGATCTCGCCGAGCACGATCTTCCACTGCTCATCCTTGTGGACAAAGTTGTTCCAGTCGCAGTTGTACACAGCCACCTGCAGACCCAGCTTCTTGCCTTCTTCCACCAGCGTGCCGAAGTTTTCCACAGCAGCGCAGTAGTTGTGGAACAGCGAAACAGAGTCGTCGTAGTTGCAGCCGCATACGAATACCTTAGCGCCAACGTCGGCAGTGGCACGCAGCAGCTCCAGGTTCAGCGCCATCACGTCAGCGTCGATCTTGCCGCCTACGTTGGGCACAGAGTTCCAGCGGCCTACGGACTGCACAGGAACGCCGGTGCGAGCGATGTTCGCCTTGATCTCGTCCTTCTTCTCGATGAAGTTTTTGCTGTCCGGGTCATAGTTGCAGCAGACTTCCATGAAGTCCAGACCCTTCCCTGCCAGGTAGTCAAAGCTGCCGGCATCGGGCCAGCGGATCATACCAAGTTTCATAATGTATCCTCCGGTGAAGTGAAAGTATTTTTTCGTTCTGTATTATTATACCATACTTTTCGACAGATGCAAGGGCTTTTTCGTTTTTTCCACGAAAAGATTTTGAAAAAAAGACCCTGCAGGCCCAAAACCGGCAGGATCTCTCTTTGCTTTTAGAAGGATCTTATTTCGTTTAATGGGAAGATCGCTTCCGATTCCAGTGGAAGTTTGCTTCTTGTTACGAAAATTTATTTCTCATTGTTTGTCTTGTAGGTCTCGATCAGGGTATTCAGCTTTTCCTGCATACCCTTTTCAGCGCTGGCGTACGTGCTGGCAAAGGTGTTTTCCGCAGACGCCGCACTGAAGATCACGCTCTGCAGGAAGGTACCCAGAGGCTGGTGCCATGCCAGAGCAAAGGAATTGCTCAGCCCGTCGTGGATCATGTCGATCATCTGGGCCGAGACCTCGTCTCTGGTGTACTTGATCTTCAAAGAGCTTTCGTAGTAGGCCGGCAGCACGGTCTTGCTGGATTCCCGGCTCAGCACCTCGATGACGGCGCTGGCAAAGGGCAATCTGCTCTCCGGCATGGTCACCGGCAGCAGACCGATCTCCGAGGTGTCGTGGGCAGAGGTCACATACTGCTCCTGCAGCTCGTCCAGCTTGGGATAGGGCACGATACCGATCTCATGCTCCGAGGCACGCAGCGCATCGCTTTCCAGAGAGCCCAGCTGCTGGTAACCGATGATCAGCACGTTGCCGGAGGTGAACTGATCCAGAACCGTCTGTGCTTCGTTGTTGAAGATCGACAGACCGCCGATGCCCTGGGAATGCCACAGCTGGTATGTCTTGTCGCACATCAGCATGGTACGTTCGTTGTTCATGGTCAGCGTGGGATAGCCGGCATCGTCACGACCTAAGTATTCCACACCCAAAGAGATGGAGAAGGGGATAAACGGTCCCCAGTCCTGGAACACCGCAAAGCCCAGCTTATCGCCGATATTCTTGGTGCCGTTGCCGTCGCTGTCCACGTAGGCTGCATTCACCATCTCGATCATTTTGTCCATGGTCCAGTTGCCTTCCAGCACGATGTCATACAGTCCGTCCCCATCGCCGAACAGGTCGGTGTACATATCTTTGTTGTAGACCAGGCAGTGGGCAGTCCGCAGGGTATCGATGATGAAGTCGCCTGCCATCATGAAGGTGTCGCCTTCCTTAAAGGAGATGTCCTTCATAAAGTCGCCGAACCAATAGGGCTGGGTAAAATCAAAATATTCGCCTTTGTCCGCAGCGTGGAACATACCCTCCACGGTCAGTGCAGTCAGGCCGTACAGGTCGTTGATGATCAGCTCATATTCGTCAGAGCCTGCCATGATGTAGGTGCGAACGGTGTTTTGAACCGTATCGTAACCCATTTCGGCCTGTGCAAATTCCAGGGAAATATTGAGCATTTCTTCGACGGCTCTATTGCGCTCGAAGGCTGCATCGCTGGCGGCTTCCCCGGTCAATTCCTCGGTCCTTCGATCAGGAAGTTGGAGCTCTTCAGGGAGACCGACGCATTGTTCACGCTGGTGTAGGTGCGGAAGCTCTGTCCGCCGTAGTCGAAATCGGCAAAGGGATCGGCTTCCTCTGTTTCGACGTTTGCCGTGGTGTCGTTTGCATTCGTCGTGTCTGCGCTGGTGTCTGTGCCTGCATCGGAAGCACATCCGGCCAAGCTGCTCGTACACAGCATAGCCGCCAGCAGCACGATCCAAAACCGTTTGCTCATTTTCATATGTAGTCCTCCTGTTCGTCTTTGCGACAGTGCAGTATCTGCTATATGCCAACAAGGCTCCCACACCCAACTGGTGAGAGATCCTTGTTGCTTTTTTATGAACCTACAGAAGTTCGCCTGACTTAGTTCAGTTCAGCGAAGTACTTGATGGTACGAACCATCTGGCTGGTGTAGGAGTTTTCGTTGTCGTACCAAGAAACGACCTGAACCTGGTAGGTGTCGTCGTCGATCTTTGCAACCATGGTCTGGGTAGCGTCGAACAGAGAACCGTAACGCATACCGATCACGTCGGAAGAAACGATCTCGTCGGTGTTGTAGCCGAAGGATTCGGTAGCAGCAGCCTTCATAGCAGCGTTGATGCTGTCCTTGGTAACGTCCTTACCCTTCACAACGGCAACCAGGATGGTGGTGGAACCGGTGCAGGTGGGAACTCTCTGGGCAGAACCGATCAGCTTGCCGTTCAGTTCGGGGATAACAAGGCCGATAGCCTTAGCAGCGCCGGTGGAGTTGGGAACGATGTTCTGTGCGCCGGCACGAGCTCTTCTCAGGTCACCCTTTCTGTGAGGACCATCCAGGATCATCTGGTCACCGGTGTAAGCGTGCACGGTGGTCATGATACCGGACTGGATCGGGAAAGCATCGTTCAGAGCCTTAGCCATGGGAGCCAGGCAGTTGGTGGTGCAGGAAGCTGCGGAGATGATCTGGTCATCAGCAGTCAGCGTGTCGTTGTTTACGTTGAATACGATGGTCTTCAGATCGTTGCCGGCAGGAGCAGAGATAACGACCTTCTTGGCACCAGCGTTGATGTGAGCCATGGACTTTTCCTTGGAAGTGTAGAAACCGGTGCATTCCAGAACTACGTCTACGCCCAGTTCGCCCCAGGGGCAGTCAGCAGCGTTCTTTTCAGCGTAGATCTTCAGAACCTTACCGTCTACGGTGATGGTACCAGCTTCGTCGTCAGCTTCAACGGTGTGACCGTCATAACGACCCTGAGCGGTATCGTACTTCAGCAGGTGAGCCAGCATCTTGGGGCTGGTCAGGTCGTTGATAGCAACCACTTCGTAGCCTTCAGCGCCGAACATCTGACGGAAAGCCAGACGACCGATACGACCGAAACCATTAATAGCAACTTTTACAGACATTGGTGTAATCCTCCGATATATATAGATGTTTTTTGGGAACGTGTTTATGCCGGGAGAACAGACTGCGCACTCTGGGCATAGTTTTCCCGTACAGCATATATTTTATACCATTTTGCGCCGACTTACAAGGGCTTTTTCACATTTTTTCGTAAATTTACCATTTCGATAAAAACACGTCACAAATTTGCCTGCCGTATGGAGAATTTACCGAGGCTTTTCCAGCGGCACAAAAATAGTTCAGTTACCGAGCACTTCCATAGCGGCGGTGATCTTGGCATCCACGGCCTTCTGGACGGAGGCTATGGTAGAGGCAAGGGGCTTCTGGTTCTGGAAGGCAGCTCCCATGGCTTCCCGTACCGTATCGCACCACACGGTGTCTCCCAGGTCAAAGGAGCGGCTTTCCCGGATCACATCGAACATCTGGGAAGACATCTCGTCTCTGGAATACTTGGATTTCAGATTGATCTCATAGTACGTGGGGATCACGCTCTTCAAGGATTCGGTACCCATGGCCTCCAGCAGTGCACCCACAGCCTCTTTGTTTTCCGTGATCAGCGAAATGCCGATGGCCTTGGCACCACCTTCTACCCAGGTGTAATACCGATCCTGCTCCGCTGTATATTTCGGATACACAATGATCCCAAAGTCGCTGACCATTTCCCGGACGGCGCCTACGTAAAAGAAGGTCATATCGGTGATGAGCACCTTGTTTTCCTGGAACATGGGAGACTTGGTGAGAAAGTCGTTGCCGTTTTTCTGCGGATACCAGCTGTTCCTGGTCATAGAACACATTGCTGCACCAATCGTACACGTCGCTGAGCGTTTGAGAACCAGGGGCCGTAAATACCGGAACGCCGTCTCCGTCCTGCTCCACGGTCTTCACACCGGCCGCCGTGTACATCAGTGGGAACAAAAAGCCTTGTCTGGTGTGGTAGCCGTACAGGTCGTTTTCGTCCATAGTGCCGTTGCCGTCCAGATCGATGTACATGGAAGAGATCAGTTCTCCAAAGGTGTCAAAGGTCCAGTTGTCCTCTTCGTAATAGGTATAGGGACTGGTCAGGCCGTACTCCTTGACCAGGTCCTGGTTGAAGGCCAGCAGGTGCGTGTAGTCGTAGGTGCCCAGGGACATTTCCCCGAACACTGCCAGCTGCTTGCCGCCGACCTGCAGCACATCGTTGCCGTCCGCATACCAATAGGCCTTGGTCAGATCGATGTACGGCATATCCTTGGCAATGTCCAGCAGATACCCGTCCAGCCCCACGTTGAACACCGTCCGGTCTGCCAGATGGGCGATGCTGTAGGTGTCGTCCCCGGCAGTCACGGTATTGGTGAAGGTCTTTTTCACGTTGTCCGCACCATCGGTGATCTCGGTAATCTTGACGTTCAGCCGCTCCTCCACATTCCGGTTGCGCTCGTAAATGGACTGGTCCAGCACCGTGGTGTTTTCGTCCGACTCTGCCACATCCAGGTAGCCGTAGTAATGGACGTTCACCGAGGAAGCAATGCCAATGGTCGCACCGCCAAAGTCCATTTCCGCCGGCAGCTCGTCCACCTGATCGGTGGTATCCTCCGTGGTCTCTGTGGCGATTGTTTCGGTGTCGTCCGCCTGTGGGGTCGTTTCGGTCTCCGTGGTGGTATTGCCGCACCCTGCCGCTTGAGAAAGACAAAGTGCCAGGAACAGTAGGATCGTAAGCTTACGTTTCATATCTGTCATTTCCTTTCACACCCATATTTCGAGTCGCACAAACTACACAGTCATATGCATAAAGCGATCTCTATTTTCGTGAGATCCACCAATTTTCTCGTACAGCGCCATTGTAGCACAGCCACCGGATTTTGTCAATACCATGGTGAAATTTATTACAGCTGTGGTTTATTCTTCCTCCTGCAGCTCCTTCGGCAGTTCCAGTTTCCCGTTCCGGAAGAGCCAATGGTAGCAGTGGATCACGTGGGGTGTGCCGCCTTTGTACCATTTTTCGTCGTCCAGGGGCTTTTCTTCCATGCCGTCCATGAACCAATGGGCCGGTACCCAGGTGGTCTCCATTACGCCCAGGATGTTCCCCTGGTCGTGCTCCTTGGCGTAGTCTAAAAACAGCTTGGCGTTGGCGGCCACGTTGAAGGGACACAGATATACCTTATGTCCGGCCTTTGCAAAGATCTCCGGAGACGGGAACCAGTGCCAATTGTAGTAGTGCCAGTCGGTGATGATGATCTCCTTCCGCACCTTGCCCAGTGCTGTCCAGGTGCCGTTCTGGCTGGCGTCCCAGGGACCGTAGCCCAACTCCCCGGCGTTCAGCAGTCGGTCGCCCCACATCATGGGTGTGATGCCCTTTGCCAGCAGGTGATCTCCCAGCTTGTTGACCCAGGCTGCAAACAGTTCACCCGGATCGGCACCGGCGCAACGTTCACATTTGCCAATGTAGAATATCTCGTCCATGCCCATGTGGAAATAGTGGGGTCGGAACGCTTCGATCAGCTCGTCCATCAGATCCGTCACCACGCCGAAGATCTCCGGGTGGCTGGGGCAAAGGCTGTAGGCATACTCCGGTTCTTCGTCGATGGGCGTCTCGGAAAATGCCGGATGCCCCCGCAGCAGCCCGTCCGGTTCCTTGTAGTCCTGGATGGTTTGGTGTCCCATCAGGTTCATGTTGGGGATCAGCTCGATACCGCAGGCCCGGCAGGTCTCCACCATTTTCTGCACATCCTCATAGGACAGGGGAAAATCCCCACGACATTCCGGATGGCTGGTGAACCGATAATTATAGCGCACGATCATCACGATGGTGTCGATGCCGTCTTTTGCCAGCTCGTCCTTCACGAAGGCACAGAACCGATCCACTTCCTCCGGATGGGGTGCAAAGATGTTGAGGGCTTTTGAACGCCACGGGTAGTTTTCCAGTGCCATATCTTACTCCTTTTTACGTATGCATATTCCATGTCCGGAAGCCATCGGTGTGCAGGCTCCCGGCGCTTCTGATTTCGGATACAGTATACCACAAACATAGCGGCATTGCAAGAGGTCCTCCGGGGCGTGTGCACGAAAAGAATGCGATTTTTGCCAAAGAAATTTGCCAAACCCACTTGCAATATAGCAAAAAATCGTGTACAATATAGCCATACACGATCTTTGATCTCTGAAAGGAGTACATCACTATGAAAATCGAAAAGCTGGGTCTGCAGCTCTATACCATTCGGGACACCATGAACAACGCCGAAAACATCCGGGAAAGCTTCCGGAAGATGAAGGCACTGGGCTATGACGTCGGTCAGACGGCCGGTTGTGCGATCCCCTACGAAGAATTTGGCCAGATCGCCAAGGAAGAGGGCATCGAGATCTGCGGTACCCACGACGACTTTGGTCTGATGGTCAACGATCCCGAAAAGGCTATGGCAAACCACAGAGCGCTGGGCACCACCAATATGGGTATCGGCGGCTTTGGTGCTGGTTCCATCGAAGAAGTGGAAAAGTTCATCGAACAGGCCAACAAGGTAGCTGACACCATTTACGAGCACGGCTTCAAGTTCACCTACCACAACCACAGCCACGAATTCCGTCACTTTGCCAACGGCAAGACCGCTATGGATATGCTGGTAGAAGGTCTGGATCCCAAGAAGACCTCCTTCGTTCTGGATACCTATTGGGTACAGCACGGCGGCGGGGACGTTCGTTACTGGATCGAAAAGCTGGCCGGCCGCATTGACATCCTGCACCTGAAGGCTATGGGCCGCAACGACCAGGGTCCCTTCATCACCGAGATCGGCAACGACAACATGAACTGGGCCGGTATGCTGGAATCTGCCGAAAAGGCTGGGGTCAAGTACTTCGTAGTAGAGCAGGATATTTGGCCGGGTGATCCCTTCGACTCCATCAAGCAGTCTTCCGAATATCTGCACAAGTATTTCATGTAATGTAGTTTAGGTTCGATATTCCGAATATCTGCACAAGCATTTTATGCAATTACGTATTTCCAGTTTGGAACGGTCAAGACCGTTCCCTACCGATTTTGTGATGTAATATAGTTGGTGTTCGATATTCCCACAAAACATCGTAGGGAACTGGCTTGCCTGTTCCCTTGTGTACGGTTATCCCCACAAAATCCAATACATTTCCCTGCCACCGGGTAGGTGAATGCGTCGGGCAACTTTGTCTTACAAGCATTCGTTGGCACATCGTCAGGTCTTAGAAGATGTGTCTGCGGATGCTTTCTTTTTTGCATAGCGAGGTTATTATGTTTTCGAAAATCATCCACTACTTCACAAAAGGGGAGCTTGCCCTCTGGTGTTCCTCTGTCGCACTGATCCTTATTTCCTTTTTCCTCTTCGATGGCGAAAGCTACCTGACGCTGGCGGCTTCCCTCATTGGTGTCACTTCCCTGCTCTATAATGCCAAGGGCAATCCCATCGGGCAATTTCTTATGGTGGTCTTCAGCCTGCTCTACGGCATCATTTCGTACACCTTTTCCTATTATGGCGAAATGCTGACCTATCTGGGAATGACCATGCCCATGGCGATCTTTGCGCTCATTTCCTGGCTCCGGCATCCGTACCAGGGCAACCATGCCGAGGTACAGGTGAACCGGCTCTCACGAAAAGAGATGGTATGGATGTGGATCCTGACGATGGTTGTCACAGCGGTATTTTACTTTGTCCTTGCCTATTTCGATACTGCCAACATCGTCCCCAGCACCATTTCTGTCACCACCAGCTTTTTGGCCGTGTACCTGACCTTCCGGCGCAGTCCCTATTTTGCACTGGCCTATGCTGCCAACGATGTGGTGCTCATCGTGCTGTGGATCCTGGCGACCCAGGTGGACAGTCGGTATATTTCCGTGGTGGTGTGCTTTGCGGCGTTTTTGGTCAACGACCTGTACGGCTTTGTGAGCTGGCAGAAAATGCAAAAGCGGCAGCAGACGTGAGCCTCCGTGGTCTCTGGCAAAAATTTCCGTATCCACCCAGCAATATTCACAAATTCCAGTGGAATTCGTCATTGCTTCTGTGCTATAATGAGAGCAAAGAAAAGTGATGCAAAGGAGTACATATATGGATCACAGCAAGCTCCTGTTCCGCAACGACAGTCGAAACGATAGTATAGAAAAAAGCGAAGAGGCCTGGGAAGCCATGGATATGTTTGCCAGCTACCGGGATCTGTTGGAGCTGGATCACCTGCACAACGCCGCCATTCGAGAGGTGCAGATCAAGCTGGAAACGCTGAACGATGAATTCAAGATCAAGTTCGAACGCAGTCCCATCCACCATGTGGAGAGCCGCTTGAAATCCAAGGCAAGCATTGTGAAAAAACTCATGGATCGTGGGGTCGAGGTCTCTCTGGAATCGGCCCGGCAAAGCCTGAACGACATCGCCGGGGTGCGTGTGGTGTGCTGCTACATCGACGATGTGTACAGCGTGGCCGATATGCTGCTGCGGCAGTCGGACATCAAGCTGGTGAAGCGGCAGGACTACATCGAGCACCCCAATTACAACGGCTATCGCAGCCTGCATCTGGACATCCAGGTGCCCATCTACCTGTCCGACCGTACGGAATATGTGGCAGTAGAGGTACAGCTTCGCACCGTTGCCATGGACTTCTGGGCTTCCCTGGAGCATGACCTGCGGTACAAGTCCGGGAAAAATCCGCCGGAGGAGATCAGTGAAGAGCTGCTGGCCTGCTCCAACGAAGTGGCGGCGCTGGACAAACGGATGCAGGATATGTACAAACGGATCCAGGCACTGTAATTTTATATGTAAACAACACGTCAAGCAAAGCACATAGGCTACGTTCGAGGTAACATCATGCGAAAAATCATTGTGCTTATGTCAGCGCTTCTGCTCCTTTTCGCCGGTTGTGCCAAGGAAGAGGAAGCACCACCCAGGCAGCTCTTTGTATCGACCTACACCATTGGCAAAAGCGAGGTCACGTCTCCTGCCTGGTTCGATCCGGCTACGGGAGAGGTCACGTATCTTTGTCCCGATTGTCCCCACAGCTGCATGGGCAACGATGGACACTGCGATGAGGACGTGCATGGGGACAAGTGCCCTTTTGCCAAGTTTTCCGCACGGTATACGCTACTGGACGACACGCTGTATTACTTCACCACCAACGAAGACTACGGTGACCTATTTGCCTATTCGCTGACCACCGGCGAGACCACACGTCTCATGGACACCTCTCCCAACAAGCTTTGGCGTTCCAGCTTTCTTTTTCAAGGAGAATATTTATATCATTTCGACAATGCCAGCCGGAATGGATCCAGCTACGGCGAGCTGCGGCGGCTGCATCTGCCGGATGGTACCTGGGAGGACATACCGGGGCAATCGATACCATTCCACATAGAAAATGAAGTAGGCTTTTACACCATACCGGATTCCAACGAGCATTCTGTTGCCGGGCTCTATAGTCAGCCGCTGTATACGGCCAATGCAGCGATACCGGCAAAAACGTTATTGCTCCACGAGATCGAGCTGTACTTTACGCCGCTGGTCACGGAGGACGCCATCTATTGGTTCGGGAACGATGCGTTGCCTGCCAACGATCGGCTGTCTACGGAAGGAAATGCGATGCCCGGCGATCTGTTTCGCTTTGACCGGCAGACCCAGGAGAACCGGCTGCTGGTGCAAAAATTCGGACACAGCTATTTGGTGCCCTGCGGTGGGTACATCTATGGGATCCGCCGAGACGGCACACGTTCGGTGCTCATGCAGGTCCACCCCACGGACGGCAGCCAAAAGGTGATCTACACCGCCGAAGAAGATTGGCACCTGGTCACGGCAACGCTGGACACGGTGGGCGACTATGTGATCGTGGATGCTACGGATGGGAAGGCGCAGGCAAAGGTGGTATATGATGCTGTGGCAAAAGAAACACGGATCATACCGATCGGATGACGGTTGTGGATGATCGAAGAGATTCCACACGATAGCGCAGTTTTCCACAAGATATTTTCCAACACCACAAAAAAGGACCGCCAACGGGGCAGTCCTTTTTTGGTTGTTGTTGATTGATTTAGTATCGCGGATTGTGTTGATTTTAGTGTATTGAAGAATG
>CAZLED010000052.1:0-2479 GCA_964558485.1 uncultured Ruminococcus sp. | reverse complement strand
AAAATTAGTCGCTGATGTAGGGCAGCAGTGCAACGTGACGGGCCCGCTTGATGGCGGTGGTCAGCTGTCTCTGATGCTTTGCGCAGGTACCAGAGATCCGGCGGGGCAGGATCTTGGCTCTTTCGGAGATGAACTTCCGCAGACGTACAACGTCCTTGTAGTCGATCTCTTCAACGCCGTCGGCACAGAAAGCGCAAACTTTCTTTCTTCTTCTGTTGTTACGCATAGCCGGTCTTGCGGCAGGTGCGGTGGAAGTGTTCTCAGTCTTCTCCTGCGTAGCTACAGGGGCTGCAGTTTCTTCCGCAGCAACTTCGATCTTTTCAGTATCCATTGCTTGAAAATCCTCCTGTTATTGATGTGCTGCCAATGGGAGCTTCTTAGAAAGGAAGCTCATCGTCATCGGCGATCTCTTCGAATTTCGGTGCGGTGGGAGCAGGTGCCGGTGCAGCATAGCCGCCACTCACAGGAGCAGCAGGTGCCGGAGCACTTTGACCACCGTAGTTGTTGTAGTTGTCGGGCATATACGACGATGCCTGTCCCATACCGGCTGCAGGCTGTCCATATGCGTTCTGGCTATACATAGCAGCTGCCTGCTGTACAGCTAAGGGGCTTTCGCTCTTGGCATCCACAAAGAATGCTTCCTCTGCTACGATCTCCGTAGCAAAGCGCTTCATACCCTGCTGGTCGGTCCAGGTCCGTGTCTGGATGGAACCCATCACACAAATGGAGCTGGCCTTCCGGAAATACCGGGTAATGAACTCTGCGGTTTGACGCCATGCCGTCACGTTAAAGAAATCTGCCTGCGGTTCTTCTGCACCTGCCTTGGCACCATACCGTCTGTTGACAGCAATGGTAAAGGACGTTACAGAAATACCGGAAGGTGTGGTCTTCAGCTCAGGATCGGCTGTCAGACGACCACCCAGGATCACTTTATTGAAGTTAAAGTTCGCCATATCATCATCCTTTCACATCACATTCATAAAAATGGAATGAAATATGAATTACTCAGCCTTGGCGTTCTTTTCTTCGTGACGAATAACGATGGAGCGCATGATGCCTTCGGTGATGCCGAAGATTCTTTCCAGCTCAGCCGGGAAAGCAGAGCCAGCTTCGAAGTTCACCAGAACATAGTAACCTTCCGGCTTATCGTTGATCGGATAGGCCAGACGTCTCTTCCCCCATTCGGCAACTTCGCCGAGCGTCCCGTTTTCTGCGATAAGTGCATTGAACTTATCTACCAGGCCTTTGGTGGCTTCTTCAGAAAGATCGGGGTCAATAACATAAAGGGTTTCGTAGGAATTCTTGATCTGTTCCATGTTGTTTTTACCTCCCTATGGACTTCAGACCGCCCATGAAATGATTTTGGAGCGGCAGAGAGACGGACATAAATAGCCCGTTCAAGTGTATAGTATACCATATTTTTGTCCGGTTGTCAAGCATTTTTTCTCACCATACCTGCCAATTTTCCCCACCATCCTGCAAACACTTTTGACGTTTTGCGCACATCCTTTTGGATCCCATGACAGACGAAGGCTTTCATCCACGCTTTTCCACCATTATGTATAAAAACCGCCTGAAGGACATCCAGACGGTCTTGTATATCATTTTACTGCTTTTTCTTCTTATCGTGCATCCGGGTGAAGATCTTGCAGATCTCTACGATGGGAATGATGGAGATGGCCAGCGCCATAGCGATAGCGTATTCTCGCAGATCCAGCTTGGCCAAGCCAAAGGCGGCAGACAGGAACGGCACTTCCACCACCACGGTGGTCATCAGGAAGGACAGGATGCCCGCGCCCCACAGCCACAGGTTCTGCCCCTTCATGGTGAAGATGGAGCCATGGAGAGAACGCATATTGAAGCTGTGACAAATTTCTGCCATGGACAGGGTCAGGAACGCCATGGAGGTACCCAGCTGGGCAGCGGTGTAGGTCACGCCTTCAGCAGCATGGTGAGCAAACAGCACATGTTCCCCAATGAAGTAGGAGATCAGCGTGATGGCCGTCACCAGAATGCCCTGGTAGCCGACCGCCAGACCCAGACCATCGGCGAAAATGCCTTCCTTGGAATCTCTGGGTTTGCGCTTCATGATGTCAGCCTCGGGCTTTTCCATACCCAGTGCCAGTGCCGGGAAACAGTCGGTGATCAGGTTGATCCACAGCAGCTGCACCGGCTGGAAGATGTTGATGCCAAGAAGTGTCGCCACGAAAATGGACAGCACCTCGGACAGGTTGGAGGCCAGCAGGAACTGGATCGCCTTGCGGATATTGTCGTAGATCCGGCGGCCTTCTCCTACGGCAGAGATGATGGTGGCAAAGTTGTCGTCGGCTAAGATCATGTCGGCTACGTTCTTGGTCACGTCGGTACCGGTGATACCCATACCCACGCCGATGTCCGCATTCTTGATGGACGGTGCATCGTTGACGCCGTCCCCGGTCATAGCGGTGACCATGCCCTTCTTCCGCCAGGCATTGACGAT
>CAZLED010000051.1:0-17529 GCA_964558485.1 uncultured Ruminococcus sp. | reverse complement strand
GCCGTACAGCGGTATGCTGCCCTTTGCACCCGACGGAGTGTACAAATCCAAGCAAGAATTTAGCCTGTATCGCTGGCACATCACCGACCCCATCTATTTTGACAAAGACATCCGGGTGACGATCCAGGCACTGGGCTGGCGCACAGAAGGTCGGTATCTGCCGCTGCAGGACGACATCTCCTCCGTTGCCTATTGGTACCAGGACAAGCCGGCCGCTTCCGGTTCTGAACTCATCGATAGAAACCATTTGGAGATCATATGACATACGACGCCATACTCTTGGATCTGGACGGTACGCTGTGGGATGCGACCCACGTGACCGCCCAGATCTGGCCCGGCGTGCTTTCGCATCATCCGGAGATCCACCGCACCATCGACCTTGCCACGGTACAGCAGTACATGGGCAAAACCAACGAGGAGCTGGCGGTGCTGCTGTTTCCGGAGCTGCCGTATGAAAAGGGATATGCACTGATGATGGAGGCCTGTGCCATGGAGAACCAGCTGCTGCGGGAACAAGGCGGCATTCTCTACCCGGATCTCGTCCCCACTCTCGTCACATTGGCTAAGTCGTATCCATTGGGAATTGTGTCCAATTGTCAATCCGGCTATGTGGAAGCATTTCTCAGCCATCACCAGGTCGAGCATCTTTTCGCCTGTCACACCTGCTCCGGAGACACCGGCAAGCCCAAGAGCGATAATATTCGCCTGCTGGCTGACGCAAATGGCTACAAAAATCCGGTTTATGTTGGCGACACAATAGGGGACGCACAGGCCGCACGGGATGCCGGATGCGATTTCTTCTGGGCTGCCTACGGCTTCGGAGACGTTCCGGCATCGCTGTATCGGCACAAGCTGGATGCGCCCAATGACATTACTTTGAGGTTATAATCATGCACTATACCAGTCTGCACACCCACTCCACCTTCTCCGACGGCAAGTCCACCATGGAAGAACAGGTGCTTTCTGCCATCGAAAAGGGGCTGACCACCATCGGCTTTTCCGACCATAGCTACACCGATTTCGACCTGTCCTATTGCATGAAGCAAGAGCAGATCCCGGACTACCTCCGCTCCATCCGTGACCTTTCGCAGCGGTATGGCGACCAGATCGAGATCCTGACCGGCTTGGAGCTGGACGGATACGGCAATCTTCCCGACAACACGCCTAGCGATCTGGCCGCAAATCCATATGATTATATCATCGGTTCTGTGCATTATGTACATACCTCCGATGGACTCTATCACCCGGTGGACTCCAACAAAGAAGGCATGGTGCAGCTGACGGAGACCTATTTCGGTGGCGATTATAATGCTATGGCAAAGCAATATTTGGAAGACAGCATCCAGTGTGCCTACAGAAACCGACCGGATATCGTGGGACATTTCGATCTTGCAACCAAATACAACTTGGTGGACGAGGATGACCCCAGCTACCAAAAGGTGCTTCTGACCTGTGCCGCTGCGGTTTTGGAGGCCTGCCCGGTCTTCGAGATCAACACCGGCGCCATCGCTCGTGGCTACCGACAGGCACCCTATCCCCATCCCAACGCCATCCGGTACATCAACGAGCACGGCGGCAAGTTTATTCTAACCTCCGACTGTCACGATGCCCGGTATTTGGATTGTCACTATGCCGAATCCGTAGCGCTGGCAAAGTCCTGCGGTGTGCGTTCTCTGGTGCGTCTGACCAAGCACGGCTGGGTCGAAGAAGGGATCGATTGATCCACAGGCATTCCGCCATTTTTCACAAGTTATCTGCCAATACAATGGAGCTTATCTTATGAAAGATTTACATCTTTACACCATTATGCCACTGGACACAGCGCATTTGGAAGAGATCTGCCAGGACATCCGCCACCAGTACGAAAACGGCACTGCCACCTGTGCGCTGTTCATGATGACCCTGGTGCCAGAAGGCGATCCGCCGGTGGACAAGGTCGGTGTGCTATGCGCCAAGTACGATCTGTTTCGAGATCGGCTGGCTGAAATAGGGCTGACCTGCGGCGTTTTGGTCCAGGCCACCATCGGTCACGGCTGGGTCCTCAGCGAACCTTTTCCGTTCCAACCGTACACTGCACTGGATACCGGTCACCAACCCCAGATCGTTTGCCCCATGGACGAAGGGTTCCGGGACTACATCGAGCAGGTTTTCGCCACCATCGCTGCCCATCACCCGGCGACCATCATGCTGGACGACGATTTTCGACTGCTGTCCTTCCGGGAAGGCAACGGCTGCGGTTGCCCTTTGCACCTGGCCGAGGTCAATCGCCGGGCTGGAACGAACTATACGAGAGAAGAACTAAACCAGGTTCTGCACGAACATTCCCCGGAAGGCGATCGGCTGAACCCCATCATGATCCAGGTGCAGCAGGATTCGCTCATCGACTGCGCCAAACGGATGCGTCGTGGCATCGATTCAGTGGATCCCACGATCCCCGGTTCCTTCTGTTGCGTGAGCAACAACGTGGAGTGTGCCGTGGAAATTGCACAGATTCTCGCCGGTGAAGGCCACCCCACTGTGATACGTATCAACAATGGCAACTACACCGCCGCCGGTCCCCGATTCTTCAGCGATGTGTTTTTGCGTGCGGCCCAGTCCATTGCCAAGCTCAAAGGCAAGGTGGACGTGATCCTGGCCGAGACCGACACCTGTCCCCAGAACCGCTACAGCACCAGCGCCCTGTCTCTGCACACCCATTTCACCGGAACGCTGCTGGAAGGTGCCGCCGGTGCCAAGCATTGGATCACCAGACTCCACGCCTTTGAACCGGAATCCGGTGTGGCGTATCGGAACGTGCTGGGTTTGTACGCCGGATTTTACAAAACGATCGCAGAGCTTGCTCCCACACTGCGTTGGCGTGGCTGTCGCATTCCCACAACCGATCGTGCTTGCTTTGATTATAGAATCAACAATTCCGGCACCAATGGTTGGAGTCGCTGCGTGCTGGAACGGCTGGGTCTGCCCATGTATTTTTCGCCTGAATCAGGGCCTGACCTGGGTGGCGTGACCTGTCTGGAAGGCGATGTAGATGCCACTTTTGACGATGTAACTGTGCAAAATATCCTAAGTGGCGCTGCGTTTATTTCGTCCGATGCAGCAGAACGACTAATTCAACGTGGATTCAGTGACCTTTTGGGCGTGGACGTACGCCCATGGCAAGGTCCGCAGCCCAGCTATGAAATGCTACCGTCTCGCAACAATCCAGAGAGCGTACAGGTTCAGTATCGGGAGCTTGTGCCGAACCAACCGGACGTGCAGGTGCTTTCCACGGTGATCCACACGGTGGATGGCGAACACATGACCAACTTGTTCCCCGGCGTGACAGCGTACAAAAACCACCTTGGCGGCACGGCGTTCGTGTTCTGCGGCACCCCTCGCACCAACTACAGCCTGACCGAAGCGTTTAGTTTCCTCAACTATTCTCGCAAGGAACAGCTTATCGATATGCTCCGTTCCGTAGGTGCGCTGCCGATCTACTACCCAGGAGATGCGGAAATGTATCTGCGTGCTGCCGATATGCCGGACGGAAGTCGGTTCTGTGCCCTGTTCAATATCGGTCTGGATCCCATCGAAAATCTGCCGCTGGTTTGCGAAAACGATGTGACTGCCATCGAAGCTCTGCAGCCGGATGGCACATTTTCTCCCATTTCCTTCCATGTGCAGGCTGGTGTGGTGGTGACCGATTGCACTTGCAGACCGCTGGAACCGCTGATGCTGCGAATCCATTGAGCACAATACACAGTCTATATCCATTTCCATTGCGCACAACATATATATTGCGCATAACAGAGAGGAGTATCCCGTTATGAAAAAAGTACGAATTGGCGTGTTTGGCGCTGGTCGTGGGATGACCATGGTGCATGAGATCATGGGCGATCCGCTGGCTGAGCTGGTGGCCGTGTGCGACAAATACAAGCCCTTATTGGACAATTGCCGCAAGACCGCCGAAGCTGCCGGACTTACCAATATTGCATATTATGAAAAGTTTGATGATTTCTTCAACCACGATATGGACGCTGTGGTGCTGGCAAACTACGCCAACGAGCACGTTCCCTTTGGCATTCGACTGATGGAAAGCGGTCGGCATATCATGACCGAGTGCCTGACCTGCGCCACCATGAAGGAAGCCGTGGAGCTCATCGAAGCGGTGGAACGCACCGGCATGACCTACGTGTACGCCGAAAATTATTGCTACACACCCGTTCGGTGGGAGATGCGGCAGCGGTATCGCCGTGGGGACATTGGCGAATTGATGTACGCAGAAGGGGAATATCTGCACGACTGTTCGTCTATTTGGCCGCAAATCACCTACGGCGAACGGAACCACTGGCGCAATCTGATGGCATCCACCTTCTACTGCACCCACTCCATCGGCCCGATTTTGTACATGACGGGTCTGCGTCCTGTGCAAGTCACCGGCTACGAGACCCCCAATATGCCCTTCATGCGCAACCTGGGCACCGGCTCCGGCACGCTGGGCATGGAAGTGATCACGCTTTCAAATGGTGCATTCCTCAAAAGTTTGCACTTTGGTATCAAGCACTATCGTGGCTCCAATTATCAGCTCAACGGCGATCTGGGCGCACTGCAGGACATGGGCGACGGCACCATTGGCGTGTACATGGAACCGGGTCCGGGACACAACGGCCAGGGCACGCGTGAGAATTACAAGCCCGATCCCATCATTGCAGGCACCGAAAACTCCGGTCACGGCGGCGGCGACTACTTCACCACCCACTACTTCGTGCGCTCCATCTTGGGCGATCCGGTGGCAAGAGAGCGTGCCATCAACGTCTACGACGCTGTGGATATGTGTATTCCCGGCACGCTGGGCTACATTTCCATTGCAAATGGCAACCAACCCATGAAGATCCCGAACCTGCGCAACAAGGAAGAACGGGACGCATGGCGAAACGACACCCGTTGTTCCTTCCCTGCCATCGCCGGCGACCAGCTGATCCCCAACAACCTGTGGGGCAATGGCGAGATCGACGACAGCGTGTTCGAGGAAGTGCGCCGCAGATGGGAAGCTGGCGAACCGGGCTGATGTGTGCAGAAACCGTTGTTGGTGATATGCGCACATTGCATAAGTTGTACCCATTTCATATGTAGCGCATATACACAAAAGAACCAGAGTCAACCTCCGGTTCTTTTTGTTTGCTTATTTGTTTTCGTCCAGATATAACTGCACACGACTTTGCACCGCTTGGGCACAGGTCTTGGCATCACAGCCGCCTGCCAGAAACTTCGACTGCTCCTCTTCGATGATTTGCACAATCGCCTTCGGTACGTTCGCCTTGTTTCCAGCGGTTTCGTACAAATCCTGCACCAGCTTGACGATGTTTTCATCCACCGTCAACGCTTGCTTCCACGTGTCGCCCGCCGACACTTCCGTTTGCGCCTCTTTTGCCGCAAGTGTGTCCAAATAGGTCATAAACGGCTCGGTCAATGTGGTGAAGGCAAAATTCCGGTTCCCGTAGGCATACGAATCCTCGTTTGGCACGGCCTTGCTGTCTACCAGAATCGACTCGATGAATTCCCACGCCAGCGCCGGGTCTTTGCAGGTGGGCGGGATCGAGTAGCTGTCGTGGATGTAGGACACGTCCACGCCGCTGTCCCCCGGCAACGGATAGCCAATGAGCGTGACATCTGTCGTAGAGAATTCCTTGGCAATCTTCAGTATGTCCCGGACGTACCAGTACGAATAGCCGGAGCCGTATTCGTTGTTGTACAGCTTCAGCTTGCCGCTGGCGTACAGATCTTCGCCACCCGGCACCACCTGCACGTCTCCCGTGATCTCCCCGGCTGCGATCTGCTCCCGATTGTCCACGCCATGCTCCATGTACGCCACCGGCTCCGTTGGCAAAGTAGCCAAATACGCCAGCAATCGAATGTACAATGGATCGTCAAAATGTGCCATATCTTCTTGTAAAAACGCACTGTACACGTTGGCGGAGAGCACCGCATCGGCCGTGTCTCCGGAAATATATTCCATCAAATATTCGTCTTCCGCAAGGTTTTCCGCATAGTCCAGGAAGGTGGCCAGATCCCAATGGGTCATGCAGTCCAGCGCATCCCGTCTGCCCATGGGGCTGGTGAACCCGATCTGCGACCCGATCTCGTAGAGATGCCCGTCCACCTCGTAGGCATTTTTGACAGCAGGCGCTATATCCGCCGGCAGCACGTCCCCGGTCATGTAGGGATAGAGATCCAGCAGGGGTATCGGATAGTTCGAACCAATCAGTATATCCGCTTGCAAAATACCCGTAGACAGGTCCAGTGCCAGCCGATCTCGCTGTTCCCCCCAGGCTGCCGCACCATATTGCGCATAACTGACCACTTTTATGGTCGCATCTTTGTGCATATTGTTGAAATTCAACACCGCCGCCATGGTGTCTTCGTTGGCATCTATGCACGCCAGCGTCAGCACCGTCATGTCCGACAGATCCCGGTCGGGGGCTTTCACCATGCACTGCGCCGTTTTGGTGAAGCTGGAGAAGCTGTTGTACGGGTCGTTTTGTTCGGACAAATGGACGGTGGTGAGACCATCATGGACGGAAATCGACTGCACATGGTCGCCCACGATGCCCGACATGGCAAAATCCAACACCGTTTCCGGCTCGCCTTCTACATCTGTATACTGCCATCGATAGACCCCAGAGGACGGATGCCAGCCGTAGAACCAGCCGTCTGCCACGTCGATGGCCTGCGCCTCTACGCCCATAGCCAAAAAGTTCAGTTGGATGCTCTCGCAGACCCGCCAAACCTCGATCTGTTCCCCGTGCTGCCATTTTTCCAGCTCGAACACGGTCATGCGCTCCTCGGTGTGGGACGTGAGCAGCCACAGCCAGTCGTCCTCCACCATCACCTGCCGCACGTTTTTCGGCATATCCATTCGCTCGACCACGGTGTAGTCCGCATCCACTGTCACAACTTCCGTCTTCCCAATGCACACAAGCCTCGTGTCATTTTCTGCAAGCGTAAAATTGTCCATCTCCGGGAATATCGTCTCGATGGCGATGGTCTCTGTGATCTCCCCGTCCCAGTCCACGTGCCACAGCTGGTCCGCCTGTCGGAGATACACGCCGTCCTCATTCACCAGCGCCGGGTACGTGATCGTGGTCAGCTTGTCCGCAATAGACACCGTCTCTGCCACCGCCCCATTTTCGTCCAGCTTGATGAGATCGAAGCGCACCACCGGCTCTGTCTCGCCGTTTATAACCTCCCAATCGTGGGACGTGTCCTGCACATCCACCGCCAAAAAGCCGTCGTCCGTGGGGAGCAGGTGATCGTATCGACCCTGGGCAACGGTGGTATAGATGCCGGTTAAGATATTTGTGTCGTCAATATTTTCCTTTTGGCAGGACGCAAGCAGCAGACACAGCAAAAAACCGGCGAACAATAGCTTTTTAAAAAGCAGCTTTTTCATAAGGCTCTCTCCCAAACAAAAGTGGACTGGATACAGAAATTGTACCAAATCCACTCGGCAAATACCAGAAATATTTTGTTAACTTTGCGTATACTTTTTTGGGAATTCTGTGAGTTTCGTTAGGAATGCTCGTTTCCGTTAGGAGTTTTCCGCAAGGTACAACCCCACCCGGCTTTGCACCGCTTGGGCGCAGGTCGCCGCATCACATCCACCAGCCAGATACCGGGACACCTCTTCCCACACGATCTGGTAGATGTCACTGGAATACCCATGCAAACCGCCGGCTTCTTCGTAGATCCAGCGAATGTCCTCGATCAGTGCGTCTCCCACTTCCAGAACCATGCCCGGCTTGCCCATGTACTGCCCCTTTTCGTCCACGTCCATTCCGGCGTAAAACTTGTTGCCCTCCGTCACGACCATGCGCAGGCCACGGAGGTTTTCGAGATAATCCATGTACGGTTTTGTCAGCGTGGTGAAGCTTTCACGCAGGTTCACATTGCCTTGCAGATCGGTCACCGGCAGCTCTGCGGCATTTTGCAGGATCGATTCGATAAATTCCCACGCCACCGCCGGGCTTTGGCAGGTGTTGGTGATGGCATAGATGCCGCCGCAGCTGACACGCACACCGTTTTCGTCCGCTACCGTGGGATAACCGGGCAGGGTGATGCCGGTGGTGCCAAACCGGGCATACTGCTTCAACAGCTGGTTGGGCGTGTTCAAAAGCGGATCCCACGTGAATTTGATCTTGCCGTTCCAGTAGAGGTTTTCGCCGCCGGATTCCACCTGTAGCTGCGCCTCCGAGATCTCCCCGGCCAGCACCATATTCGAATTGTCCACACCTTCGTCCATGTATTTTTCCCCATTTTCGGAGAGCGTGGACAAAAACGTCAGCAGTCGGGTGAACAGCGGATCGTCAAAGGTGGCCTTGCCGTTCTGCAAAAAGCTGGCGTAGCCGGCGTTGCCAAAGAGCATGGAATCCGCATTTTGCCAGCCCATCTCCTCCATCAAATGCTCGTCTGCCGATAGCCCTTCCGCATAATCGAGGAACTCCGACAGCGTGAACCGTTCGGGTACTACACCTGTCTTGCCAACCAGCGTGCTGACCCGGAAGGTCGGACCGATGCTGGTGAGCTTGCCGTCCACTTCCAGACTGCGGCGCACTGCCGGAGCAATGTCCTCCTTTTGCACGTCCCCGGTCATGAGGGGATACAGGTCGATAGCATCGTAGGTAGAGCCGTAGAGGATGTCCGCTTGCAGGATGCCCGTGGTCAGGTCGGTCATGAACAGCTGGTAGCCCTTGTCCGGCTCGTCGGCGGTGTTGTACTGCTCATAGGACACGGTGCGGATGTAGTAGTCGTCGTGGGTGGCGTGGAAATCTAAGATCGCCGCCTCCAGCTCCTCCGGCAGCTGCACCGCCGCCACCGTCAGCACCGTCATTTGCGACAGATCCTTGTCCGGTGCCTTTTCGTACAGGTGCAATGCCTGGTGGGTGCCGTTGTCGGTGGTGGTTTGGTTGGAGAAATATTTGTCGTCCAGCATACGCACCAGAGTCACCTTTTGCCCGGAGATGCCGGAGTGTAGAAAGTCCAATACTACCTCCACCGTCTCCGCACCGTATTGCCAGCGCACTACATTTGTCGTGTCCCAGCCGTACAGCCAGCCGTCCCGACAGCCGATGAGCCGTGTCCAATAGTAGCTGTTCATTCCGGCAGGGGATAGCTTTCCACCACTGCCCCATCCTGCGCCTTGCCTAAGATGCGTGCGTCTTTCTCCGTATAGCTAATCCACAGCACATCGTCCTCGGCGAACACCGTGTCAGCCGTACCGGGCAATTCGATGGTACCGGTGTAGGTCAGCGTGTGGTCGTAGCACAGCAGTGCCTTGCCCCAGGCGATCACCAGTCCGGTCTCCGTTTCGGCAATGGGCAGGTCGGTGTAGATGGTGGCAGCTTTGGGCGTCGTTGTGGTGGCACCGGTGGGCTTTTGCTCCGTCACATCCACCCGTGCGACCACGTTGCCGTCCCAATCGATCTGCACCAGATCATAGTGTTTTTTCACTTCCCCCAGCACAAAGGTGTACACGCCCCGTGCGCCCGCCATGTAGCTTTGCCCCAGCCTGTCCAGAGCCACGGGTATGGTGGTCACAGCACCGTCCTCGGCTACGTGGCAGATCGACAGCGTTTCGCTGTAGGTGTCGGTGGTGCGCTGGATCTCCCAAACCGCATAGGCGTATCCGTCCTGCCAGGGCACCAGGCTGGATGCAGCGATGGTATCCGCCGTCCCCAGCCCCGTCAGCACAGGCGCATAGATGCCCGTGAGAATGTTGGGGTCATCGATCGTCTTGCCGGTGTTGCAGGCACACAGCAGGAGACACAGGGTCAGCAGGGCGCAAAGCAGCTTTTTCATAGGCACTCCTCCCAAAGCAAAAATGGACTTGGTATGTACATATAGTATACCAAGCCCACTTTGCCACTGCAAGATGTATTTTGTTTTTTGTGTAACTTATGTATGAATTTTTCACAAAATCTGAGAGCTTCGTTTGGGAATTCTCAAGAGCTTCGCTTGCGAATGCTCGTTTCCCTTAGGAATTCTCAAGAGTTTCCGTCAGGAATTCTCTGCTAAATACAACCCCACTCGGTTTTGGATCATCTTCGCACAGTCCGCTGCGGCTTTCGTGCCGTCCAGATACGACGACATTTCCTCCGCTATGATGTTCAGCACGTCCTCCGGTACCGACACAGTCGTCATGGGCGCACCGATGGTGTCGAGGAAGTTCTCGATGAAGTCCCAATTCGCCTCCGTGAACTGGTGTGCCTCGCCCTCCTCCTCGTCCGGTGTGTAGCTGCTGCCCCAGGACATACCGCCGTTATAATTTATGACAAACGTAGTATCCTTGTAGGCCTCCTTGACCTTGTCCATATTGGAGCGCAGCATGGGCAGATTGTCCGTACCGCCACGGAACGAATCGGAGTCGTTTGCCTTCAGTACCGCAGACTTGATGAAGTCCCACGCCTGATCCGGATGTGCGGAGTCGGACAGGATCGTGAAGATGCTCTGGTAGGTGTTCAGCGTGATGCCGCAGCTGCCGTCTGCCGTCGGTGTGCCCACGTACGCCACGTTGCCTGCGCCAAAGTACACCTGATCCCGGATGAATTCGTACACGCCATGGTAGCTATGCTGGATCGCCGCCACTTCGCCCCGCTTGGTGGGACCGTATTGGTCGTCGTAGTAGTTGTTCCAGTAGTCGTCCGGCAGCTCCTTGGGCAGGGTCTTCAGGTATTCCAGATACCGGATGAAGGTTTCGCTGTCAAAGGAACAGGTGCCGTTCTCCATGTCGATGAATGCACCGTAGCCGTTTTGCCCCAACAGCTGGTCTGCGGCACCGTCTCTGGTCATGCCACCCATGTAGGACACGCCCTCCGGCAGACTGTCGATGAAGTCTAACAGCTCGTCCACGGTCCAGCCGCTGCGGTCGCCCACCATGGATTTGTTGGCAATGACCGCCGACACGCCGATCTCCATGGGCAAACCAAATATCTTGCCGTCCTTTTGGTAGGTGTTGGTCACGCAGCCCATCAGATCCGACAGGGGCAGCTCCGTGTCCTTTTCCAAATAGGGTCGCAGATCCACGAACCGGTCGTTGTCGAGCACGGCACGATAGCTGTCCTCGGTGTACATGCCGTAGATCAGATCCGGCTTGTAGAGGCCGTTCAGGATGTCGTTTGCCAGCTTGGTGTTCCCGGCGTTGTAGTCCTCGTCGGTATTGTATTGGCTGTAGTCCGTGGTGACGATCCGGGTGTCCGTGTGGTTCCGGTTGTAGTTCACCACGATGGAAGGCAGATCATACCCACCGTTCACCGTGGCGATCTGCAATACCGTGATCTGACTGAGGTCAATGTCGTCTGCCTTGGTGAACACGCCCATCTTCCGCTCCCAGGTGATCCGGTCGTAATATTCCAACAGGAACTTGCCATCCGATAAGGCTTTCACGGTATCTAAGTCCCCGGTGATGTCGGAATTTTCAAAGTTCATCAGCAGCGTGCCATCTGCGTCCCCTTCGTTGTAGCCGTAGATGCCCGTGTCGTTGTAGTAGTACACCGTGTAGCCTTCGCCAAAGAAGTAGCTGTTGGCATGAATGGTGTCCGGCAGCACCAGCGGCTCACCCATCTTTTTGTTCTCCCGATCGATGGGCGCAAACACCTGCCCGCCGTCCCCGTAGTAGGAGACGTACAGCGTGCCCTCCGGCGTGGTGTCGATGGCTTCCACCCAGTTGCCTAAGCTGATGTTGGCGTAGAGCTTATATGCCGGGTCCAGGATGGCAATGTCCTGTTCGGTAAAGAGGTAGATGTACCCATCTCCGTCCCGGGCAATATTGTTCACCCAGAAATATTCGGGATCCGCATTCGGGAAAAAGCTCTCTAAGTTTTCAACCATCATGTCCTCGCCGTTCTGGTGGATCAGCAGCGAATAGGACGAGGTCTGCGTAGTCTCATCCCACGCATTCGCATAGATCATGTAGCCACCGTCCAACAGCACCAGACTGTTCACCCAATCCTGCCCCTCGATCTTCTCAAAGGTAGGCTCGCTTCCATCCAAGGGCACATAGCAAATAGCAGGCCAGCTTTCGTACTCGAAATTCTCCGGGTCGCTGTTGATCTCCTTGAAATATCTGGCTAAAAAGATGATGTTCTCGTCGTCCGTGCCAATGTAGCTTTTTAGAGAATATTCCTCCCCGGGCAGCTCAATGTCTTCTCCTTTATACACATTTGTCAAAAGCTTCGGCGCTTCCACCACTTCGCCCTGCACCGTATCCACATCTGTCTTGTTACAACCAGTCAAGCTCCCCACCACCAGCATCGCCGCCAGCAGCAGTACCAGCATCGTTTTCTTCCGCATAAGATTCTCCTTTTCGCCTTGCACGATTTTCTTATCACATTTGTATTATAGCACAGATCTCGCCCGGATGCAATACAGGTAAGAGGGTTATAAGGGAAATTTAATAAAAACTTAAAAAACCACCCATAGGCATAGCTACAGGTGATTCTTTGTGGTTTTGGTATATTGTTGGAAGGGAAAACGAAGCAACAAAAGGAGATCCAGCACTCCGACACCAACGCCACGTCGGCAAAGCCATACGTTGGTTACGTAACAATGTGGCATATCGAAAAACGTTCGGCGGCGTGATGTCGTCAGCCGAGAGCGTTAGATATACCAAGGGTAGGTCATCACGCCCTACATTTGTATAGCTGAAGACGTTTTGGTATCCTCTACCGTCAACGGATACACGAATGTAGGGTTACACCCAAACGAAATACACCGGCGGCCAACGCACGTTGACTACGTCAAGTGTATCACAAAACCAACGCCGAGCTTGACCGCTCCACCCGATATTCCATTACGTGGAAATCGAAAGCCCAAACACAACTTGGCGGAGCCAATGTTGGGCGTAGCGCCGTACGGTATATCTCCTCTTTTCGCTGCTGTACACATCCCACTAAGCCCAAACGTCCCGACACTAACGCCACGGCTGTCAGATCAGAAACGCTCTGCCTGCACAAACTATATGTCAGCGGACAATGCCCCAAAAGTTTTGCTCACTGAGCGCAGCTCAGTGGGGCTTTATTCAAAAGCCGCGTTCCCCCCAAAAAACGATTTGTATTACAAACCGTCAGCAGGGCTACCGCAGGAACGGTCAAGACCGTTCCCTACAGTATGTGGATGGGTACTACTCAACCTCAGTCAATGGTAACTTCAGCGTGTGCAGCGGCGGAGCGGTAGATGGCATCCAGCATTTTCTGGACGGTCACAGCGTCGTCGATGGGGGAAATGGGGGTCTTGCCTTCGTTCAGGCAGGCGATGAAGTGATCCAGCTCTTCTACGAACATATCGTTGCCCACCACTTCCGGCTTCTCGTCGGACAGGTAGCCTTCTTCGTTTTCACCGTAAATGGTCAGTGGATCAAAGGTGCAGCCGGCCTTGGAACCAAACAGCTGGGTGTTGGCGCATTCGGGACCATTGATAGCCCATGCGATCTCAGCGATCATCGACTTGCCGCCTTCAAAACGGAAGTATACCGTTGCGGAGTCCTCGGTGTCAAACACACCCTTGCCTTCGCCGAACGGGCACCAGCGGCCTACGCCCTTGGTCTGGTAGTTGCCGATCCGGTAGGAGGTCTCGGCAGAGCAGGAGATCGGCTTCGGTCTGTCCATCAGGTACCAGGTCCGGTCGATGGCGTGTACACCGATGTCCAGTACGGGACCACCACCGGCCAGTTCCTTATCGGTGAACCAACCGCCGGGCGTACCTCTGCGACGAACATACTGACACTTGGCAGCATAGATTTCGCCGAACTTGCCTTCCTCGTACAGCTCCCGATACTTCAGCTGCTCTGCGCCATACCGGGTCACTACAGCCAGCATGAACTGCACGCCAGCTTCCTTCACAGCCTTTTCCATAGCCAGACCCTGTTCCAGAGATGCAGCCAGAGGCTTCTCACACAGGATGTTCTTGCCGGCCTTGGCAGCAGCGATACATACAGGAGCGTGTGCGGCCGTCCAGGTGCAGATGTCGATGTAGTCCACGTCTACGTTTGCCAGCAGTTCTTCTACGGATGCAAAATAATGCGGAATGTTGAACTTCTCCGCAGCGGCCTTTGCTCTTTCCGGCACGATGTCCGCAATCGCCACGATCTCCACCTTGTCCAGCAGGTGCTGGTAAGACGGCAGGTGTGCAGAGGTCGCAATGTTCCCCGCACCAACGATACCCACTCTCAGTTTCTTTGCCATGATTCTTTTCCCGATCCCAAGCCCAAATGGTCAGGATCATCCTTTCCTATCCTATCGATTGTATAAGCGTTTGTGTTCCAAAAAACAAAACCAAACGCTATTTTTCCTGTTACCATTTTACCACAATCCCCTCCTGAAGTCAAGTGGGGAGACGAAAAAAGCGACCGGATCCCCATAAAAAATCCGGATATGGCGTATATCGTATTTCATATAGATCTTGGCAAACCCACTCAATTTTCGTCCGTTTTCCCAAAAGTGAATTGACTTCCTCTGCCATTCATGGTATAATGTTAAAAATCATTTCCGTACAGGAGAAAACCTATGCAATATATTGTTTCATATGCCGTACCCAACAAATTTCGCATTCCCGATAGCTTCACCTTGGATGGCGAGATCGGCGGTCGGTTCGATCGGTTCGTGCATGAGCGGATCGGTGGGGACTTTGCAGTCGACTACATCTGGCGGGAAGCCGAGGACTGCTTTGCCGACCAGTACGACGACGAGTTCGCACCCGGTATGTGGCGCAGCGAATTCTGGGGCAAGCTGGCGTTGTCTGCCGCACGGGTCTGCCGCATGAACGGGGACGACAGACTCCGGGAGCAGATCCGCCGCTCCACCTACCGTGTCCTGTCCTGCCAGCGCACCGATGGGTATCTCAGCACCTACCGCAACAGCGAATCCATCTTCCCACCGGATCCCGTACAGGCCAAAAAGGATGTGGGCTGGGATTGCCCGTATAACTGGAATATCTGGGGACAAAAGTACACCCTGTGGGCACTGCTCGAGATCGCACAGCTGCTGGACGACCAGATCGTTCTGAACGCCGCTTGCCGGATGGCAGACTTTTTGGTGGCGCAGATCGACCGGCTGGGGGTCCGGGTCAAGGACGTGGGGACCATGAACGGTATGGCGCCGTCCTCCATCCTCAAGCCCATGCTCCTGCTCTATCGGCTCACCGGCAACGAAGTCTACCACACCTTCGGACAGGCGATCGCCAAGGAATGGGTGCGTGCGGACAACGAAATGCCCAACCTGATCACCAATGCGCTCTCCGGTGTGCCCGTGTCCGACTGGTACGACCGCAGCCAGGTGGAGTGGTACGCCAAGGCCTACGAGATGACCTCCTGCATGGACGGCCTGTGTGAGCTCTACCGCATCGATGGGAACCCCATGCTGCTCCGTGCTTTGGAATCCTACTGGACCGTGGTCAAGGCGGACGAGAGCAATATTCTGGGCAGCGTGGGCTATTGCGAGCAGTTCTACAAGGCTGCGTCCCATCCCAATGCCGCCACCGAAATTTGCGACGTGATCCACTGGATGCGCCTGTCCTACGAGCTGTTCTGCCTGACCGGAGAAGCCAAATATATGGCCGCCATGGAGAACGCCTTCCTGAACGCATTCCTGGCCGGGATCTACGAGGATGGCAAAAACGGTGCCTTCTTCGTTCGTGCCGCCGGGAGACACTGGGCAGCGGAACCCCAGGTGCAGACCAAGTACCAGCACTGCTGCGTGAACAATGCGGCAAGGGGCTTCGTGAACATGGCAGAATGCGGCATCATGACCGATGGTGACGACTATTTTATAAACCAATATATCCCTACCAGAGTCCGCTTTGGTAGCACCATGCTCCGCATCAGCTCCGGCTACACCGACAATGGCAATCTGACCGTGACCGTGCGGAATGCCAAGGTGGGCACTAAGCTGCACTTCCGGGTGCCCGATTGGGTGACGGACAACGGCGGCTGGTATGCGGTGCTCGTGGATGGCGAGAAGCTGGACCTGCCTGTGGAAAACGGCTACGTGACCCTCACCCTGCCCTGCACCGATCTGTTCGTGAAGCTGGCCTTTGCCATGACCACCCGTGTGATCGACCTGCCCACGGACAACATCGACCTTCCCGACGGAGACTACCACAAGAATCGTTGGTGCGATGGCGGTGCCGGACCTTGCGGACTGCCCCAGATGCTGCACCACCCGGCCTGCGTCCTGCGGCGTGGACCTGTGCTGCTGGCTCGCTCCAAGCGCATCGGCAATACGGAGGACGAAATGTTCCATAGCGAATCCATCTTCGGCAAAAACGCCACCGCCGAAGCCCGTGTGTTCCGGCACGACCGTATGCTGACCGCTTGCCATGTGCAGTTGACCTATGGGGATACGACCACCGAGATCGACTGCTGCGACTATGCTTCTGCCGGCAACCGAGAGCTGGACGATCCTTCCTTCTTCTCGATCTATATGTAAGGAGATATATAATAATGGAAGAAAAATGGTTTTCCCATTGCTACCGCCGGAACTTGGTGGATATGCACATCGAAGACTGGGACGAGCAGTTTCTCAGCCAATTTGACCCGGCAGACTATTTCGCCAACCTGCAAAGGGCACACATCCAATCGCCCATGCTGTACCTGCAATCCCACGTGGGACACTGCTACTGGCCAACCGAAACCGGGCATATGCACAGCGCCTTCCAGAGCGAACCGGGCAAAATGCGCCGCCTTGCCCAGCTATGCAAAGACGCCGGTATGCACCCGGTGGGCTACTACAGCCTGATCTACAACACCTACGAGGAAGACCGGCACCCGGACTGGCGGCTTCGTGGGGCCGATGGGCTCTCCGGTCACCAGCATGGCAGCCGCTATGGCCTGTGCTGTCCCAACAATCCCGACTACCGTGCCTTTGTAGCGGCGCAGATCCGGGAAATGGCAGAATATTTTGTGGATGACAATGGAGAAAGTTTGCTTAGTGGGATGTTCTACGACATGACCTTCTGGCCGGGTGTATGCCACTGCGACCACTGCAAGGCACGATACAAGGCTGCCACGGGGCTGGACACACTGCCTGTCGAAAACTGGAACGATCCTGTGTGGCGAAACTTCCAACATCTCCGGGAGCAGTGGATGGGTGAATTCGCCCGGTTCGCCACGGAGGAGACCAAGCGCTTGCTGCCTCACGCTTCGGTGGAACACAACTACGCCAATGCGGTTGCCGGGGATTCGTCCCTTTGTTCCTCCACGGAGCTGGTCAACGATTGGTGCGACTACACCGGCGGCGACCTGTACGGCGATCTGTACAACCATTCCTTCACTGCCAAATATTACTATGCCGTAACGAAAAACCAGCCGTTCGAGTACATGACCTGCCGCTGCGACCGTTCTCTGGGCGTACACACCCTCTCCAAGTCCTTCGAGCATCTGGCGGTGGAAATCCTTTTGACCGTCGCACACCACGGAGCTTCCTTTGTCATCGACGCCATTGACCCGGTGGGCACACTGGACAGCCGGGTGTACGACCTGATCGGCTACGTCTTCGAGGAACA
>CAZLED010000050.1:0-17531 GCA_964558485.1 uncultured Ruminococcus sp. | reverse complement strand
GAAACCCAAAAGTGGCACCGGAAGCAGGACTGGCTGGCTTGCGGCATTGGCTTTGTGGTCATGCTGGCGATCCTGCTGCTGCTGAACGGTACCGCCGCCACACAAATGACACCGGGTCTGTTTGCCTATTTCTTCTGCGGCATTTGCTGGGGACTGTCCTTTGTGATCCCCGGTCTGTCTGCTTCCACACTGCTGTTGTTTTTTGGCCTGTACGGACCGATGCTGGACGGCATTTCCAAGCTGAACATGGCGGTGTGCATTCCCCTGGCCATTGGTGCGCTGGTGATCTTAGCCCTGCTGCCCCGACTGGTGAAGGCCGCCTTTGCCCGTTGGGAAGCCACATTGTCCCACGGCATTCTGGGCATCGTGCTGGCCACCACCGTCATGATCTTTCCCTTTGGGGACACACCGGACAGCGTACCCGGCTGGATCGTCCTTGTGCTGTGCATCCTGGGTGGCCTGGCGGTGTCGTACCTGCTCAGCAGACTGTGCGCCAAGCTGAAGGCAAATGCACTTGAGAGAGAACAATAAATATAAAAAACATTACACCTATAAAGGAGACGACATTATGGAAACGAAAAACACCACCATCACAGCGGACAAGCTGCAGTCTCTGCGGTCCTACTATGCCGGCGACACGGTACGCCAGGCCATGACCACGGTGCTTGCCAAGGCCAATCTGGGAGACCTGACCTTTGTGACCGCCGAAGCACGGAAGATGCAATTCCAATTCTCCGTGGACGTGAAGACCATGACCTCCACCAACCAGAAATCCAGCGGTCGGTGCTGGCTCTTTGCTGCCACCAATGTGCTGCGGGAGATCGTAGCCAAGAAGCTGAACCTGGAAAGCTTTGAGCTGTCTCAGTCCTGGCTGGCCTTCTGGGACAAGTTCGAGAGAGTCAACAGCTACCTGAACGCCATCGAAGAGACCGCAGACCTGCCCCATGACGACCGGCTGGTGGATCACCTGGTAGGCACCGGTGTACACGACGGCGGTCAGTGGGATATGTTCGTGAACATCGTGGAAAAGTATGGTCTGGTGCCCAAGAACGCCTATCCGGAGACCGCACAGACCAGTGCCACCGGTCAGCTCAACCGCCACATCAACAACTATCTGAAGGCACAGACCGGGAAGCTGCGTGCCCTGGCTGCTGCCGGAGAAGACACTGCGGCACTGCACGAAGAGATCCTGTGCCGGGTATTCTCCTTCCTGTGCGCCTGCTACGGGGAACCGCCGGAGACCTTTGACTGGGAATACAAGGACAAGGACGGTGCCATCCACAATATGACAGGCAAGACGCCCATCCAGTTCCGGGACGAAATGATCGGGGACTACCTGGACCACTACACCAGCATCATCCATGCACCCACCGAAGACAAGCCCTTCTACAAGACCTACACGGTGCAGTATCTGAACAATGTGGCAAATGGCGCACGGGACATTCTGTACTACAACCTGCCCATGGACGAATTCAAGGCCATGGTGGTGAAGCAGCTGCAGGATGGGGAGATCGTGTGGTTTGGTTCGGACTGCGGCAAGTACAGCGACCGGGAAGCCAAGGCCTGGGACGACGCCTCCTACAACGAAAGCCAGATCACCGGCTTTGACTACGATATGACCAAGGAAGAAATGCTGTGGTACCACATGAGCCAGATGAACCACGCCATGTGCATCACCGGTGTGAACCTGGACGAAAACGGCAAGCCCAACCGCTGGAAGATCCAGAACAGCTGGGGTGCAGACGGCGCCAACGGCGGGTACTACATGGCCTCGGACACCTGGTTCGACAAGTTTGTGTACCAGGCCGTGGTCAACAAAAAGTATCTGGAAGGCCACGACCTGACCGGTGCGCCCATCGTCCTGAAGCCGTGGGATCCCATGGGGTCGCTTGCTTATTAAGGTGACCACACAGACACAAAGGGAACCAAAATCCAATGAAACACATCACAAAGATCCTGCTGCCCATTCTGCTATTGGGCATGGTGCTTGTTGCACTATCCTGCGGCAAGGATGACACAGCGGAAATATTAGAAAACTACGGAGAGACAATCATGGTACAGATCGAAATGGAAAACGGTGGGATCATCAAGCTGGAGCTGTATCCCGACATCGCACCCATCACGTGTGCAAACTTTGTAAAGCTGGCGAAGGATGGGTTCTATGACGGCCTGATCTTCCACCGGGTCATCAAGGATTTCATGATCCAGGGCGGCGACCCCACGGGTACCGGCATGGGTGGAGCAGACGAAAACATCAAGGGTGAATTTGCGGTCAACGGGGTAGAGAACAATCTGTCCCACGAGAGAGGGGTCATCTCCATGGCCAGAAGCCGCAGCTATGATTCTGCTTCGTCCCAGTTCTTCATTTGCCACGCCGACGCCAAGTATCTGGACGGCCAATACGCCGCATTCGGCAAGGTCACGGAAGGCATGGATGTGGTAGACGAGATCGCCGAAGTGAAGACCGACTACAACGACAGACCCATGATCGACATGGTGATCAAGACCATTACGGTTGTAGAAGAATAATAAGTCAACGCTGATAAGGTTGATTTTGAGCAAAAAACCATAAATCTTAGCTTTTTGGCTCAAAATCTCGAGTGGATCAGCATTGACTTAAGCGAATAAAAGGGGCAGGGCAAACAAAGACTGCCCTTTTTTGGGACCCACGTGTTTTTTCTCCAACTGCGTTGGGTGCGTCTCTATTTTGTTTCCCGATGAATATCGGTGGATTGCCTTGCGCAGGCGGCGCCCAAAGGGTAAGGGGGAGAGGGAAAACTTCCTCGTCAGTTTTTCTCCCCCTTACCCTCTGGGGACTCCCATCCCCTACTCGATCGACTCGAAAAGCACTTCTTGCACCTAACAGCCGGTTTCTCTGGAAGCCAGACATATGGCAGTAAATCTCGTTCGCCTTGGTAATCCCGTTTTTGATTACGCTGCCGCAGGGTTACGGGGTGCAGAGCGTACGAGTTCTGGTGAGTGCAACGTGCATTTTTTGGCATATGTTCGGCTTCACGCAAGACGTTCGGAGTAGTGGCTGACGTATGGGAAAACAAAATCGTACCAGTGTCAATATTTTTTCGATTGCGGTATGGGTATCAACACACTACATTACCCATCAAATGATTTGGTATCCTATATTGGTATCCATCCAAACACCCGTCTGGCACCAAACGAAAACTTTAACCAAGCCCAAATGTCCTAATGCGGTTAGCTCAATCAAAAACGGGATTTACACGGCGAACGATATTTACTGCGCAATGCTCTGCTTCCAGGGAAAGAATCGATCGACTGAAGTTGTGCTTTTTGAGTCGATCGTGATGGGGATGGGAGGTCTCGGAGGGTAAGGGGAAGAAAAACTGACGAAGAAGTTTTCCCTCTTCCCCTTACCCTCTGAGTACTGCCTGTACAAGGCAGTCTTTCCGATACTTTTCGGAAAACCACACGGAGTAACAAGCCCAACGCCAGTTGAACCCCCAAGCCCAAACGCAGTTTGAAGCCTTGCCCCTTTTACCAATTGGAAAAAACCACAAAATGAAAGGATATACACTATGGAAAAAGTTGTTTTGGTCCTGGTCGATGGAATGCGACCCGATGGTGCTATGCAGTGCGGTCATCCCTATCCGGCGGCACTGTGCAAAAAATCGTCCTATTCGCTGACGGCTCGTACCGTTATGCCCTCTGTGACGCTGCCCTGTCATATGTCCCTGTTCCACTCGGTGGATCCGGACAGACATGGCATTCTGTCCAACCAATATGTGCCCCAGGTGCGCCCCATCGTGGGACTGTTCGACCAGCTGGATCGGTTCGGCAAAAAGTGTGCCTTCTTCAATACCTGGGAGGAGCTGCGGGATCTGTCCCGGCCGGATCATCTGCACACCTATCTGTGTCTGAACCAGCACAAGGACACCGACACGGACACCAAGATCACCGCTGCCGCCATCGACTACATCCGTCGGGAAGAACCGGACTTCACCTTCGTTTACCTAGGTGAGACGGACGAGGTCGGCGGTCACGACTGCGGCTGGATGAGCGAGCAATACATGAAGAGCGTTTCCAAGGCCTGGGACTGCATCGAAAAGCTGCACCAGTCTCTGCCCGATGGCTACACGCTGATCGTGACGGCAGACCACGGCGGACACGACCGGAGCCACGGTTCCGAGCTGCCGGAGGACATGACCATCCCGGTATTCTTCTGCGGCCCCCGGTTCACGCCGGACACTGCGCTGGAAGACGTATCCATCAAGGATATCGCCACAACTGTCGTACACCTATTGGACGTGCCGGCGGTCAAGGAGTGGGAAGGCAAGGTCTTTGGCGCATAAGCGTATACAAAGAAAACGTACAGGGTTTGTGCCTTGTACGTTTTTTGATATGGGTCAGTTGAAGCCGCCTTCGTTGTATGCCCGTGCGATCACATAGGATGGTTCGTAGAATGCGCTGCAATTGTAGTTGTCGATGGTGTCACAGATGGGATCGTTGTACACCCGGAGCAGTCCGTCCACATAATCCTCACCGGGCTGCATGGTGGCCAAGATCAGCCGCTTGTAGACACGTCCCATTTGGGTGGGGAAGGGCACGTGTACCTCCAGCCAAGGATCGGTCACGGTGATGTCAAAGTCCCCCGGCTCTAAGTGGTAGAAATCGATCCATTCGGCGCAGACCTTGTCCGGGTTGTCGCAGTGGAGCACACAGGCACAGCTGATGAGGTATCGCCATTCGTCTGCCCCGATCCGGTTCACCACGTATCGATTGTGCTGGTGGAGCTGCCGGGCTACTCGTTCGATCATGAAGCATATATAGTATAGATCGTTTTCGGTGATATCTTCGTCCGGAAAAAGTATATTTTTCATCCGATCACCTCCTCTTGCTATATGTATTATACCACATTCCCCATACCTTGTCAAATCTCCTGTGGTTTTTATGCAATTTTCCCATGATCCACTTGACAGGGCTGCCGGCGTTGTGTATAATCATGGTACAATAAGCGTATCGGCGTACCCATACAACGATACGATATTTCCACTGCGAGGTGTTATTATGCAAGCTTCCATTGTGCGTAAAAACGGGCAGCTGTCCATCGATATCGACGGCAGGCTGTATCCGCCGCTGTCCTTTAAGTCCTTTCGACCCAATCCACAGAACATCCGGGAGTTTCACGAGGCCGGGGTGCGTTTGTTCACCGTGCTGTCCAGTGGGATCATCTGTGCCTTAGGCGTGCCCTATTCCCGGTTCGGCGAAAGCTGGGTCGGGGACGGTCAATACGATTTTGCGCCCATCGATCGGCAGATGGATATGTTTTTGGCAAATGCACCGGAAGGCTATTTTGCGCCCATGTTCCAGATCGATACCCGACCCTGGTACATGGCGGCCCGTGCAGACTGCCCCAATTCCTTCACCCACCTGTCCCAGATCGCCGGAGATACCACATTTCAAAAGGACGCTGCCGCCTACCTGCAAGCGGTGGTGACCCATTGTGAGGAGAAATACGGCCAGCGCATTTGGGGCTATTTCCTGCTGGGTGGTCACACCACCGAGTGGTTCTCCGACTGCGACTACGAAGCGCCACACCCCTGGAAGGAAGCGGCGTTCCGGCGGTATCTCCGGGACGACCATGCAACACTGCCCACCAAAGCACGCCTGGACAGCACCGGTCCCGTGTTCTTGGAAAAGGACGAAGGCGACATCGTGCAGTTCCGGGAATTTCACGCCAGACTCATCTCTGATCTGGTGCTCCACTGTGCAGCGGCGGTGCAGGACGTGATCCACCACCAAAAGCTGGTGGGGCTGTATTTCGGTTACCTCTTTGAGCTGGGTACCCCACGACTCCACAATGCCGGACATCTGGACTACGAACGGGTCTTTGCTTCGCCGGATATCGATATGATCTCCTCACCCTCGGCCTACGGCTACCGAAAGCAGACCGATCCGTCCGCATTCATGGTGACCCAAAAGACCCTGGATCGGCAAAATAAGCTGTACTTTTTGGAGTTCGACCACCGTACCCACACCGCACCGGCAGAGGTACAGGAGCCGGTGGAGGACACAAGCGGCAATATGGCATTCCCCAAGATCCCCGGCTGGGACTCCGGCTGTCAGACCGAACAGGAATCCATCAATCTGTTGTACCGGGATTTTTTGCTGTGTGAAGCCCATGGTGCGGCGCTGTGGTGGTTCGATATGTTTGACGGCTGGTTCCGTTCACCGGGCATGATGGCCGCCATCCACCATATGATCGAGATCGACAAAGCACAGTCGATGGAGCGGCATAGCGTGGCACAGGTGGCGGTGTTCTGCGAAGGCGGCAGCTCCATGTACCACGTGCGCAAAACGGCGCCTATTGCATCGGTGTGCCTGGGTGGGATCCGGCAAACCCTGGCGGACATGGGCGCACCCTATGATCTCTACAGCATCGGCGACCTGCCAGCCATCGACCACGACCGGTACCGCTTCTACATATTTGTGGACGCCTACTGTATGACACCGGAGACCCGGCGCTGTATCGAGGAAAAGTGCCAACGAGAGGGCAAGAGCATCCTGTGGCTGTATGCACCGGACTATGCCACCCATGGGGAAAACGACGTGGACCGTATCGCTGCCATGACCGGGATCCAGGTGACACAGGCAGAGCGCAGTCCCGGTCGGCTGGTATGGAACGGACAAACTGGGATCGAAACGGCGGCACCCTACTTCACCATCACCGATCCGGATGCCACTGTATACGCCCGGTTCGAGAATGGCACAGCAGGGGTAGCTGGCGTGGTGATGCACGGCTATCGTTCCATCTATGCGGCCACCTACCATATTCCCGGTGCACTGCTGCGGACACTGCTGCAGGAGAGCGGTATCTTCCTGTATAGCGAATGGGACCGGGTCTACACCTACGTCAATGCGGCCTTTGTGGGGGTCTACAATGCCACCGATGCCGACGCCGTGGTGCATATGCCGACCGATGGCACCTATGTGGATCTGCTGACCGACAAGACCTTCTCATGCGAAAAGGGTACGCTGCGGCTGCCCAAACGAGGGCTGCGGGCGTATATGCTGCAAAAACGACAAGTGTAGAAATAGCCAAAAAATTCCGAAAATAGCCACAATTTTTGGCATTTGTGTATTGACATTCGCTGGAGAGTATGGTATAATGACGGTAATCCATGGTGTGTCTGTGGGATGCACTGTGAAACTTATCTACATTTGTCGGAGGAAATGATATGAAGAAGACTCTTGCTTTGCTGCTTGCGACCCTGATGACCGGTGCCATGGCGCTGTCTGCCGGTGCCGCTTTTGACCGTACCTACACCGCTCCCTATGGCACGCCCGATATGGATGGGGAAGTAGACGCCGTTTGGGAATATGCCGAATGGACTGCCGTGGACAAGCCCTTTGACGGCTCCACCGACACCGATTCTACCCTGAAGATCAAGATGCTGTGGGACGAATACCACCTGTACTTCTTAGCCGAAGTATATGACACCGATATCAATGTGGAAAACGACATCGTGGAAGTGTACATCGATGAGCTGATGGACCGTGCTTCCGCTTACGGCGACGACGATAGCCAGACCCGTTTCAAGGTGGCCGATGGGAAGCTGCCCGACAACGCCGGTACCAACCACCAGTCTGACGTAGAATGCTCTGTCAATGCCCTGGGTGGCGACAAGTATCTGCTGGAAGGCTGCATTATGTGGATGGCAGCCAAGCCGGTAGAAGGCCTGCAGATCGGTCTGGAATTCATGTACAACGAAGGCAACTCTGCCTCCGATTTCGTAGAAGCCTATCGTTGGAACGTGGACACCGCCAACGGCGATACGCCTCCGTACCAGAGCACCGAATATTTCGGTACACTGACCCTGGGTGCCGCTCCTGTTGTAGAGACCGAAGCACCGGAGACCGAAGCCGAAGTGGTGGACGCCGCTGCCGAAGTCGCTGTAGCTGCTGCACCGCAGACCTTTGACGCCGGTGTGATCGCCGCTGTAGCCGCCATCGTATCTGCCGCCGGTTACGCTGTGACCAAGAAGAGATAAGCATATTTGAGAATCATAGACCGTGCCTGTCATAGGGTGCGGTCTTTTGGCGTTTTGGGGATAGGGGATGGGAGATGGGAAAAGTCAGATGTCAGATGTCAGAAGTCAGATACACAGGGTAGCCATGATCCAGTTCAGCACCACACGGGTACTACTGCATTGGTGAGCTGCCGCAGGAACGGTCAAGACCGTTCCCTACGGGTGTGATGAGGTGCCGCATGGGTGCGATGAGGTGGTACGCTGCTACCACATTTGGTGAAAAACAAGAACAAGGAAAATGCCGAAAACCTCTTGACAGATGCGGGAAAATATGGTACATTTATCAAAAGCGCAAATGCGATGGAAAGGAACGAAAAAATGAAAAATAAAAAGAAGTATTACCTGGTGGGGAACGCACACCTGGATCCGGTATGGCAGTGGCGGTGGCAGGAGGGCAGTGCAGAAGCCAAGGCTACCATCCGCTCGGCACTGGATCGCATGAACGAATTCCCGGATTTCCGGTTCGTGTGCTCGTCTGCGTCTGTGTACCAGTGGGTGGAGGAGTTTGCTCCCGAAATGTTCGAGGAAGTCAAGGAAAGAGTCAAGGAAGGTCGGTTCATCGTTGTGGGCGGCTGGCACGTGCAGCCCGATTGCAACCTGCCCTCCGGGGAAGCCTTTGCCCGGCAGTCCCTGTATTCCCAGCGGTACTTCCAGGAAAAGCTGGGCGTCACGGCCAAGGTGGGCTACAACGTGGATAGCTTTGGCCACAACGGGATGATGCCCCAGATCCTCAAAAAGAGCGGCATGGACAGCTACATCTTCATGCGTCCCGGGAAGCACGAAAAAACCATGGACAGCGATATCTTCAACTGGGTCTCCCCGGACGGATCCTCTGTCACCGCCTACCGCATCGAAGAACCGTATTGCTATAACTTCAACTCCATCGAAGATATGGAGAACCGCCGGCATTTCCTGGACGAACGCTCCTACACTGACCTGGATTCCGTGCTGTTCTTCTATGGTGTAGGCAACCACGGCGGCGGCCCCACCATCCGGAACCTGGAGATCCTCACGGCGTACCAGAAGGATCACCCGGAAATCGAGATGACCTACTCTGATATCCACGATTTCATCGAGGACGTGCGCAATTCCGGCTATCCCATCCCCGAACTCCACGACGACCTGCAGCACCATGCACCCGGTTGCCCTGCCGCTGTCCATTCCATCAAGGACGGCATCCGTCGGGCAGAGGTGAACCTGATGGCGGCAGAACGTTACAATATGCTGGCAGGAAAGCTCTGCGGCAAAAAGCCCGTCAATGCCGCACTGGAAGAAGCCTGGAAGAACGTTTGCTTCAGCCACTTCCACGATTCCATGGACGGCTGTGCCATCAAGGAAGTGTACGAGGACGCCGACTATATGCTGGGTCAGGCCAAGAACACCGCTGCTGTCACCGAAAACAATGCCCTGCAGACCATCTCCTGGACCATCAATACTGCCGACCAGACCAAGGGCCTGCCCGTGGTGGTCTTCAATCCCCATAGCTTTGACGTGGACGAGCTGGTGCGGGTCAACAAGCAGTACCGGCAGGTGTTCGATGCCAACGGCAACCAGGTCCCGTCTCAGCTGGTGTACTCCACCGTCAAGGAATGCTTCTGGCGTGACGACACTCTGTTTATGGCGCACGTACCGGCACTGGGATACGCCGTGTATTACCTCCGGGACGGCGAAGAGACCCTGGCAGGCTCCGTGTCTGCTACACCGTGGACGGGCAATATGACGGCCAACGAACACGGCGGTACCATTCTGGAAAACGAATTCTACCGGATCCGGTTCGAGCTGTACAGTGGCTACATCACTTCCTTCGTGGACAAGCGCACGGAAAAGGAGATCATCACCGGCCGTGCCGCAGTGCCCACCGTCATCGACGAATATTACCACGACACCTGGAGCCACGCCAAGACCTTCTTCACCGACGAAATGGCACGGTTCTCCGATGCCAAGGTGACCGTTGTGGAAAATGGTCCCGTGCGGGCTACCGTGAAGGTGGTCAGCCGGTACAACGACTCCACCCTGACCCAGTATTTCTCGCTGGTAGCCGGATCGGACAAGCTGGCGGTCCGTGCCTATGCCGACTGGCATGAAAAGTACAAGATGCTGAAGCTGGCATGGCCGATGGCAGTGGAGGATCCCACGGCGTACTACGAGATCCCCTATGGCGTGATGCCTCGTCCTGCCGATGGAGAAGAGGAGCCCGGTCTCATGTGGACTGCCGTAAAGGGCGAAAACGGTGGCTATGCCGTGGTGAACAACAACACCTACAGCTCCAGCGTCAAGGACGGCACGATCTACCAGACGGTGTTGCGCAGTCCCATTTTCGGCGACCACGGCGGCCCTCGTTCGGAAGAAAGCGAATTCACCGACCAGGGACGGATCGACTTCTCCTACATCCTGATGCCGGTGGGCGAGAGCTGGCATGACGTGACCAAGACCGCCAAGCAGCTCAACAAGCCCACCACCAACATCATCGAGACCTGGCACACCGGGAAGTACAGCGATGCGCCGTACGCCGGTATGCACATCGACTGCGACAACATCCTGCTGTCTGCCATCAAGAGAAGCGAAGACGGCACAGGTCTGGTGGTGCGGTTGTACGAAACGGACGGCAAGGAAGCCAAGGTGACGGTAAGCGGTGACCTGCTGCCGGTAGCCCTGACCGACACCATCACGCCCTGGTCCGTGGAGACCTACTATCTCCGGGACGGTGCAAGTGCATGGGAAAAGGTACTGCTGACGGAGTACAAGGGATAATGGAAGGACCTGTCGCAAGTGTAAAAGTTTGGGGTTGAGGGGACAGAGTCCCTCATCGACCTCCGCAGAGGTCGAAATACCCAGGACATCGCTTCTTTAGCAGTACTGCGTAATGCGCTCCTCGCTAAAGGAGAAAAAGAAGAGAATAACACTATGATATAAAATGAGGCTGTTGCATTTCCGAAATTTCTTCCTTAGTGCGACAGCCTTTCATCATTGCAACATAAGAAAACCCCCGGTATCCAAATTGGGTATCGGGGATTTTATTTGTATGCGAATTACTTGTTGCCGAAGTATCTTTCCAGCAGGCCGGCGAAAGCTCTGCCGTGACGGGCTTCGTCCTTTGCCATTTCGTGAACGGTGTCGTGGATGGCGTCCAGGTTGTGCTGCTTTGCCAGCTTGGCCAGGTCGAACTTGCCAGCGGTAGCGCCGTTTTCCGCAGCCACACGGAGCTTCAGGTTTTCTTCGGTGGAGGTGGTGATCACTTCGCCCAGCAGCTCTGCGAACTTGGCAGCGTGTTCAGCTTCTTCGAAGGCAGCCTTTTCCCAGTACAGGCCGATCTCGGGGTAGCCTTCACGATGAGCCACTCTTGCCATAGCCAGGTACATACCGACTTCGGTGCATTCGCCGTTGAAGTTGGCACGCAGACCGTCGATCACTTCCTGGGGTACGCCTTCTGCATGGCCTACGCCTACTTCGTGTTCGGCAGCCCAGGTCAGCTTGTCGTCTTCTACGACTTCTACGAACTTCTCAGCAGGTGCCTTGCACAGAGGACATTTTTCCGGTGCGGTTTCGCTCTCTACGATTTCGCCACATACAGTGCATCTCCACTTTTTCATATCTCTTTTCTCCTTTGAAATGGTAGTTATTTTTATAGATTGTTGATGGTTTACGCTTCTTTGGACGGTGCTTGTTGATCAAGCTTCTGGCAATCCGGGCAGATCCCCATGAGCTCCAGGTGGTATTCTTCCACGGTGAAGCCGCCGGTATCCGTGACGATGTCGGAAAGCTTCAGGTTGTCGGTGACTTCGATGTCCCGGACAAAGCCGCATTTCCGGCAGGTGATGTGATAATGGGGACGTGTGGTGATGTCGAACCGGTCCTCTGCTTCTGCCAAATGGAGCCGGAGCAGGGTGCCTTCCGCCGCCGCTTCGCTCAGGACACGGAACACGGTCCCGCGGCTGATGGTGGGATATTGTTCCCGGATCGCATCGTACACCATCCCAGCCGATGCATGGCAGTTCAGCTCCCGCAGGGTGTCCAGGATGATGGTCTTCTGGATCGTGTTTCGTTTCATTGGTGATACCTTATCTCTATTGAGACTGAGTCTTTGTTGTGACTATATTATAACACAGACGGAGGCGCTTGTCAATAGGAGTTTCGAAAAAAGTTGAAATTTTTTTGCAAAAAGCAAGACACCCCTCGGGTGAGAGATGTCTTTCCCATGTTGTAATATTACTTATGTCCCAGCACGGCCTGTCGGAAGGGGGAGCTGCGTCCTTCTAAGTTGGCGAAGCGGCGTTCCAGGGCGGCAAAGGAGATCTCCACATCCTCGTGGACCTCAGCGGCCGAGTTGGCACCCACCGTGATCATGTCGCAGTCCCGGATCACGTTCCAGTTGAAGTTCAGACCCACGAAGGGTGTGCAGCGTCCTGCGGCGAAGGGCTTGATGGTCATGACCGGATGGTGTGCTTCCCAGATGATCCGAGCCACGCTTTCCACCTCGACCTGCATCAAAAAGCCCATGCAGTTGAAGAGCTGGATGTAGGTCTCCACGTCGTATTCGTTCTTGTCGGCGTACTGCACCACCTCGGGCATATGGGCAGACAGACCCGGTAGCATTCCTTCTTCCCGGATCATGTACAGGTAGTCCGGCAGCCGGTCGATGATCTGCTTGTTTTTGTTCACCAGCTGCTCTACGCTGGTGTGGTGGATCAGGCAGAAGGTGGCGCCGATCTCCTTGCTATGGCGAATGACCTCACGGGCTTCGGCACGACCCTCGGCACTGTCGTCCACGTTCATAGCGGGGGTATCGATGATGGTGATCTTCTTCCCGGACTTGTCCTCGGCATAGCGGATGGCGTCCACCATGATGGGATTGGTGCTGGCGGGAGCCATGATGGCATCGATGCCATAGGACAGATATGCCTCCAGAACGGGGTAGAAGTCCGCCGGGGTGGCGTATTTTTCCTTGATGGCGTTGTCAGCGGCGGCACTGGTGTGGCTCCAACCCAGAAGCCAGTTGGTACCCATGAGCATACGGGGCAGAGACACGCCGCCTACATTGGTACGGGGGAACTGTTTTGCTGTTTCGATAGACATAGACAAGAGACCTCGCTTTCTGTATGTTAGTGTTATTTTTTCTTCCACATTTCCCAGAGCACTTCCACGATCGCCCCGGCCGGGAACAATAGCCAAGACGTTGCCCAGTTGCCCCAGAGAAAGCTGCCAACGAAATACAGCATGACCAGACCGATCCAGAATACCCCGTGCCAGCCGCCGCATTTTCGCCAAGGTATGCCCTCGTTGTGCTTGACGATAATGTCCAATAACACCGATCCGGCGGCAGAACCCAAGAAGGTGAGCCAGGACAAATGCCAGTTGCCGGAGCCAAAGCTATAGAGGAAGTACCAGATGATGGTCAGCAGCCACAGGACGGCCTGCATGGAGCCCACCATCTTGCGAAAGCTCTTTTTTTCTTTTTTCTCCCGTTTTCTTTGCCGCTCTCGTTCTGCTTCCTCTTCCGACGTGGGGATCGACTCCAGGATGATCTTCATGGCTTCGATGTCGTCCAGCATGGCCCGGTACGCTTCCAGCTCCGATTTGCCCTCTGCAAGCATCTGGTCGTAGGATTTGGTGATCTTTGCAGACTCTTCCTCATAGGCCGCCGCAGCCGCTGCCGAATGCACGTATTTGCCTGTCCGCTTGACGATCTCTTTTCGCAGTTGTTCCCGCATCGCACCGCACTCCATCCATTTTTTCTTCGTGGCTTTATTATACCGCATTTTTCCGCTGTCGTCAAGGGGGTGGCGTAATAGGAATCCAAGATACATAGGTGCAGATTTTCTTCCTGATATAGAAAAAGGACCTGTCGCAAGTGTAAAAGTTTGGGGTTGAGGGGACAGCGTCCCTCATCGACCTCCGCAGAGGTCGAAATACCCAGGACATCGCTTCTTTAGCAGTACTGCGTAATGCGCTCCTCGCTAAAGGAGAAAAAGAAGAGAATAACACTATGACATAAAAATGAGGCTGTTGCATTTTGGGAATTTCTTCCTTCGTGCGACAGCCCCGTGTCGGCTTTCACGCATTTTCGCCCAGCTTGCACCGGATGTATTCGCCTACCTGGGTCGGGTCGATCTGCAGGCCGTGGGCGAACTCCTCGTTGATCCGTTTTTCCCCTTCCCGATAGCAGCGTTCGTCGGCGATGTGCAGCTTCTTGCCACGCTTTTCCTGTTTTTCCTTGTGGGTGTGCAGGGTGCGGATCATGCCGAGCAGAGCCCCACGATCGCCGGAGGACAGGATCGCATCGAACCGATCTTTCCGTTCTGCATCCGATTCGATCCAGTCCGGTTCGGTCTCCGGCATGGCACCCAGCAGCGCATCGATCTCGCCACGGGTCAGCGCCGGGTACATTTTGCCGGTCAGGGCAGCGTTGTCGGTGGGCACAAATACGGTCTCTCCGGTGCAGTACAGAGAACGCAGCACATAGTATTCTCTCGTTTCCCCACAGAAGGATTGGCTGCTGATCTCATCGATCCGGTAGAGTCCGTTTTCTCCGTATAGTACGATGTCTCCTTTGCGAAATGTCTGCTTGGTATTCCGTTCCATTTGCATATCATGCACCTCCATTGTTCTTCCTGTACAGGATCTGTGTTCACATACTTCTGTCTATTATATTATACCACAAAAAATCCCCACGTGCAAATGGGGATTTTGAACAAAATATTTATCCGATGTGTGGAATGTACTCTCGTGGAACTTGCAGCTTTCGGTAGGTGCCGTCGGTGAGCTGCACCAAAACTGTGACCGGTGTGTCCAGGTCGGCCAGCGTGCCCTCGGAAAAGGGTGCCGATTGGTAGTGGCTGATCTGCAAAATGGTACAGTCCGTTTGGGCAAGGCTTGACCACGGTGCAAAAACCGGCTCGTCCTCTGTCGCATCGATCCCGGTATACACGGCCTCCTTTTCCCAGCCGTCGGAAAACAGGTCAGACAGGGTCAGCGGTTCGCCGGTCTGGGGATGGAAGTAGGCACGGAAATAATAGACTTCCAGTTCTTCCTGCAGGACGTAGAATTCCGTATTCGTGCCGTCTGCGCCTGTTGCCAATGCCAGATTGGGACCGGACACACAGATGTACCGTTGTCCCATCACATTCACACGGATATCCGGGAAGGGACCGATAAATACGTCCTCTGCTGCAATACCCCGGCTCCCTGCGTTCTCCAGCAGCTTTTCCGTTGTCAGGTACCTTTCAAAGGTGTCATCGATATACGCATTGACCTTTTTGCAGGCCTCCGGTGCGGCATCTGCTTCCAGTGGATCTAAGTACCAGATGCTGACCCCATCCTTTTCTGCGGCCACCCGACCGGTTTTCCCGGTGCGAATGGTCATGTACACCGGCTGGGCAGGATCCACATAATCGGTCATATCTCGGGGAACGCCGGTGACCATCACGTCTCGCAGGGAAGTCAGGGGACACACCACGCCATCGGCAAACACGTCACCGGGAGAAAAAAGGATGCTGTCGGCGGTGTAGGCGAAGGTGTCCGCACGCAGGCCGTTAAAGGGTCGCAGCAGCTCGTAGGTGGCGCCAAAGGTGGAATAGGGTGTCAGTGCAAAGTCCGCAATGGACTGGTTCAGCGCCGGAACAAAATCTGCACCCGCAAAGAACAGATCGGAGAAGGACAGCTTTTCACCGGTGTAGACATCGAACACAGCGGTGCGGGCATCGTAGTAGCATACGGGACTGTCCTGCACTGCGAATTCGTATTGCCAGCCGACCACCACGGATAAGTACCCATTGGTCAGGGTCTTCTCGGTGACCAGCTTGTAGGTATATCCATAATCCGCACGACCGTCCAAGAAGGCACAGATCTCGGCTTCGGGGATACGCTCCATCGCAGCGGTCGCTTCTGCCACAAAGGCATCCACCGCAGCGTTTAGGGTAGCATCGGTCAAGGTCGGCTCCCCACGGACGATATAGTCGTAGTCGGCGGCGGTGTCCGGTTGGGGCTCTCCGGTACCGGTAGCCTGATACAGCGGCGCTATGGTGGGATCAGGCAGGGTCAGACCGTCCACCGCACGATAGGGAATGTATCCGGCATCTAAGATCACCTGCTGTCCTGCATCCGACTGCATCCACTGCACTACGGTACGCACGGGAGAATCGGTCGGTTCACTGGCGGAGAAAATGGCGTAGTTGTACCCCAAAAGCGGATAGGTGCCGTCGATCAAGGTTTCCAGCGACGGTTCTACGCCATCGATTTGGACATAGTGGAACCCGGCCTGATCCTCGTACATTCCATCGGAGTAGGCATATACAGAATAGCCTATGGCGTACCGACCGTTGTCGTAGTTGGCGATCACGTCCAGTATCCCACTCATGGAAGACGGCGTTACATCGGTCAACGGCTCCATCAGCGGCGTGTCTCCCATGAAGGAGCGCATATAGTTCTGGCTGCCGGAGTCGTTGTTGCGCTGGTAGGCCACGATGGGTGCATCCTTGCCGCCCACTTCACGCCAATTGGTGATCTGGCCGCTGTAGATCCCCCGAAGCTGGTCTACGGTCAGAGATGTCACCGGATTGTCCTTGTTCATCACGAACACAAAGCCTTCTCCGGCAACCGGCTCTGCGGTATAGGCAAAATCCTTGCTTGCCAACATTTCCTGTTGTTCCTGGGACAAAGGCGTCGAAAAGATCAGCTCCACCTCGCCAGACGCCAATCGTTCCAGAGAGCGGTAGGTCTTGGTGTGGGCTGTGGTGCGCTCGCCACCCAAAACGGCACGGCGGACGGCGATGTCCAGATTGGTGGTAGACGTGGAGCCATCGGTCAGCGGATAGACAAAATCCGCAGGGAAGCCATAGCGGTTTTCCGTCATGTACCGGGACGCAGGATCATTGGCCGATGGAGCAGATTGCTCCTGAGCATTTTGCTCCTGAGCAGCTTGCTCTGATTCCACGATTTCCGGTGCAACGACCTCTGGTGCAATTTGCTCAGGCGCTATGACTACCGGTTCGGTTTCCTCTACCAGGGGCAGCGTTTCGTGAGTCAAAGACTCGGTCAAAGACTCGGCGGGCAGCGTATCGATCATCGAGGTATCGCTTGCCGGTGTGTCTGTCTCATTGACTGTACAACCGTACAGTGCGGTATAACTGCACAGCAGGGCAAGGCACAAACGGTAAAATCGATTTTGTTTTGACATGGTCTAACCTCCTGTAGTATAGTGGATATTGATCATTCCTGGGATCGTTGTTCCGGAGAACACTGTTCCGGAGAACGTTGTTCTTGAGAACACTGTTCTCGGTAGAGCTTGCGTACCCGGAAGAACTGCTTGGTCACGCAGACGAGGGAGTAGAGCGAGAAGATCAGGTAGGTGATCTGGGCCGGATGGGCTGCCATGGTGGCGATGTGCAGACAAATGCTGATCACGCCGGAGGGCAGCATGAGCCAGGTGTATTCGATATAGGCAAGCATGGTCAGGATGGCGATCAGGATCCC
>CAZLED010000049.1:0-17839 GCA_964558485.1 uncultured Ruminococcus sp. | reverse complement strand
ATGGCCTTCGATGGCAGCGTTGGTGGTGATGGACGGCAGGAAGTACACAGGAGCCGTGGGGATCGCATCGTGGCACCAGGCAAAGGTGATGTCCACACCGGCCTGCTTTGCCAAAAGGAAGGTCCCATAGGCGGCAGCCCAGTGATCCTGTCCGGAGGTCAGCACGCATACGCCATCGGTCAGCATGGGTGGCAGCGTATCCAGACCATTGGCAGACAGTTCTTCCAGCATGGTCATGAAACCGGTCATGGCATCGCCCACAGGCTTGGGTGAACCATCCAGCCGGAACAGACCCAGCTCTCTTTCCACGGAGTCCCAGTCGTACGGCGTGTGGGTCAGCTCGGACTGCTCGTTGGCGCACCACCACACGAACCCACGAAGGTTATGGGCCCAGGCAGAATACAGCGCCGTGTGGATGTAGTCGGCAGCAATGTCCTCGTCGGCGATCATGGGACCCAGGGTACCGATCTCTTCCACAAAGCAGGGCTTGCCACCCAGAGAAGCGTACAGCACCGATTCTGCGGTGGAGTGCAGGATGGATTTCATCTGGTTCAGGGGATCGGTGTCGCAGTGGGGCGTGAACAAAGGATACGGATGGGTGCAGAGGATATCGAGAATTTCGCCCTGGTCCTGCGCCGTCCAGCTGCTGTTGGGGTTCAGCCCATGCATACCGGATACCACCGGCCGCTTGGGGTCTTCCAGCTTGATGGTGTCGGTGATCACAGTGGCCCACAGGTAAGCACCGTTTTTGTCTATGCCACCCATACAGTTGCATTCGTTGCCCAGATCCCATGCGGCAATGGCAGGCTTATCCCGGAAGGTCTTCACCATGTACCGGACAAAGCGCACCTGCCAGCGAATGACCAGCGGATCGGCCAGCAGATTCTTGCCGGAGAAGGCTTCCGGCATATGCATCCGTCCGCTCATCCAGCCGGTGACCAGCCCCACGATCAGCTGGATATGGTACTTTTCTGCCAGGTCACAGAACACGCCGAAGCGCTCTGCCATCACTTCATCCACGCCGGCCTGCCCAGCTTCGGTGTGGGGCAGTGGATCTTCCCGGAGCCGCAGCTCTCTTTCGGAGTTGCCGCCGCCTTTGTGCATCCGCAGGGGCTGGAAATCGCTCCACAGCGGAAAGACACGCAGCACGTGTACCTTGGCTTTTTCCAGTCTGGCGAAATCGGCTTCCACCACATCGGCACGCCAATCCGACCACATATTGGTCCCGGCGTGAGATGCCCAATAGTTACAGCCGGTGAAGAATTTGCCCGATTCAAAAATCTGCATATGTATATCCTCGTACTTCTGACACATCCATGCTGTGTCGTTTTTCTGTATTGTACCATATCTACCATGATTTTGCAAGATACTTTGTCAAAAATCATGCACCATTTGCCATATTTCCATTGACGAAGGCAAAAAAATGTGCTATACTGGTGGCAGCATATTGGAAGCGAAAGGAGCTTCAACTGTATGAAAATCGTATATTTAGGCAACAGCATTACGCTGCACGGCATTGCCCACGACATTGGCTGGCACTGGGAATGGGGCATGGCGGCCTCCGCCTTGGAAAAGGACTACGTCCACGTGCTGAACCGGCGCATCGAGGAAAAGACCGGCGAACCGGTGGCATATAAGGTCGCCAACATCGCCGATTTCGAACGGGATCCGGACAACTTTGATCTATCCTTCTTCCGGGATTTTCGGGACTGGCAGCCGGACGTGATCGTGCTGCGGATTTGCGAAAACACACCGGGTGAAAAGATCGACGCCTTTGGGGATGCTTACCCCAAGCTGATCCGGTATCTCCAGGAAGGTCGAGAGCCGAACGCACTGCAGATCTATGCCGTTGGTGCCTTCTGGCAGGACGACAAAAAAGAGGCCTACATCCGGGACGCCGGGAAAATGCCGGGTGTGACCTATGTGAGCCTGGAACACCTGCACTCTACGGACTATCAGGCCATTGGTCTGTTCGAGCACGCTGGTGTGGCAGGGCATCCCTCGGACAAGGGTATGGCTGCCATTGCGGAAGCGATCCTTGCTGCTATGCCGCTGTAAGACAACGATACGCAAAAGCGAAAACAGGTGCTTGTTCCCATGGGAATACACCTGTTTTTTCTGTGCATGGATATTTTATTTATCAAACGTGAATCTGGATTCCGTGCCCTGCCGCAGTCTTTGGAAATTCTCTTTATGCCGCAGTGCCACAAAGACCACCATGACCGTCACGAGCCCCACGGAAACGCCATCGGTACCGGTGAGCCACAGCAGCAAGGGACTGATGAGCAGCGCCACCACCGTGGACAGGGACATATATTTCGTGGTGAGCAGCAGCAGGATCATGACAAGCGTAGCGGCAAGTCCCACTCGCCAGTCCATCACCCAAAGCAGGGACAGAGTCACCAGAAAACCCTTGCCGCCACGAAAGCCGTACCACACCGGAAATGCGTGACCCAGCAGCACGAACAGTCCCGTGTAGGCGACCGCTCTTGCCCAGAGAACGCCACGGCCTTCCAGCAGCGCACCACAGAGCAACATGACGACCGCACCCTTGGTCAGATCCAGCGCCATGACCCACCAGGCATACCGGTTCCCGAAGGTGCGCTTGAAGTTGGTAAAGCCTGCGTTGCCACTGCCACAGGTGCGGATATCCTTGTGGTAAATGGCTTTTGAAAAGGTGATCGCCGGATTCCAGCTGCCAGCCAGGTAGCCGCACAGGGCAGCCAACAGCGTGCGCATCAGTTGCATCGTGTCACTCCCATTGCAAAATCATTCTAATATCATCATATAATCGTAGATCTCCTGTCCGCCGTCCATGCGGTACACTTCCTTGGCCGGATAGGTTTTGGTTATGTACATTTCCAGTGCAGCCGCTTCGTCTTCCGGCACACCTTTGCCCACAAGCAGCAGCCACACGTCCCCGGTATCGGAAAGGGCATCTGCCAGGTTGCGGGCCGTATGCAGTCGATCCGGGTCTGCTGCCAGGATCTTTTTGCCCACAAAGCCCAGATATTCGCCGGTATGTACCTCGGCCGTTTCCCGGACACTTTGGGACACGGCAGCCGTCACGACCCCTTCCGTGGCTTCGGTCAGCTCCTGCACGATGGCATCGGTGTCTCCGGTGTCGTAGGAAAGCATGGACAGTGCCGCTACACCTTCCCCCAGTGTTCGTGTTTCGATGACACGCACGTCTGCTTTGGGATACATGGTGGCCGCTTGCATGGCGGTCAGCAGGATGTTGCCGTTGTTGGGCAGCACAAAGATGGTGTCCGCATTGACGCTGTCAAAGGCTTCCAGAAAATCCTCGGTGGATGGATTGTTCGTCTGTCCGCCTTCCACCAGCACGTCTGCCCCTCGATCCAGAAAGAGCTGCCGGATCCCATCGCCACTGGCCACTGCCACCACGCCATATGGTGTGTGGTCTTTTTTCTTTGGCGTGTTCCCGGGCAGCGGATCGCCGGTCTGCATGGTATTGCTGTGCTGCAGGGACATATTTTCGATCTTGACCTGCAAAAATTCGCCGTACTGCTGACACAGCGCCAGCACCTTGTCGGGAGTCTTGGTGTGGATGTGCAGCTTGAGCAGGCTGTCCTTGCGCCAGATCACCATGCTGTCGCCGATCTGCTGTAGTGGTCCGGTCAGCCGATCGGTGTCAAAGTTTTGGATATCCGTCTTGCAGTTCTGCAGCCGCAGAAGCAGCTCCGTACAGTAGCCGTATGTCAACACGCTGTCGGCGCCAAATCGATCCAGATCCTGCACCGGAGACGTACCCACAGTGGCCGTGGCAAAGGTGGCGTCGTCTTCTGCCAGCATCCCTTCCAAAATCGCCACCAGTCCTGCGCCGCCGGAATCCACCACACCGGCCTTGGCCAGCACCGGCAGCATCTCCGGCGTATGGGACAGAGTCTCACGGGCCGCATCCAGCATGGTACGCAGCACGTCCTCCGTGGTGGCACAGACCTGGTTCTCCACCGCTTCTACAGCACAGCGATACACCGTCAGCATGGTTCCTTCGGTGGGTTCCATGACGGCTTTGTAGGCTTGCTCCACACCACGACGCAGTGCAGTCCGCAGTGTATCCGGTGCGGCGGTGTCGGCGTTATGCAGTCCCTCTGCCACACCGGCTGCGATCTGGGACAGGATCACGCCGGAGTTTCCTCGGGCACTGAGCAGCATCCCGTCTGCCATTTTGCCGGCCACTTCCCCAAGGGTGCCCGCTGCGCCGGATCGGACACCACCGGAGAAGGTCAGGTACATATTTTCACCGGTATCGCCATCGGGGATCGGGAACACGTTCAGGGCATCGATCTCCTGCTTGTGCCGCTCTAAGTGGAGCAGACCGCTCTGCAGCATCCGGGTAAAATGGGCGCCGTCCATGGTTTGCGTCTGCATATCACACCTCCACCTGATAGGTCACCGGCTTGCCAAATGCCCATACGGCCAGGGTGTCCGGTCCCACAGAAGCACCGATGATGGGTCCGATCATGCCCACGTAGATATCGCCACAGGGGATCTCTTTCTTCACCAATGCCACCAATGCGTCCACCTCTGCCATATCGCAGTCGGAATGGCCCACATAGATGGTCTGCGCTTCCGGATCGATGATATTGTCTTTTAGCTGCGTTACGATCTCGTTTATGGAATTTTGTCTTCCTCTGACCTTTTTGATGGGGGTCTGGGTGCCGTTTATGTCGGAGATCAGGATGGGCTTGACTCCCATCAGGTTGCCAAAAAAGGCAGAGGAAGCGGAGACCCGTCCGGCCTTGCGCAGGTGCTCCAGCGTATGTACCGTGGCAAACTGCTGGACATTTTTCCGTACCGTCAGGATGTGGTCGTGGATCGCTTCGGCGTCCTTTCCATCCAGTGCCAGCTTCGCCGCTTCCACCGCCAGCATCCCCTCACCCAGGCTGGCGTTCAGGGAATCGATACAGTAGAGCCTTGCCTCCGGGTAGTCGGGCAGCAGCTTCTCGGCTACCACCTGTGCCGTGTGTACCGAACCGGACTGCTTGCTGGAGCAGCCGATGTACACAAGGTCATAGCCTTCGTCCAGGTATTTCCGAAAGATGTTCTGAAAGGTCTCGGCGGTGGTCTGTGCCGTGGTGATGCGCTTGCCGCCACGGATGGTGTCGTAGAGCCGGTGCGCTTCTTCTCTTGTCCAGGTCAGCCGGGCCGGAGACACACAGCCATCCTCGATGACGGACATTTCCCCATAATCGATCCCATATTTTTCCAGAAGATCCCCGCCCAGGTCGGCGCAGGAATCGGTGATGATCTTTACGTTTCGCATAGCGGATCCTCCTTCACGAATGTGTTTACGCCTCTTGCAGGATGTGCATGAATTCTTCGCCGGTGATGGTCTCGTGCTCGTACAGATACTGCGCCAGTCGATCCAGCGCCGGCCGATTGTCCATCAGGATCTGTGCGGCCTTCTCATGCTGCTTTTTCACCAGTGCCACCACCTGCCGGTCGATCTCGGTCTGGGTCTCCAGGGAGCAGGACAGAGAGCTGTCGCCACCCAGGTATTGGTTGGTCACGGTCTCCATGGCCACCATATCGAAGTCGTCGCTCATACCGTATCGGGTGATCATGGCACGGGCCAGCTTGGTAGCCTGCTCGATATCGTTGGACGCACCGGTGGTGATGCTGCCCACGGCGATCTCTTCGGCTGCTCTGCCACCGGTATAGGTACAGATCTTGTTCTCGATCTCGTCCTTGGTCATGAGATAATGGTTGCCTTCCTCCACCTGCATGGTGTAGCCCAGTGCGCCGGAGGTACGGGGAACGATGGTGATCTTCTGCACCGGTGCGGAATTTGTCTGCTTGGCTGCCACCAGTGCGTGCCCGATCTCGTGATAGGCCACCACCATTTTCTCCCGGTCGGTGAGGATGGCGTTTTTCTTCTGGTATCCGGCGATGACCACCTCGATGCTTTCCTCCAAGTCTGCCTGGGATGCCCGGTTTCGTCCACTGCGGACAGCCCGAAGTGCCGCTTCGTTGACAATATTGGCAAGCTCCGCACCGGAGGCACCGGAGGCCATACGGGCAATGCGGGTGTAGTCGATGCCGGGTTCGGTCTTGATCTTTTTGGCGTGAACCCGCAGGATCTCTTCTCTGCCCTGCAGATCCGGCAGCTCCACCGGCACCCGTCTGTCGAATCGACCGGGTCTGGTCAATGCCGGGTCCAGGGTCTCCGGACGGTTGGTTGCCGCTAAGATGATCACGCCGGTGTTGCCTTCGAAGCCGTCCATTTCGGTCAGCAGCTGGTTCAGAGTCTGCTCCCGTTCGTCATGGCCGCCGGAGATGCCACCGGACGAACGCTTGCCGCCAATGGCGTCGATCTCGTCGATGAACACGATACAGGGTGCTTTTTCTTTGGCCTGCTTGAACAGATCCCGCACCTTGGATGCACCCATACCCACGAACATTTCCACAAACTCAGAACCGCTCATGGAGAAGAAGGACACGTTTGCTTCTCCGGCTACGGCTTTGGCCAGCATGGTCTTACCGGTACCGGGAGGGCCAACCAGCAAGATCCCCTTGGGCATGGATGCACCGATCTCGCTGTATTTCTTGGGGTCGTGCAGATAATCCACGATCTCGGTCAGGTTTTCCTTAGCTTCGTCTTCTCCGGCTACGTCAGAAAATTTGATACCGCCGGAAGATTTCACGTACACACGGGCATTGGATTTCCCCATATTGAACATCATGGAACCGGAGCCGCCGCCTGCCTTGTCCATCATCTTCCGGGTGAGGAATTGTCCTATAAAATAGAACAGCACGATGGGCAGCACCCAGGATACCAGAAAGCTCAGCACCGCATTGGGCTGCTCAATGATCTCTCCGGAGAAGGTCGCACCTGCCCGATACAGCCGTTCGGTACGTTCCGGGTCTTCTACGATGCCGGTCTTGTAGATCTTTTCCTCGGCCTTGTCGGTGAAGGTGATCTGGTTCTCGGATTCGCTGATCTCCACAAGCCCTATGTTGCCTTGCTCCGTCATTTGCATAAAGGTACCGTAGTCCACCTGGATGACCTGTCGCTCCAAAAGTGACGGCATGACGATGGCGTTGAGGATGATCACCACCACCAGCACGATCAGGTAGTAGAACAGTATGGGTTTGTTTGGCTTTTTGACTTCATTCATGCTTGTTTCCCTTTTAAAATTCTATATTTCTCAATCCATATCGATCACGAAAACCGATGCTTCCATTTTTCACGCAAGTCTTCCATATCCGGCGTGGACAGCGTGTGGCCGAACTGCATATTGGGGTAGATCCGGCGGACACGCTTGTCGGGGTAATGCGTATCGTACCAACGCCACAGCGCATTCGCAGCCGGTTCCCCACGGAGTCTGGCGTTTTCCCGGCAGATGACCAGTGCCGAATGGATGGTGTCCACCGTGAAGAACACCACGCCAAACCGGGTCAGGGGAATGGCGAGGGTGTCCGGGATGTAGGTGAGCAGTGTGGTGATGGCCGGATACAGATCCTTGCCCCAGCACAGTGCCAGGATTCCCCAGAAGCAGCAGTACAGCAGGCTGATCCGACCGTGCAGGTTCAGGGGAATGTTGCTGTAGTCCCAGGACACGGTGCCCACCACCTTTTCCTGTACCACGGAGCAGATGTATTCGTAGGCGCCACCCAGCACACAGCCAACGGTAAAGAGCACCATGGGTCCCCGATCCAAAAACGGCAGCAGACCCAAGGTCATAAGCACCGCACCAAAGCCGTAGACCAGGTTGAAGGGACCCCACACCAGGCCCTTGCGGCTTTCGAGCTTATGATAGCGGAACATACACCACAGCATCTCCACCACCACGCCCAAAAAGCAGCCGATCACAAAGATCCCAAAGAGGGTGTAGAGATTGATGCTGTCATATATCGAACGGCTAAACATATCGTATTTCTTCTCCTTTCACCATACCATCGTTATCCATGTACCTTTTCTGCCAAAGCGTCGTCCTGCCGGATCCGTTCGTACAGGTGGGCCAGCTTGGGACGGTTGTATCGCTGGATCACGATGTAGGGCAGGTTACAAAGCACCACGTACAGCACCCAGAAGATCACGCCGCCGATGCCCTGCCACAGCTCCATGCAGTGCATCCCAGCCACGCACAGGAGAAAATGCACCGTCTCTGCCACGCAGGTCTCGTCCAGCAGCCAACGGACGTCTTCTTCCGTTAACTGCTTCGGCAGCTCCTTCCGCTTCATCTGCATACAACCGGTCATGATCCGGCTCATATCCGGCAGCTGGTGCATCCATTGGCGGATGGACAAGGCGTGGTAGCACTTGCCGTCCTGTTCCCAGGCAAAGGAACGAAACGGAAATGCATCGTACCGGAGCCAGCGCTTGGGCAGCATACGCCCGATGGGAAACGCCAAAATGCTGATCCCACACAGATATAAAAAGCTATGAAACCAATCCATGATACGCCTCCTTTTTGCGCTATGCGAACCACGCTCGTTATCTTGTACTTCTTTGATCCTTGACACCTATAGTATACCGCCGGAATCTAAACTGAAACTAAACTTTCGCTTTCCGGCATAAAAAAAACTGCACCATTTTGTGGTACAGCTTTTGAGTGTAGTTTATGCGGTTTTCCCAGAGCATTCCTGCACAGCTTTCCGTTCATGCGGATCCTGTGGGAATGCTTTATGGGTTCTGTGGTGTGGCTGCGGGCAAATCGATCGTGAAGGTGGTCAGGTCGTTTTCGCTGGTCACAGACGCTTGGCCGCCGTGCAGCTCTACCACCTTTTTCACAATGGCAAGTCCCAGTCCGTTGCCGGCCGTGGCGTGGGACCCGTCGCATTGGTAGAATTTGTTCCAGATCCTTGCCAGCTTCTCCGGTGGAATGGACGGGCCGGTGTTGGAGATCCGCACGATGAGCCGACCTTCACTTTCCTCTGTCTTGATCTGCACGCTGCCAAATTCCGGCGTGAACTTGATGGCGTTGTCCAGCAAATTGATCCACACCTGCTTCAGGATCTCTTCGCTGCCGCACACATAATGCTCGTCCATTTCCCCTTGGGCAGAACCAAAGGCCACGTCCAGCTCCAGGTGTTTTTTGTCCCACTTTTCGTCCAGCAGCAGGATCGCCGAGCGGAGCTGTTCGGACACATTGACGGTTGTGGTATCCTTCAGAATGAACTGGTTTTCGATCCGGGTCATGTTCAGCACATTGGTCGCCATGGTGGACAGCCGCAGGGATTCTTCTTCGATGATATCCAAATATTCGGCCTTCTGTTCTTCCGTCAGATTGCCCTTTTTCAGCAGCTTGGCAAATCCGGCAATGGACACGATGGGCGTCTTGAACTCATGGGAAAAGTTGCCCACAAAATCGCTGCGGAGCATTTCGGTATTTTCCAGCTCCTCCGCCAGCTTGTTCACGCTGTCGATGACCGGCTGGAACACGACGTTTTTGGAGAAAATATCGGTGGCTTCCAGTCTGGTGCCGTATTCACCCTGGGCCAGCCGATTGATGTGGTTCACCAGATGGCCGATGGGATCGATGGAAAATTTGGTGGTGAGAAAGGCGGCGGCTGCACCGATCAGTAAGCTGACCAGCACCGTCAGCCACATGAGGGCATAGGCACTGCTGCGCATATTGGCGCCGTTTTCCAGTGCTGCCACCTCTTCATGGGGATAGACGCCAAAGTAGATCAACAGCGCCACGATGCCGGCCGCCAACAGGATGGACAGCCAGATGATCCCAAAGACCACCAGCGAATAAAACAGGTTCAGGCTGCGTCGCTGCTTTTTCTCCTCGGCGTGTCTCTTTTGGGAAAGCGGCAGATGCACATGATATCCGTTTGCTTCCTTCATACGTTCTTCACCGCCTTGTAGCCCAGTCCACGGACCGATTCGATGGAGAATTCGTTCCAGCCTTCGAACCGTTTGCGTAGTCTGCCAATGTGTACCGTCACCGTTTGCCAGCCGGTCTCGCTGTCGGCACCCCAGATCTCGTCCATGAGCTGGATCCGGGTGAAGATCCGACCGGGGTAGGACAGCAGCTTGTACAGCAGCAGGAACTCCTTTTGGGGCAGCTCCTGGGTCATACCGTGTCCGGTAACCGTCAAGGCATCGTAGTCCAGTACAACGCTATCGCTGCTGCCCACGTCCCCCAGCACGATCCGCCGCTCGCTGACGATCCGGGCCCGACGCAGCAGTGCCTTGATCCGCAATAGCATTTCTTCCTCGTCGATGGGCTTGGTCATATAGTCGTCGGTGCCCACCAGAAAGCCTTTTTTCTTATCGTCCGGCAGTCCCTTGGCAGAGACCATCAGAATGGGTAAATTGTTTTCGCCTTCCCGGAGCAGCTTGGTAAATTCGTAGCCGTCCAGGTTGGGCATCATGATGTCCAGTACCACCAGATCGATGTGGGTCGTATCCAGTACCGCCAGCGCCGCTTCGCCATCCTCGGCCGTGGACACCGTATAGCCGGCACCTTCCAGAATGGCACGCATGAGGGTACGGGTGTGCCGGTCATCGTCTGCTACCAAAATATGAAACATGAGAATCACCTCGGTCATTCAAAAACATAAAATACACTGCGCCAGGCAGCAGTATCAGTGTACCACACAAATATAAACTGAATCTTAAGTTTCCGTAACGCAGGCAAAAAAGAAGGGATCCGCATCGGCTAAAAACAGGCACACGATCCGGATCTCCTTCCATGGGTATTTACTTGCGACAAGTTTACTTGTGTTTAAATTCGATCACCACGTCGCCATCGTCGGACAGCTGCATCTGCATGGTGCGGATATAGCGATGGAAGAACTGCTTTTTTTCCGCTTCTGCCATATCGATCCGGGTGGCGCGCAATGCTGCGTTGAACATTTCGTTGACGTTGAGCTGCACGTGCTCGTCTATGTACCGGTACATTTCCCGGAACAAGGCGCTATGCTTGATCTCCTCGGCGTTGCCGGAGTAAAAATCGTCGATGTAGCAATAGAAGATACCGGAGCTCACCAGGGCCGCTTTCATGTCGGGACCACACTTCTCCCGTTCGATCATCATCAAAAACCGGGCATCCGGCAAGGATTGTATGAGTCCCCAATAGTCAGAATCGCTAGACACAATGATGAAGGAATCCACCTGGTTCTGGTAATGCTCCTTGCAGACCCGTGTGGTCAGGTGGACGTCTACCAGGCTCTTGTTCTGCTTCACACGCTCGATGGTCATGTGCTCCACGGGAATATCTGTAAACTTTTCCAAAATGCTCCAGGCCGATGCGGTGTGGATGTCGTCAAACAGGATGATCAGTGCGATCTTCTGGGTATATTCGGCATCCAGATTTTTCAGCGTTGCCACCAATTTATAGGGATCGGAGTTTTCGCAATCCACCACCAGCACGACCTTTTCGCTGTCCTCAATGTAATCGTAAATATTGCCCTTGACAAAGTCGCCTGCATCGGAGACCTTGCTGAGCTCTCCAAAATAATCGTGGTTCCATTTGTATAAGAGCGTCGCAAATTTTTTATCGTTATAGAGAATATTGCCTTCGTCCGTGGGCGTCCAATGGATATACATCTGATAGGGATAATATTGTAGATTGCTATAATACAGATCTGCTGCCACCTTGGTGCCTTCTTCGGCAAGACCATTGGGCATGATGAAAATATCTTTGATATAGTCCCAATTGATCCAAAGTGGAAATAATGGTTTGCAATTGTTGATCCGGTCGGACAGCAGTCGATTGATCTCTACGATATGCTGTGCCAGCTTGGTACTGGATTTTTTGATAAAACTGACGCCGTCCATATTGAGCTGCTGCAGACTTTCGGCAGGCACGTACTCCGGCATGGATAGAATGGTGCGATACTCCGTGCGCATTTTGTCGTTGATATTTTTGAAGTTGCGCTCGATGGCTGTCCGGATGATGCACAGATGCCGCACGATCCGAGCCGATTTGTCCCCTTCCAATTGGTTGTAAATTTCGATCCGGGGCGCTTCGTAGGGATTGTCGAAAATGCGCTTGGGTACGCCGATCAGGTATGCGACCTTGGAGACCAGCTCATAGGTACTATGGCTGAACACCGCACTGTCGGTATCTCTGGTGGATTCTGGTATGCTATTTGTGTCCATATGCTTCTCCTTTGTGTGATGTGGGATACTGTCCCCACGTATAGTATATCACATTCCGAAAAAAAGTGCAAGGCAAAATGACTGCCAAAAAAAGAGATCGCATGACACGATCCCTCATTTTTTGGCAGTCTATGTTGTATGGCGCATGACAGGGCTCAGAACCGCTGGGACGTGTATTCCCTGTCCACGGTGATCACCGCATTGTAGCCTTCTCCCATCCGGCGGCGTATCTCGTCCCGAATGGCGCCCACCAGCTCATCGTCGGTCAGCGGCATATCCAACGTAGCCGCAACGTCAAAGATCAGATTGGTATGGGTGATCCCGAATACCGCTCGAAAGTCGTGCATGGACACAGGGGAGCCATATTCTCCGGCGATCTCAGCCACCACGTCCTGCACCTGTCCACGCAGCTCCAGCAGCGCCGGGTCCGAGGTCTTCACCGGATCCAGATGGATCACCAGGTGCATATTGCCGTCTTTGGCAAAATCCGCTTCGATGTTGTCGATGATGTCGTGGGACACCATGATGTCCTGGTCCGCATCCATTTCCAGATGCACCGAGGCAAAATACCGGTCCGGTCCATAGTTGTGCAGCACCAGGTCGTGGATACCGATGACCCCTTCGTAGCTGCGGAGCCGGCCGATGATCTCCTTCACCAGCTCCTTATCCGGCGGCGCACCCAAAATGGTGTTGACCCCTTCCAGGATCAGCTTCACGCCCATGACGAAAATGTAGATGGCAATGCCACAGCCCAGCACCGCATCGGTCTTGGGGCCTGTGACCGGCGTCAGCAGCATACCCACGATGACCGCCGTAGATGCACACACGTCCCCGATGCTGTCCATAGCCGAGGCACGGAGAGACGCAGAGTCGATCTTTTTGCCTACCCCATGGTAGAAAAATGCCAATGCCGCCTTGATCACCACGGAGCCGATCATGATCCCGATGATCAAAGGTGAGATGTCCGCAGCTTCCCCGGCGTGAAACAGATCCTCTACAGAGCCGGTGAACAGCTCGATGCCCAGCACGGTGACCAGGATCGCAATGCCCAAGGAGCAAAGGCTTTCCATACGGGCATGGCCATAGGGATGCTCTTTGTCCGGTGGCTTGGCGGCAAACACATAGCCCAGCAGCACCAGGATGGAGGACGCCGCATCGGTGATGTTGTTGACTGCATCGGCGATCACGGCTACAGAACCGGACACCAGTCCACCCACAAGCTTCAGTGCAAACAAAAACACATTGACGCAGATCCCCACGATCCCCGCTCGTCTGCCGGCAGAGAAACGTTCTTTGGTCGTCATGACAGTACCCCCTTTCACGCAGTCAGAAATAGAAATACAAGATCACAAAAAGCTTTCCTTGCATACAGCGCAGTTTTTTTGCAGTTTTCTGCTGCTTCCAAGCCGAATGCTTACTTTTCCAGAAAGCCATCCATCTCCGGCAGTCCTTCGATCCAGGCGCACAGCTCGTGCCATTCGGGCAGCTTGTGATTCCGTCGGGCATAGTATATGTTCAGCAGTGTCTCATAATTCAGGGTGCAGGTACGCATCTGGTGGAAGCTGGAGGGCAAAAGCTGGATCATATCGTCCCACGCCGCTCGATCCTTGGTCGCAACGAACACCTGCCGTCTTTCCTCCAGAACAGCGATCACCTGATCCAGACACGCCAGCGCCGCCGGGGTCATCCGTTCGCAGGAGAAATCTTCCCGGCTAAAGGGCTTTGCATGGATCTTGTGCATGGTGCTGGTGGAATTGGCAACGGTGGCCACCTTGTAGGTATCGTATTCCTTCCACCAATATAACGGAGCCGTAATGTCCACGGAGACAAATATCTGCCGCAGGAATTTGCGATGGTCCGTGCCGGACTGCACCAGCTTTTTCGCCAGCGTCCGGTCTGCCTCTCCCACCACAAAATCCCCGTCTTCGGCAAAATAGCTGTCGCTTTTGTCCCAGGAGGACATGGGATTGCGCATACCACGCAACGCATTGTCCAGATTCATCACGGCGGTTTTTTCCAGTTTTATCATACAATATATCTCCCTTTGCTCGATCTCACTCTACACCCACGGCCTTCAGGTACATCTTGACCCAGGAGGTGCTCAGTGCAGCCTGTACGTTGTTGACGAATACAATGTCCGTCAGTCCATAGTCCTTCAGGTGCTCGTACACGTTCATGTCAGTGTAGCGCACGTCTACCACGATGATGTTGCCATAGTGCTCACACAAGAACGGCACGAACGCATTGCCGAAGGAATCCTTGAACACCAGGATATTCAGATCCTGTGGGTTCTCCGGCACGTTGATCACGGTGTAGGGATTGTCTCCGGCGATGAAGGATACGTAGTTGTTGCCGTAGGGTGTCAGGCAGCTGTCGTAGGTGTTGACGGCGCCGGTGGCCGAGGTGACGGTCATGGTCACGGCCTTTTTGGTGGTCCAGGCTTCGATGGTATCCTTGAAGTTTTTCACCCGGCTGTCCTTGGTGAAGGTGTACATGGAGCCGCTGTAGCTGTCGTTCAGAATGGCATAGTTCATGTCCGACAGCTCCGTAGGCGTGAAGCCCCGGGAAGCGGCGAAGGCTCGATAGGCGTAATAGGCACCCAGCTGTGTCCAGTGGTGGTCGCTCTTGAAGAACAGGTACTCGTCCCGGTGGCTGTACATTTCGCTGTACACATCCACGAAGTTCACCTTGTCGTCCATCAGTGCGCCGATCTTGTCCTGGATCTCACCCTGGTCTGCGATCTTGGCCTGCACCGTCGGATCGTCGATGACCATGGAGGACACCGGTGAGATCACGGAGCTGACCTGCACATTTTCTCCAAAGAGAGACTGGTAGTAGGCCAGCGCCTGTGCATAGTATTTGGCAGAGGCTTCGGAATAGTATGCCGGGGTGTACACGCCATCGCCGTAGATGAACATACCGTTGGTCAAAAAGTCGGCGGTGGCATTGTCGGTGCTCTGGTTGACGTTGGTCACATGGGACACCACCACCTTGCACGTGGCTGTGATCCCGTCACCGGCTTTGCAGGTCAGCGTGCATTCTCCTTCTGCTACGGCCTTTACATCGATGCCGCCTTTGGGATTTTTGGAAATGGCGGCGATATTTTTATCCGAGGTGGACCAGGACACAGCGGCACCCTGTCCGTCGGAGGTCGATACGGTGGCATACAACACCGACCCACTGCCCACCGTCAGCCGTAGGGTCTCTTTGCTCAGGGTCAAAGCAGAAATGGTTTGGGCCGTCTCCGGCGCTTCGGTTTCAGATTCGTTTGTTTCGGGAGCGTTCGTCTCCGGTGCAGGCGTTTCCACGGGATCCGTTTCCGGTACAGTTGTCTCAACTGTATCTGTTTCCGGTGCAATCGTCTCCGGTGCATCGGTTTCCACAGGATCCGTCTCAGCTGCGTCCGTTTCCGGTGCATCGGTCTCCTTTTCCTGCAAAAGCTTATCCAGTGCATCGGCCAGAGCGGCGGCATCAGATTCTTCTACCTCTTGCCGTTCGCTGCCGGCGTTCAGCAGTACAAATTGTTCGTCACCGGCACCGGCATAGGGCACACCCATGAGGGTATCCATTTCCTTGGACAGATCCACCAGGGTATCTCTGCCCAAAAAGGTATCGGAGAAAAAGGACGACCAGCCGGCAAAATAGGAGCCGTCCGCCAGCGCAGACCAGGAGAAGGTGGGCACCTTGGCAAGGGTACGCTGCTCCAACAGGGATTCTGTGGGTCGGTTGGGCTGGAACAGATTGGCGGCGGTCACACCGGTCAGCAGCACTGCCAGGATGATCACGGTAATTTTATCGATTTTTTTCATATGGCACTATCTCAATCTTAGAATCGGAAATACAAAAAGGCGCTGTAGGTGCTGCCTGCCATCATGATGGTGCAGACAGCGATCAAAGCCACGGTCAACAGGGTCTTGCCCACACGCAGGATGCCGTATGCATGGTCTTCCCCAGCCAATCGCAGGACACCACGCTGGAGCCACTGTCCCAGGGTCGGCGCCACCGGACAAGCCAGAATGCAGGCTCCCAGGGCAAGCCACAGGTTTTCATAGAGCACCGAGGCCGTCATCATGTCGGTCAGTCCCGTGGTGCCGATGCCGATGAGGTAACCGAGGTTTTGCAGCAGGTTTTTGTCAAAATAGAAGATGGCAAAGCCCACCACGGTGATGAAAATCGTGTACACATGGGACAGGAGCCACTTGCCGGCTCTTGCGAGATGCACCAGGATCGGCGGGCACTCCGGCCAGTTGTCGGCAGGTGTGTGCTTCAGGAAGGGCAGAAATGCGGATTTTTCCCAGGTCAGCAGTACGCCATAGAACAGACCCCACAAAATGAAGTTCCAGCTGGCACCGTGCCACAGACCGGTCAAAAACCACACCACAAAGATGTTGCGCATTTGGTCGTGGCGGTTGCCACCTAAGGGGATGTACACGTAGTCCCGGAAGAAGGTGCCAAGGGACATATGCCACCGTCGCCAGAATTCCGTAGCGGAGCCGGAGATCAGGGGATAGTTGAAGTTTTCAAGGAATCGGAAGCCGAACATTTTGCCCAGGCCTATTGCCATATCGGAATAGCCGGAGAAGTCGAAGTACAGCTGCAAGGTGTAGAACACGGCACCCAGCCAACGCCCTGCCACGGTCACTTCGTTTAGGCTATACAGCATGGTCACTGCTTCGCCAAGGTGGTCGGCGATCCAGATCTTTTTGGCAAGGCCCATGGAGAAGCGGAATGCGCCATCCAGCAGCAGGGGCACATCCACGGTGCGGTCGTCCAATTGATCCTCGATGTCCTTATACCGCACGATGGGACCGGCGATGAGCTGGGGGAACAGGGACACATACAGCAGTAGCCGTGGGAAGGAGCGCTGCACCGGGGTATCGCCACGATACACGTCGATGACGTAGGACATGGTCTGGAAGGTGAAGAAGGAGATGCCGATGGGCATGGCAAAGGACAGCACCGGAATGGTCACGTTGAAGATGGTGTTGACCGTACCGGTGAGAAAGCCTAAATATTTATAGAACACCAGCACCCCCAAATTGGACACCACGGCGGCGGTCAGCCACAGCTTTTTGTGGGTCAGGGAAGGCGATCTATCGATGGCAAGGCCGAAGCCCCAGTCGCACAGCACCAGTGCGATCATGAGGAACACATATACCGGCTCTCCGAAGGCATAGAAGAACAGGGAGAATACGGTCAGCACCCCACGCCGCCAACGGGAATTGGGCCAGATATAGTAGAACAAAAACAAAAAGGGCAAGAACCCATAGAGGAAAAGCAGATCAGAAAAAGGCATACACGGTCTCACTTTAACGAAAGTTAACGTTGATCCAATCGAGAAAATGCGCCTAAAAGGCTGGCATTTGTGGCATTTTGGGCACGTTTTCAACCTTATTCAACGTTAACTTTAGTATACCACATTTTCGGCGGGATGTAAAGAGGATGGGGAAAATCCGATGTAAGTTTACATTTTGTGTGCATCCGGGGGAAAGGTGGCAGGGCTATGGATTTTTTTGCAGTTTTTGGTTTTTCTTATTGACAAAACGTCTCGTATCGTGTATAACATAGGGAAAGAAAGCGAGGTGCGATCAAATGAAAAAACGAATATGCTATATTTTGCTGACGCTGTGTATGGTGATGCTGCTGCCGTGCGTGGTGTTGGCGGATGGAGGGGAGATGGAGACGGTTCAGGCACTGATCGATGCTCTGCCTATCGTGGAAGAACTGGAAGATGCGGATGAAGCAACGGTAAACGCT
>CAZLED010000048.1:0-17954 GCA_964558485.1 uncultured Ruminococcus sp. | reverse complement strand
CACCTGACTGTTAATCAGGGTGTCACTGGTTCGAGTCCAGTTGGGGGAGGAACGAGAAGCATCTCACGTTTGTGGGGTGCTTTTTTGTTTTGTTACAGGATGTCACTGGTTCGTGTCCAGCGACCCTATGGGTCAGGGGAGGAACGAAGCTGCAGCTTATGCTGTGGCTTTTTTGTTACCATAAAAGCCGTAGGGAAGGGTCTTGACCCTTCCGAAAACGGATGTAATGGGGGATGTTTTGGGGGAATGTAGGATACCAAATTGTTCGGCGGGCGCTTCGTGAAACGCCCCTACAGTGATACGATGGTGGTACGACAGGGATACGGGGGTCAACCGAATGTGCGATTTGATTTAGGCCGCTGCCATTGCATGTATTCCCCAAAATTTTTCCAGGAATTTTCACATACACTATTGAAAAATCGATTTGTTTCGTGTATAATATAGGGAAAGAGAGCGAGGTGTTTAACACAAAAAACGAATAGGCTATATTTTGCTGATCCTCTGCATGGTGCTGGTGGTTCTGCCCATGACGGTTTTTGCCGCAGAGGATGGGAGTATTTTTGCCTCTGGCGACGGCGAGAGCGAGGATACGGCATACACGATCGCAACGCTGGCGCAGCTCGAAGCGTTCCGGGATTCCGTAAACAACGACAGCGAGAGCTATGCGGGCAAGTACATCAAGCTGACAGCGGACATCGATATGTCGGAAACGTACGGCGCAGGCAAGGGTAAAGACGGCACGTACGCATCGTGGACACCGATAGGGGTGTTTGCCGGTATGGATGGCAATACAGATAATCCCGGAGCGAAACCGTTCAAGGGTACCTTTGACGGCAACGGACACGTTATCGATGTTTACATCAACACTACTGCCGATAACCAAGGCTTGTTTGCCTATGTCGGAGCAGGCGGCACGGTCAAGAACCTCGGCATCGCCGGCGAGATCACAGGTAAAAATCGTGTTGGCGGAGTTGTTGGTTACATTGATTCTGGAACAGTAACAAACTGCTACAACACCGGCGCAGTTGGCGGTAGTGCTCTTGTTGGCGGAGTTGTTGGTGGCTTGTCGGGTAGACCAGCAGTAGTAGAAAACTGCTACAACACCGGCGCAGTTAGCGGTACAGGTTCTGGTGGTTCTATTGGCGGAGTTGTTGGTTTTTTGCTTAATGGAACCGTAGAAAACTGCTACAATACTGGCAAAGTCAGCGGTGATATTACAGTCAGCGAAGGTTCATATGTTGGTGGAATTGTTGGTTACATGAATGCTGGAGCAGTAGAAAACTGCTACAGCACCGGCTTAATCAGCGGTTTAACCGCAGGTGCAGTTGGCACAGTTGTTGGTTACATGAATACTGGAACAGTAACAAACTGCTACTACCTCTATGCCTCCTCCCTACGAGGTATCGGTTATGGTAACGACACAACAACCCAACTCACGTCGACGGAGTTCAAGGATCAGGACAAATTCACCGGCTTTGATTTCGATGACACTTGGGAAATGAACACCTTCCTGGGCAGACCGATACTCCAGGCGAACCCTGAAATCACGATCACGATCGAGGGCGATGGCACGTTTGATAATCCTTTTGAGATCCCCGACCTTGCAGCGCTCGAAGCGTTCCGCAATGCGGTCAACAGTGGCAATGATTTCAAAGATCGTTTTATCAAGCTGACCGAAGACATCGATATGTTGGAAAAGTACGGCGCAGGCAAGGGAAAAGACGGCACGTACGCATCGTGGACACCGATAGGGTATGACTCCAAACGATTTAGGGGTACCTTTGACGGCAACGGACACGTTATCGATGTTTACATCAACACTACTGCCGATAATCAAGGCTTGTTTGGCTGTGTTTCAGGAGATGGCGCGGTCAAGAACCTTGGCATCGCCGGCGAGATCACAGGTAAAAATTATGTTGGCGGAGTTGTAGGTTACATGTATAGCGGTACTTATGGAGTAGTAGAAAACTGCTACAACACCGGCGCAGTCAGAGGTGGTTATACTGTTGGCGGAGTTGTTGGTGGCTTGTCGGGTAGACCAGCAGTAGTAGAAAACTGCTACAACACCGGCACAGTCAGCGGTGTTGATTGTGTTGGCGGAGTTGTTGGTCAAATGAGAGATGGAGTAGCAGGAGATGGAGTAGCAGTAGAAAACTGCTACAACACCGGCGCAGTTAGCGGTGATACTAGCGGTGATACTATAGTTGGCGGAGTTGTTGGTCGATTGTATGAGGGAACAGTAACAAACTGCTACTACCTCGATACCTCCTGCGGAAAAGGAATAGGTGAAGTTGACCGTGGCACCGACACAACAACCGCAAAAACAGCTGTCGAGTTTGCAAGCGGTGCGGTGGCATACCTTCTGCAAGGCACGCAGACCGAGCATATCTGGGGTCAGACACTCGGCAAGGACATCTCCCCCGTATTCGCCAACGAGACCGGCAGCAACAAGGTCTATAAAGTCACCTTTGTGGTGAATGATGTCACCACAGTCGCATATGCCAACAGCGGCACGATCACGATTGCCGCTCCTGTCCTGGACGGCTACGCCTTTGCCGGCTGGTACACGGCACAAACCGGTGGCGAACGTGTGACCACCATTGACGCGGATGATACCACACTGTACGCACAGTTTACGCGCAACGCCCGCACCATCACCTTCGATCCCAACGGCGGCAAAATGGACACAACCACTGCCACCACGGATGCGAACGGCAAGCTGACCACGCTGCCCACGCCGACCCGGAAGAACTACAACTTCCTGGGCTGGTTCACCAGTTCCGGCGAAATGGTCACCACCGACACGATCTTCACCGAACACACCACAGTCTACGCCCATTGGCAGATCAAGGCCAGCGCCCTGCTGCCCACGTGGCAAGAATGGGAGCTGATCGACAAGATCGTAGAAGCCAACAAGAAGAAGGATGAGCCTGTGGAAACGGAGCCGGAAGAAACGGAGCCGGTTGAGACGGAGCCGGTTGAGCCAGAACCTACCGAAACCGAACCTGTCGCAGAGCCGTGGAACAATCCTTTCGCTGACGTAGCCGAAACCGATGCATTCTACGAAGCGATCAAGTTCGTCTACGAAAACGGCTACATGAACGGCATGTCCAACGATACCTTTGCACCCAACGAAGGTTTGACGAGAGGAATGCTGGTAACGGTGCTCTATCGTGCCGCCGGTTCTCCCATCATGGACGAAGCAAATCCCTTTACAGATGTAGCGGATGATGCTTGGTACTACAACGCTGTGGTTTGGGCAAAGTCCATTGGTTTAGTAAACGGCATCACGGCAACCGAATTTGCCCCGGAAGAAGAACTTACCCGTGAACAGCTGGTGACGATCTTCTACCGGTACGCAAGCTTCTTAGGCTACGACTTGAGCATTGGAGAAGACACAAACATTCTCAGCTACGAAGATTTTGCAGACATTGCTGAATATGCCATTCCTGCTATGCAGTGGGCGTGCGGTGCCGGTTTGATCGATGGCGCAGACGGCAACATCCTGCCGCAGGATAGTGCTACACGTGCGCTGGTTGCCATGGTATTGTTTGGGTTTTATGCATAATATTATCTAAGTAAAATAAAACAGCACAGGGAACGAAAAGTATCGCTGTGCTGTTTTTATGCTTAGACGAAAAAATCGCCGCAAGCCGAAACCAGCCTGCAGCGATCCTGCCGTTCCCGAGGTGATTCGAACACCCGACCTACCGCTTAGGAGGCGGTCGCTCTATCCTGCTGAGCTACGGAAACCTGTGACCTATTTAGTATACCACAGTTTTTCCCCATTTGCAAGGGCTTCACCCGAATTTTCCAAAAAACTCCTCATTCACCAGCCGGTTCTGCAACCGGTTCGGCAGCCGGTGGCGTGTAGCCTTCCGGATATTCGAAGGTGCCGATCTGCCGGAACAGATCCATGTGGTCGGCGTGGGACTTTTCCATCTTGTCTCCCTTCATCCGATTCACCGTGGTCAGCTGCTTCAGGGCTACGATGGTGTCTTCGCCAAACACCTGTACTGCCGTATAATATTTGTAGAACTTCGTCTCGCACAGCCGGATGCCATATTCGTCGATCGCACCGTCCGGCACTTCGCCAAAGATCTCCGTCAGCGGCACAAAGGCTTCCACCTCGGCGACACTCTGGTACTGATCCGGCGCCAGGAAGCACAAGAGACAATCGCCAGCCATGACCTCATAGGTGAACTGCTCGGCGGTCTGGGCATTGGATTGGCGATCCAGCGCAAATTCTTCGCCATGTGCTTCTGCATCGGCCTGGGCTTCCCGGATCTGGTCGGCAGTCATGTACACAATGTCGTTGATGGCGATCTTCTTTTCGCCGTCGCCGTTGTAGTCGTCCATGAGATCGTACAGACAGGTGGACACGGCATTGCTTTGATTGGGCGTGAAGTACAAGGGACCGGCGTACAAAATGCGAATGTCCGGGTTGCCTCTGGTCACAAACTGGGCGCTGACCGTGATGAGGATAAACGCAAAGGCCGATACGATGATCACCTTCCATTTGTGGTGATACCAAAAATTGGAAAGCTTGGCGCCAAGCCCCATCGGTACCGCTTCTTCCACCACGGCTTCCGGTTCTTTGTCCAGCGCCGCCAACACCTTTGCCGCATTGGACGTGGCGATCTCTTCTTCTTGTTTGTTTTCGTTTGGATCCATATTGTAAACTCCTACGGATGGTATCGTGATTTTGTGTACCCAGGATCGGGCGTATTTTCGCTACATAGTATACCGCATTTTTGTTGACCTGTCATGGTTTTTTTATGAATAATCTACCACAGGCGAAAAATTTTTTCTGCCGCCGTGCTTTTTCGCAAAAAACAGGTGACGGATCGGGAAAAATATGGTATACTGTAGCTATAGTTGCAGCCATTGCAGCGCACAAAGGAGGACCCATATGCTCGATATTTCTACATTTATAAAAACGCTCGACACCACCTCTGTGGCACGTCAGTCGGACGGCACCACCGTTTCGCTGCCCACCCAGATCACCGCAGGAGACGACCGCATCGTCGCCACCATCGAAAAGGGAAGCATTCCGGCAGATACCATGACCGTGGATTTTCTGCCAGCCTTTTTCACCGGGCACGAGGGTGAGGACGGCTACATGGTCTTCCCCGGCAATATGCTGTGTCGGTTCCGGGGCCACGAAAACGTATGCAAGCAAGCCACCGCACCGCTGATGCCGCTGTTTGGTGCCAAGACCCAGGATTTCACCTTTGCCGGGATCATCACCGGAGACCGGGCCGACAGCATCGTCATGGCGCATATCGAAGACGGAACGTACCGCACCTATCCCCGGTTCCTGCTGGATGGAGACGGCGCACCGGAGAATTTGGAGGTCACCTATCTGTTCCTCACCGGAGAAGACGCCGACTATTCCGGTATGGCAAGAGCCTATCGCCATATGCGTCTGGCAAATGGTCTGGTGCCGCTGCGAGAACGGGCAAAGGATAGACCGGCCCTTGCCTATGCCGTAGAAGCACCGTACATCCGGATCCGCATGGGTTGGAAGCCGGTGCCGTCTCCTGTGCCGGAGCAGACATTGGACACCGAACCGCCCATGTACACGGCTTGCGACTGCGCCAAGGTCGAAGAACTGCTGGACAAAATGCAGGCAGCCGGGATCGACAAGGCGGAGCTGTGTCTGGTGGGCTGGAACGTGCGTGGGCATGACGGACGCTGGCCCCAGGCATTGCCGGTGGAAGAAGGCATCGGCGGCGAGGCGGGACTGCGGCATTTGATCGAGAAAGCCAAGACCATGGGCTACCAGATCACCTGTCACACCAACAATTCCGATGCGTACCGGATCGCCGACTGCTTCACGGAAGATCTGGTGCGCAAAGGCAAGGACGGTTCTCTGCAGCGTGGCGGCACCTGGAGCGGCGGCAATATGTACAACACCTGTCCCAAGGCTGTGGAGAAGATCAACCGGCAGATGCTGGACGACGTGGCGGCGCTGGGCTTTGTGGGACTGCATTACATCGATGTGATCGGCGTAGTACCGCCACGGAAATGCGCCGACCCCAACCATCCCATGACCCGGGCAGAGGATGTGCAGTGGAACCGGGCCCTGTTTCAGTATGCCCAAGAGAAGCTTGGTGGGATCAGCTCCGAGGGTGCCTTTGACCATCTCAGCGACGTGCTGGACTATGGGTTGTACATTCACTTTGGCGGCAACCGAAAGGATCCCCTGTGTGACGAGGACATTCCCCTGTGGCAGATCGTATACCACGGCAGCATCCTGCAAAATCCTTCCACCAATACGGTGAACTATCCCATCAAGGATGCGGACGCATGGCTGGAAGAAGTGGAATTCGGCGGCAGACCCAGCTTCTATTATTACTCTCGTTTCGTGACCGAATCCGCCGGTCGCAAGAACTGGATGGGAGAAGTCGATATGCGCTGCGGCACAGACGAAGAAATGGCAGACGGTGTTGTGGCATTGTCTCGTGCATACGAAGAATACAAGACCCGCCGGGACCTGCAATACTGCTTCATGGACAAGCACGAGAAGCTGGCCGACGGGGTATACCGGGTGACGTACGACAACGGCACGGTGGTTTTGGTCAACCGTGAGGATACGATGTATGAGCCGGAGAAGTTAGCAGGGAAAAGCTATCGGATTGGGCGATGAAAAATATATGGGCAAAATCACCATAGAATAGATAAAAGGTGACAAAAAGATCGGTTCTATTGCGGGGAAAAACCGATCTTTTTTTGTGCAATTTGGCAGGTGTTGTTGTGAAAACAGAGAAAAGAACATTTGGACAAAAAAATCGTTTTTATCTATTGACAAAGGTCGTGAAAAGTGCTATACTGGAACATAGAGAACAAGAATACGGAACGCATAAAACAACAAGAACAGGAGTGTACCATGGAAGCCTATCTCAGCCATGTGGCAGAAGACGGACGCAAACAAACGATCTTAGAACATTTGCAAGGGACAGCAGCTTTGTGCAGTACCTTTGCGGAACCCTTTCAAGCAAAGGAACTGGGCAGCTTAGCCGGTATGGCTCACGACATTGGCAAGTATTCGCAGGCTTTCCAGGATCGGCTGCTGCGAAACGGACCTAAGGTGGATCACGCTACCGCCGGTGCTGTGGAATGCAAAAAACAGCCGCCAGCCGCCTATGTGATCATGGGACATCACAGCGGTCTGCCGGATATGGAAGGTGAGGATAACGCCAGCTCCTACAAAGGGCGTCTCCTGAAAAAGCTGGAACCCTATTCCGCTTGGCGAAGGGAAGTGACATTGCCGCCGGCGCAGATGCCCTCGTATTTGCGGCAGAGCAGAGACTGGCTGACGCTTGTCTTCTTCATTCGGATGCTGTACTCCTGTCTGGTGGATGCGGACTTTCTGGATACCGCTACGTTCATGCTGGGTGAGCCGTATCTGGACGCCCACTACGCCGATATGCAGACCTTGTACCAGCGGTTGGAAGCATACATCGCCGGCTGGTTTCCACCGCAGAATCCCCTGAACGAACGACGCTGTGCCATCCTAAGGGCCTGTATGGAAAAGGGACAAACGTGTACCGAGGATCTGTTGACGCTGACCGTGCCAACCGGTGGTGGAAAGACGGTGGCATCTCTGGCCTTTGCTCTATGTCGTGCTCTGCAAAAAGACAGCCCAAAGCGACGCATCATTTATGTGATCCCGTATACCTCCATCATCGAGCAGACAGCGGATCTGTTTCGAAAAATATTGGGGGACGAAAACGTGCTGGAGCACCACAGCGGCGTGGTATATACAGAGACTGGTGATGAAGAACTGAATCAGGCAAACATCCGGAAAATGCGTGCCACGGAAAACTGGGATGCACCGGTGATCGTGACCACGGCAGTGCAGTTTTTTGAATCCCTGTACGGCAACCGCAGTTCCCAGTGCCGGAAGCTGCACAATATCGCCGACAGCGTGGTGATCTTTGACGAAGCGCAGATGCTGCCCATCCCGTATTTGCAGCCCTGCATCCACGCCATATCCCAGCTCATTGCCCACTACGGCGTGACAGCTGTGCTGTGTACCGCTACCCAACCGGCACTGGACAGCTATTTTGCCAAGTGGCTGCCGGATGTGCGTCCAACGGAGCTGTGTCCGGCGGAGCTGCAAAAGGATCCTCTGTTCCAGCGTGTCACCTTCCGGCGAGAGTGCGATGCGCTGTCCCCGGAAGCATTGGCAGAACGACTGCAAAAGCACACCCAGGCTCTATGTATCGTCAACAGCCGGGCGCTGGCAGGAGAAGTGTACACTGCTTTGTCGATGGATGGGGATGAAGGTGTGTTCCATCTGTCCACCTTGATGATGCCCCGGCACAGACGAGCGCAGCTTGCTACGATCCGGGAACGACTGACCGAGGGGAAGCCCTGTCGTCTGGTCGCCACATCGCTGGTGGAAGCCGGTGTGGATGTAGACTTTCCGGTGGTGTATCGAGAGGAGGCTGGACTGGATTCGATCCTGCAGGCGGCCGGTCGGTGCAACCGAGAGGGAAAGCGAAACAAAGACGAGAGCGTCGTCACCATATTCCAAGCCGACCGAAAGGCACCCAGAATGTTTGCCCTTCCCATTGCCGTGACGCAAAATGTTCTGCGGCAGTATGGCGATCCCGGCGACCCAGCTGCTATCCCGACGTATTTCCGGGATCTGCTCTACAACAAAGGAGACGATGCCACCGACCAGAAAAAGATCCTGCATCGGCTGAACGAGAAGCGGTGCATCGAGACTGTGGCAAAGGAATTTCACCTGATCGAAAACGATACCAAAACGGTGTTCATTCCGCATGGAGAGGGAGCGGCTCTGGTGGAGCAGTATCGACATGGAGAGATCGACAAGATGGGTATGCGGCAGCTGCAGCAATATGGCGTGTCGGTATACGCCGAGCATTTTGCCGCACTGGAACGAGCCGGAGACATCGAGATGCTGTCCGACCACACAGCGGTGCTTTTGAACGACAAGCTATACAGCCAAGCCACAGGACTATCCTTGGTGGCGGATACAGGCAAGTGTGAGTTTATCTAAAAAAGAGGATACCCAGAGGTATGCAATGGTACCTCTGGGTATCCCAACTGACTATTATCAATATAAGTCAGTATTTCAATCCACACCTGATGAGACAGATGACTTCTATATTATAACCGGAAACAGAACAAAAGTCAAGCTTCAATCACAAAATAGTTCACGAAACAGTTATCAATATATTTCAGTGAAGCTATTGACAATGGCGCAGGATTGTGCTATAATACTATCGTAAGCAAAATCATACATCAGAAAGGAGTGATCCTATTTGTCTGTTAAAGTACGTGTCTGGGGTCCAATGGCGTGCTTCACGAGAGCAGAGATGAAAACTGAGCGCGTGAGCTACGACATTATGACGCCATCTGCGGCACGAGGGATCCTGGAAGCGATCTATTGGCATCCGGGGCTATTGTGGGTGGTGGATACGATCACGGTATGCCGAACGATCCGATTCACCAATATCCGCCGGAACGAAGTCAAATCCACCATTTTGGCCTCCAAGGTGCGACGGGTCATGGAGCAGGGCAGTGGTGGCGAAGAGCTATACATTGCCACGCCACAGGATATCCAACAGCGAGCTGCTATGGTGCTTCGAGATGTGGAATATGTGATCGAGGCGCACTTTGTCCTGACCGACAAAGCGAACCCATCAGACAATGCCGGGAAGTTCCAGGACATCATGAAGCGTCGGCTGGAAAAAGGCCAATGCTTCCATACGCCGTACCTCGGTTGTCGGGAATTTCCGGCTCACTTTGCACCCTGTACGGAAGTGCCGCTTTGTCCCACGGAGCTGCTTGGCGAAAAGGATTTAGGGTATATGCTGTGGGATATGGACTACAGCGACCCCGAAAACATTCGTCCGCTGTTCTTCCGAGCCAAGCTGGTGAACGGCGTGCTGCAGGTGCCGGGTCGTGAGGAGGTGATCGGATGATCCTGCAAGCGTTGGTTTCGTATTATGAAAGCCTTGTTGCAGCCGGGAAGATCGAATCTCCCGGTTGGAGCAAGCAAAAGGTCTCCCATGCCCTGGATCTGAACGACAGCGGCGAGATCGTGCAGGTGTATCCATTGTCTACGGACGTAGAGGAAAAAGGAAAGAAAAAAGAGGATTTCCGGAGGATCGAAGTACCGGCTCCCGTAAAGCGTGCTGTGAATGTGTTGCCAAACTTCCTGTGTGACCATTCCGGGTATCTGCTTGGCGTGGATACCAAAGGCAAACCGGAACGAACGGCAGAATGCTTTGAAGCCTGTAAAGCCTTGCATGAGAAGCTGCTGACCGGTGTGGATTCTCCGGCGGCTCGTGCTGTGCTGGCGTTCTTTGCCCATTGGGATCCGGCTGCCGCTGCGGAAACACCTGCGCTCAAGACGGAATGGGAGAAGCTGATCGGCGGCGGAAACCTGCTGTTCCGGTATCAAGGCGTGGACGTGAGCACCGATCCGGCCATCCGCCAATGCTGGAACACCCACTATCAATCTGCCAAGGATGACGTGGAAATGCCATGCCTGGTCACCGGGCAGGTCGGTCCTGTAGAGCGGATCCATCCTGCTATCAAAGGGGTCCGGGATGCCCAATCCTCCGGTGCCGCTCTGGTGTCCTTCAACAGCGATTCCTTCTGTTCCTATGGCAAGGAGCAGAACCTGAATGCACCGACCAGCAAATACGCTGCCTTTGCCTATACCGCAGCCCTGAACCGACTGCTGTCCGATAAAGAGCACATTTTGTGGATGGGCGACACCACGGTGGTGTTCTGGGCAGAGAGCAGCGAAAATGCGTACCAGGATGCCTTCGATGCCTTCCTGAGCGGCGATGAACAGCTGTACACCGATACCGAACTGTGGCACAAGACAAAAAAGCTCATGGCCGGCGAATCGGTGCTGTGGGACGACACACGGTTGGATCCATCGACCCGTTTCTATCTGCTGGGCATATCTCCCAATGCGGCTCGTCTGTCTGTGCGGTTCTTCCTGCAAGGGACCTTCGGCGCTTTTCTCCAAAATGTACAGGCCCACTACGACCGCATGGAGATCGTGAAAAATGCCAAAGCGGCGCCCATCGTGCCCATCTGGCGTATGCTGCAGGAAACCGTGAACCCAAACAGCAAGGACAAGGCGTCCTCACCCCAAATGACGGGCAGTGTACTGCAAGCGGTGCTGGCCAATACCCGGTATCCGGCAACGCTGCTCAACGGCGTGACCCTGCGGATCCGTGCGGATCGGGTCATGAACCGGGAACGTGCCGCCACCATCAAAGCCTATTATCTGCAAAATCCTCATAAATCTGTACCGAAAGAGGTGTTGACTGTGTCTCTGAATCGTGAAACCGACAACGTACCCTATTGCTTGGGCAGACTATTTGCAACATTGGAATATGTCCAGCGCAGGGTGAATCCGGACTTGAATACCACCATCAAGGACAAATATTTCAGCTCTGCTTCTGCCACGCCGGCTGTTGTGTTTCCCACACTGATCAACCTGGCGCAGGCACACCTGAAAAAGCTGAACCGCAGTGACCCAGGTGGTGTGATCTACCTGAACAAGCTGATGACCGAGATCCTGGACAAGCTCCATGAGCAGTACCCGAACCGGATGAGTCTGCCGGAGCAGGGCGCATTCCAGCTGGGCTATTACCACCAGAATTCTGCATTCTATACGAAAAAACAGGAGGAAACCGAAAATGTCTGAACCCATTCGCAATCGTTATGAATTTGTGATCCTTTTTGATGTGGAAAACGGCAACCCCAACGGCGACCCGGACGCCGGCAATATGCCCCGTATCGATCCGGAGACCGGTCTGGGTCTGGTGACGGACGTGTGCCTGAAGCGCAAGATCCGCAATTATGTGGAAACGGTCTGCGAGGATACGCCCGGCTGCCGGATCTATATCAAGGACAATGTGCCCCTGAACCGCAGCGATGCCGAAGCACTCCAATACCTGGACGTGACCGACAAGAACCTGAAGGAAAAGAAAAAGGCTGATCCCGATCTGGACAGAAAGATCCGGGACTGGATGTGCCAGAACTTCTTCGATATCCGCACATTCGGCGCCGTCATGACCACCTTTGTGAAAAATAAGCTGAACTGTGGCCAGGTGCGTGGGCCGGTGCAGCTGGGCTTTGCCAGAAGCGTGGAGCCGGTGGTGCCCCAGGAAGTGACCATCACCCGTGTGGCGATCACTACCGAAGCGGATGCCGAAAACAAGGATACAGAAATGGGTCGGAAATACATCATTCCCTATGGCCTGTACCGCTGCGAAGGCTATGTGTCTGCCAACCTGGCCAGAAAGGTCACCGGCTTTACCGAGGACGACCTGTCCTTGCTGTGGAATGCGATTCTGAATATGTTTGAATTTGACCATTCTGCTGCCAGAGGAAAAATGGCTGTACGGGAGCTGATCGTATTCCGGCACGATTCTGAACTGGGATGCGCACCGGCCTACAAGCTGTTTGACACTGTACAGGTGGCTCGTCTGGAAAACGATGGTGGTCCTGCCCGGGCGTATAGCGACTATACTGTGTCCGTGGATGAGGCTGCACTGCCCGATGGTGTGACCTGCATCCGGATGGCGTAAACGCAGACACCTATCGAGAAGAAGACTATTTGCAACTATCGGGTATCCAGCATTTTGCCTTCTGTCGCCGCCAATGGGCCCTGATCCATCTGGAAGATTTTTGGCACGACAACGAGCATACGGTGGCAGGTGAGCAGCTGCATGAACGTGCCCATGATGCCGATTTTTCAGAAAGCCGGGGAGACACCTACATCCAGCGTGAGGTCAGCTTTTTCTCTGCCACGCTGGGTGTGTCCGGCCAATGCGATGTACTGGAATTCCACCGGTGCCGGGAAGGTGGTATCTCTTTACGGGGTAGAGAAGGTACATGGTTGCCCTATCCGGTGGAATACAAGAAGGGGTCGTCCAAGCTCTCCGATGCGGACCGGCTGCAGCTTTGCGGACAGGCCATGTGTCTGGAAGAAATGCTGTGCTGTACCATCCCGGAAGGCGCACTGTTCTATGGCGAGACCCGGCGGCGTGAGGTCGTGCCCTTCACAAGCGAACTGCGGCATGGGGTACAGTCGGCCTTTGCAGAAATGCACGACTACGCCAAACGGGGATATACGCCAAAGGTCAAGCCCCACAAAGGCTGCCACGGCTGTTCACTCCAGGAATTTTGTATGCCCAAGATGCAGCGCTGTCCATCGGTGACCGAATATCTCCGGGCATCCAGTGAGGAGGAGCGCCTATGAAACAACTGCTGAACACCATGTATGTCACCTCGGAGGATCTGTATCTGGCGCTGGACGGAGAGAATGTGGTGGTAAAGCGTGGCGATACGATCGTGCATAGACGACCACTGCATACCCTACAGGAGATCATCACGTTTTCCTATATGGGCGCCTCTCCTGCGCTGATGGGTGCCTGTGCCGAGAAAAACATCGATCTGACATTCTGCAAGTCCAGTGGCAAGTTTCTGGCTCGTGTACAGGGCATGACCAAAGGCAATGTGCTGCTGCGGCGGAAGCAATACCGGGTGGCCGATGATCCTGCAGCCTGTTGCGAAATTGCCCGGAACATGATCTATGGAAAGCTTTACAATTGTCGCAGCAGTATCGAACGAACCCGTCGGGATCACGGGCTGCGTGTGGATACCGAACGGCTGGGTGACGCATCGATGCATCTGCGGAAAATGGCGTCAAGCGTGCAGGAATGCCTGGAACCGGAGACACTGCGGGGTATGGAAGGTGAAAGTGCCAGCATATACTTTGGGGTACTAAACGAAATGATCCTGAACCAAAAGGATGTGTTTGCCTTTGATGTGCGTAACCGCCGACCACCACTGGATCCGGTGAACGCCATGCTGTCCTTTGCCTATAGTCTGTTGGAAAAGAGCTGTGCTTCGGCTTTGGAGAGCGTGGGACTGGATGCCTACGTAGGCTTTTTGCACCGGGACAGACCGGGACGAGATTCGCTGGCATTGGATCTGATGGAGGAGCTGCGTCCCTGTATGGCAGACCGATTTGTGCTGACGCTGATCAACAATCGTGTGATGCGAGAAAGCGATTTTGAGTGGCAGGGGTCAGGTGCGGTCCGCATGACCAAGGGCGCACGGGATACCTTTTTGAAGAGCTGGCAGGAAAAGAAAAAAGAGACCCTGACCCATCCGTATCTGCAAGAGAAGCTGGAATGGGGACTGGTACCCTATGTGCAAGCCATGCTGCTGGCTCGGTATTTGCGAGGCGACCTGGACGGGTATCCGCCATTTTTGTGGAAGTGAGGAAGGAAAATGCTGGTACTGATCGCTTACGATGTAAACACCGAAACCAGTGCCGGGAAGAAGCGACTGCGGCAGATCGCCAAAGCGTGCGTGGATTATGGGCAACGGGTGCAGAACTCTGTGTTCGAATGCAAGCTGGATCCGGCGCAATACAAGCTGTTGCAAGCGAAGCTGGTGCACATCATGGATCCGAAAACAGATAGCCTGCGATTTTACAATTTGGGCAATCATTATGAGAATCGGATCGAGCATTTTGGCTGTAAGGAGACCTATTTTCCCGACGACCCGATTCTGCTGTGACGAGCGAAGGGCAAGCGACCAGAAAAAACCGCCAGGTTCGCACGCCATTCTGCCGTATACGGGAGAAGAAAGAATGGAAATAAAAGGAAAAAAGAAAGAAGGTATGTGAAAGATAGACAAGAATAATGCGGCGTTATGCATACGTATTGCATAATTCTGCTGTCACTCCCCTCGTGGGAGTGTGGATTGAAATGGTCATGCGCTCTGTTGTATGTCCCATATATCTTGTCACTCCCCTCGTGGGAGTGTGGATTGAAATTTGAAAGGAGTGGACGAGGATGAGGGACAAACCGGTCACTCCCCTCGTGGGAGTGTGGATTGAAATTCCATCCTCCAGTTCCCAGGCGTAGAAGGGGCAGAGTCACTCCCCTCGTGGGAGTGTGGATTGAAATAGGCGACGTGTAAAGTCGTCGTCCAAAAGACGCTGGTCACTCCCCTCGTGGGAGTGTGGATTGAAATTGCCAGCAAATCCAAATCCCACGCACTCTCGTTGGGTCACTCCCCTCGTGGGAGTGTGGATTGAAATCGCGCTGATACAACCAGTACTCAATCTCCCGACGTCACTCCCCTCGTGGGAGTGTGGATTGAAATCCGAAATTATAGGATTTTTACAAGTACGCCTCTTGTCACTCCCCTCGTGGGAGTGTGGATTGAAATACGCCTGGGAACTGGAGGATGGAGAAAGATGTATGTCACTCCCCTCGTGGGAGTGTGGATTGAAATTGCCACCGTTGGCGGTGTCGCCTACAGTCAGCGTGTCACTCCCCTCGTGGGAGTGTGGATTGAAATCACGATCTCCCCATATGCCACCAGCCGATCCACGGTCACTCCCCTCGTGGGAGTGTGGATTGAAATGGTATGCCCTCGCCCGTGCAGCTGGCGTATCGGGCGTCACTCCCCTCGTGGGAGTGTGGATTGAAATCTGCACATCGTCCGGCGTGAGGAATGGCAGCTTGGTCACTCCCCTCGTGGGAGTGTGGATTGAAATAGACACACTCATACCGTGCTCTTTGGCAAGATTTTTGTCACTCCCCTCGTGGGAGTGTGGATTGAAATTTGATTGATGAAAGGATTTGAAATGTTGCGCAACAAGTCACTCCCCTCGTGGGAGTGTGGATTGAAATCGATATGCTTAGAAAAATGGAAGAAAGACTTGAAAGTCACTCCCCTCGTGGGAGTGTGGATTGAAATTTCATGGCATCCGTCATTAGGTGCGCAGATTCTTGTCACTCCCCTCGTGGGAGTGTGGATTGAAATACCAGCCGGAAGCGCATCCGGGGATCCAACAAGGCTAGTCACTCCCCTCGTGGGAGTGTGGATTGAAATGCCGGAATCGGTGAAACGCTGGATGGGCTGGCACAGTCACTCCCCTCGTGGGAGTGTGGATTGAAATTTTTGTGTCGTCATCGTCCGCCGAAAGAAACTCCGTCACTCCCCTCGTGGGAGTGTGGATTGAAATATAAACTTTTCTCGGTCAAATTTCTTTGGTTGTCTGCGTCACTCCCCTCGTGGGAGTGTGGATTGAAATACCAGCCGGAAGCGCATCCGGGGATCCAACAAGGCTAGTCACTCCCCTCGTGGGAGTGTGGATTGAAATGCCGGAATCGGTGAAACGCTGGATGGGCTGGCACAGTCACTCCCCTCGTGGGAGTGTGGATTGAAATTTTTGTGTCGTCATCGTCCGCCGAAAGAAACTCCGTCACTCCCCTCGTGGGAGTGTGGATTGAAATATAAACTTTTCTCGGTCAAATTTCTTTGGTTGTCTGCGTCACTCCCCTCGTGGGAGTGTGGATTGAAATGTTGTGGAATACGAGGATTACACTGTGGATTACCGTCACTCCCCTCGTGGGAGTGTGGATTGAAATACAAAATACTGTATAAAACATGGGGGTGGATATGGGTCACTCCCCTCGTGGGAGTGTGGATTGAAATAGCCTTTGCTATGATTTCTCTCAATGCATTCGCAAGTCACTCCCCTCGTGGGAGTGTGGATTGAAATTCGCCGATTTTATAGCTGCCCTTAGTATATGGTAGTCACTCCCCTCGTGGGAGTGTGGATTGAAATCATGTATTCATTTGCAGAAAGTCCGGCTGTTTGGTGTCACTCCCCTCGTGGGAGTGTGGATTGAAACAAGCATATACAAGCTATCCTTGCCACCGGATACGTCACTCCCCTCGTGGGAGTGTGGATTGAAACAAAATGCACCACACCATCCAGCGGATACCGATCGGGTCACTCCCCTCGTGGGAGTGTGGATTGAAATGAGTTGTTTCTAATGTATCAAGCGTGCACACGGTCGGTCATTCCCTCGCAGGGCTGTAGATTGTGAAATAGACCCCACGTATGACCTCATGCATACATAGGTGGTCAGCTGCTTTTCTGTTTCCCAGACGCTACAGCTCCTGTGCAAGCTGTCTTTCCACTTCCTCTTTTTCAGCTCGGAGCTGTTCAAGGGTTTTCTGTTTTGTCATGTTTCGTGACCTCCTTTTGGAAAAATGGGTATAAAAAAACCGCCAACTTTTTGCAGACTGCGACCAGTGGACGGGCAAGGTTTTTCGATATGCAGTTGTTGGGTGTGGTCAGACAAAGTCAAGATTTATCGTTGATAATATCCAACTGCGCCACAACCAATAGTTGCCAAATAGTTGGCTCTTTTCATTTCATACTCTATCTCATCATCGGACATGGGGTTTCCATCGCTTTTGGCTTCTTCAATCATTTCTGTAATTTCATCAGGCAGAGCTTCTCTGTAAACACCAATACTGATATTTGAAAACTGATAGGAATATCCGTTTTCGTCATCGCAAATTTCTCCATTGTTGTTTGTTTTTAAGACATCGACCAATTCAGCGGCATTGGCATCAAATGCAGAAACTCCATAGATGGTTGGCTTAAGTTTGCCATCGACACCGCCCAGAAACTCTATAAAATCAACTTTGTTTTCTTGATAATCAATTGCCATTTCACTATCGAAATAATAGTATCTGTTTCCAATTGCTTCGCCTGCCCCAAGTGCAAGTTCAACCGCTGATTTTTCCATACCAAAGCAAATAGAAACATCATCAAAGACAACCTTATCTAACGGGTAAATTTGAATATTCATTGGGTTATTCTCCTTTGTGAAATCTTTCTTTCCAAGCTTGCAGGTAGCAAACGGCTTGTCAAAACCATTTGCGGACGGCAATGCCCGACAGCCGCCAACTTTTCGCAGACTGCGACCAGTGGGCGGTCTGTCTTTCGGTATTTGGTTGTTATGTTCAGTTCGGCAAATCATAATTTACTTCATTAGGCTGTCGCTGCTTATGTCCTCACCATGTTGCACCAATTCGGGATTGGCATAGTCATCAAGGTTATA
>CAZLED010000047.1:0-18062 GCA_964558485.1 uncultured Ruminococcus sp. | reverse complement strand
ATCAGCTGGATCAGGTGTCCAAGTACATCGGCGCCGGTTCCGATACCGGTATGGTGAAGCTGTCGAAGATGGGTGGTGCCGACTGGACCAAAGCCAAAGCAAAAGCCAAAGCAGCCACCAAAGAAATGGCAAAAGAGCTGATCGAGCTGTATGCCCGCCGGAAGCGTACCGCCGGATTCCGTTTTGACCCGGACGATGAGATGTGCCGGGAATTCGCGGACTCCTTTGAATATGAGGAGACCGACGGCCAGCTCAATGCTATAAACGACATTCGTACCGATATGGAAGCCGGATACCCCATGGATCGACTGCTCTGCGGCGACGTTGGCTACGGTAAGACCGAGGTGGCCATGCGTGCGGCATTCAAAGCGGTCATGAGCGGCAAACAAGTGGCGATCCTGGTACCCACTACCATCCTTGCCTACCAGCATTACCAAAACTTCCTGAGCCGTATGCGTCCATTTCCGGTGGAGATCGATATGGTCTCCCGGTTCCGCACACCAGCCCAACAGCAAGCTACACTGCGTAAGGTGCGCCGGGGCGAAGTAGACATCATCATCGGCACCCACCGGCTGATCTCCAAGGACGTGGAGTTTGCCGATCTGGGCCTGATCATCATCGACGAGGAGCAACGTTTTGGTGTAGCACAAAAGGAAAAGCTAAAGCAGCTGTATCCCGGTGCCGATATCCTGACGCTGACCGCAACGCCCATTCCGCGTACCTTGAATATGGCCATGGGTGGTATCGTGGATATGAGCGTACTGGAAGAGGCACCCGGCCAGCGTGCCCCTGTACAGACCTACGTGTTGGAATATGACGATGCCGTCATCATGGAAGCCATACGCCGGGAACTGCGTCGTGGTGGACAGGTCTTCTATATGTACAACAATGTGGAAGGGATCTTCAACGTAGCCAGCCACATCGGCAAAGCCATACCGGACGCCCGGATCGCCGTGGCACATGGGAAAATGGACAGGGAAGAGATCGAGGAGATCTGGGAAGAGCTGATCAAAGGAAACGTGGATATCTTAGTTTGTACCACCATCATCGAGACCGGTGTGGATATTCCCAACGCCAATACCCTGATCATCGAAAACGCCGACCACTACGGCCTGTCCCAGCTTCACCAGATCCGGGGACGTGTGGGTCGTTCCAGCCGCCGTGCCTATGCCTACTTCACTTATAAAAAATCCAAGGTGCTGTCGGAGGTGGCTGAAAAACGATTGGCTGCCATCAAGGAATACGCCGCCTTTGGTGCAGGATTCAAGATCGCACTGCGGGACCTGGAGATCCGTGGTGCCGGGAACCTGCTGGGTGCCGAACAACACGGACACATGGAAGCCGTCGGGTACGATCTGTACATGAAGCTATTGAACGAGGCGGTCATTGAAGAAAAAGGCGAAGTCCTGCCGCCCAAACCCGAATGCACCGTGGACATCACCTGCGATGCGTTCTTGTCCAAGAGCTATATTCCCTCGGCGCCCCAGCGTATGGATATGTACAAAAAGATCGCCAGGATCGAGACCAGTGAAGATTACGACGACGTGCTGGATGAGCTGTGCGACCGCTATGGTGAACCGGGGTCTGCCGCTGTGAACCTGTGCCGGATCGGGTATATCAAATCGGTCGGTGGCAAGGCTGGGCTTCGCAAGATCGAGGAATCCGACGGCACCATTCGCCTGTATCCCGTGGATATGGAAGCCAAGCCTGTGACGATGCTGGCCGCTACCTATCCAAAAGCCGGGATCAAGGTGCTGCTGGGCAATACACCGCACATTATGCTCAAGCTGCCAAAAGGCGAACGAAATACAGAATTCATCCGGGAGATCCTGGAAAAATACGCCGCCTTCCGGGATGTCCCCAAGAAAGGAAACGAAAAAGCATGAAGAAAAAGTTTACAGCGCTGCTGGTGGCACTGCTGTGTGTATCCGCATCTCTGACCGGGTGCAGCACCGGCAAGGTCGTTATGTCCTATGGAGATTCTGTCATCACGGAAAATGTGTTCCAGTATTTTCTTTCCTACTACAAACATATCTATCTGCAGACATACAGCGATATGAAGGATGAAGCCTCCTACTACCAGACCGTTTTACCGGATGGACAAACAGCAGAAGAATACCTGTTCAACATGACGATCGAAAACGTGATGATGACGCTGATCTGCATGGAGGAATTTGATAAGGCCGGACTGACCATTTCCGATGCTGTCAAAGCAGACGTAGACGCCTACCTGACGGATCTGGTGGACGAATACGCCGGTGGGGACAAAAAAGCCCTGAATTCCACCTTATCGCAGTATGGCGTCAATCTGAAGATGTTATCCGGCATTTACATCGACCAAGACAAAAGTAGCTACCTCTACGATTACCTGTACGGCGACAACGGCACCATAGGTGTGACCGATGCCGATAAGCAGGCGTATCTGGAAGAAAACTACTGCCACGTGATCCATATGTACGTCAACGACGCCTACTACTATCCGTTGACCGAAGATGGCTATGCCCAGACAGACGCCAATGGCAGCTATGTCACCGCACCTTTGACCGAAGAAATGCTGGCTGAAAAGAATGCCACCATCGAAGCCATCGACGCAGCCCTGGCCGCCGGAGAAGATTTTATAAACGTGTACGAAGCCTACTCAGAAGACCAATATTATACCAATGGATATTATCTGTCCAGAAGCATGGATTTCATCGATGAAGTGATCGACACAGCCTTTTCTCTGGAAGAAAACACCTGGCAGAAGATCCACTCCGACTACGGCACCCACTATGTGTACCGCATCGCCATGGACGAAAAGCCCTGGGACAGCGACGCCAACATGGATTTCTTCGACGACTTTGACACCACGGTATCCAGCGAACTGTTCATGGAATACGTGCGCAGCTACCTGCCACAGGTCACAGTGGACAGGGAAGCCTTGGCTGCCTATTCGGTAGAAGCATCCCCTGTGAATTATCGATTCTGAAATACAAAAACGTCCCGGAGCACTTGTTCAAAATGCAGCCGAGACGTTTTTTTGTGCGATCATTCTTCTAAAGCAAGCTGTTCGTAGATCACTTCATTGTAATCATCCAGCGTAGCCTGTGCCTTTGTTTCCTCTCTTTCATACATCGAAACCACATCCGTGGAGTAACTCCGCAGCAGATTCATGATTCCTTCATTGTAGCCGCCGATCTCGAAATACCAGCCGAAGTCGTAGGTACGTGTGGTGAACAGCAGGTCCAGCATTCTGGCGGAATTTTCATCACGAGAGACCTTGTTTTGCAGGGTCTGTTCGTAGTAGGCCGAGGTCAGAACCTTCATGGATTCAAAGGCCAGTGCCTGGGTGATGTAGCCTGTCCGTGCCAGTTCTTCTTCTCCAAAGGCATTCTTCGGCACCGAGTACAGCGCCAAGAGCCACGATGCGGCACTATTGTAGTAGCGGTCCAGGTCTTCGTCGTATTTCGGCAGCGGCAGGATACCAAAGTCTTCTTCCATATCTCGCAGGCTGACAGCTTCTTCCAACCAAGCCAGATAGAACAGTGCCCGGTTTTCCTTGAATGCGATCCGACCATATTGCTGATCGTAGCCTACACGCTGGTATTCGCAGGTCACATCCTTGTTGAATGCATAGGACGAGAACTTTTCAAAGGCATTCACAAAGCGTTCGCTGAACAGAGAAAGCTGAAGCATACCGTCTTCGTCGATGGTGCAGCACCGGATCCCGGCGGAATTGACGATACCCATCATGATGTCGTCCCAGATGTAAATGCCGTACAGGTCGTCTGCATCGTTGATGTGATTGCCGTCGTTGTCGGTATCGGACACAGCCACCATCTCGGCGAATGTGCGGAAGTTGTCGATCGTCCAGGTACCGTCGTCCACCATGGCATAGAAGTCCTCCATTCCATAGTCCGTCGCCATTGCCTTGTTGAAGTAAATGCAATAGGTGGCATCGTTGTCCTTGATGGAAATGTCCCCTGTGACCTGGTATACAGAATCCTTGAAGGTGAATTCTTCGACAGCACGCTGGTCCCACCATTCCCGGCTGAGGTCCAAATTCGGCAGATCGTTCATGTTCTGCAGATACCCGGCGACAAGTGCATTGCAGGAAGCATACGCCATCAGACAAGTCAGATCGTAGTCGTTTGTACCGGCCTGTACCGCAATACCCAGATTCTGGTGTCCCTTGCGGATCTCTGTACAAGTCGTAACCACTTGTTCGATCGTACAGTTTGCAGCATCCTGCACCGCAGCAACACGCTGGTATTTGGCATCGTTGATTGGCTCACCCGTCAGTTCTTCCGCATTGAAATCCATGCCAGAATCAAAGTTTGCCCCATCGAATGCATAAATGTGGAAGGCATACCCGCCAAAGTCAGCTTCCCCCAGGCCAGAGGTGATCTCGGTCTCCACAGGCTTCGTCTCCGTCGTAGACGTGTTGGTCGTTGTTTGCTCCTCATTTGTACTGCCGGCACAGGACACCATCTGTCCCACCATGAGCAGTGTCAGCAGCCACGCAAGTTTCCGTTTCATCGTTTCGTTCTCCTTTATGCTTTGCATCTTGGTAGATGCTCTTCATTATACAGCGAAACCGACATCCACGCAATGGCAATATTGACTAAAATTAGCGGAAATATCGATTGTATTTATGTAATTACACGAAATGACAACATCCAAAAATCAGAAGTCTTTCAAAGCAGATCCATTCGTTCAGCAAGCAGACACCACAAAACCTTGTCACGGGAACGACTTTATCCAAAATATCTACCAAAAACGGTTGCATTTTCTGGGATAACATGGTATAATAGTCCCATAAAGAATCCAAGTGCAGGAGGCATATGTATGCTTACAGAAAAAATGCAGGATCGCTGGAACGCTTTCCGTGACCCGGACAGACGATACGCCGTGTACCAGATCATCCATGGCGGTGCCTGTGACCAGAGTCGGGCAGCCCACTACGACGAGCGCTGGTTCGGTGGGATCGTAGGCAATATCCAATATATCAGAGGTTTTCCGGACGATCCCACGATCTGGCAAAACGTCAACGATGGTATGCGTGCCTACATCGACCGTGGGATGCACACCTGGCTGTACGACGAAAACGGTTACCCATCCGGTACCGCTGGCGGCTATGTGACCGAAATGCATCCGGAGCATATCGCCAAGGGACTGTATTGCTACGACTACTGGCGCAAGATCGGCGGTCCCGGTACCTATCGAGCCGACGTGCCGGGAGACAAGCTTTGGAAAGCAGTGTTGATCCCGGTGGATGGCGGGGAAGTGATCGACGTGACCCACTGCCTGAACGAACGCAATGTGCTGTATGTAGACGTTCCGGCAGGCAGCTATTACCTGTTCATGATGAGCATCCGTCGCCTGTTTGACGGTACCCACGCCACCGAAAGCTACAGCGAACCCCGCAACTACATCAGCCTGTCCGACAAAAAGGCGGTGGAGACCTTCATTGACTGTACCCATGAAAAATACAAGGAAGTGTTAGGCGACCAGTTCGGGCGAGGCGTGCTGGCCATGTTCACCGATGAACCGTCTCTGATCTCCTGGAACATTCGCCGTGGTGTGTTCCCGATCCTGCCGTGGCTGGACAGCTACCCGGACGATTTTGCCGACCGATACGGCTACGAATTCTATCGAGCCTGTGTGGCCGTAGTGACCGGCAAAGGACCGCAGGTGACCAAACGCCGCTGCGACTTCTGGGAATTCATCGCCGACACTGTAACGGAAAACTACTTCGGTACGATCCAGGATTGGTGCCACGCCAATGGACTAAAATCTTCCGGTCATATGCTGGAGGAAGAACGGCTGCAGGCGCACGTGTACAACTACGGTTCCTTCTATCGCAGCATGAGACGCTTCGACTGGCCCGGCATCGACCAGCTGCAAACCGAGACCGGCGCACTGATGAACGACAACGCCATTCCCATTGCCCGGTTCATCGCATCCTTTGCCGATATCAATGGAGAGCATGAGGTGTTCACCGAGTTCTCCGACCACTGTGTCCGGGAGCGTGGAGAGGTCGCCGGACTGGATTGCTACTACGGCTCCGTCAACTGGCATCTTGCCATGGGTGTGAATAATTTCACAAGCTATTATTCCTGGGATCGTATCACCAAAGAGGAGACCATCGCCTTCAACCAGTACACCGCACGTTCCGGGTATCTGCTCCGGCAGGGTTGTCGAGACAGTCGTGTGGCGATCTACTATCCGGAAGCCGCCATGTGGAGTAGCTATACGCCGTCCACCGAAGCCAGAGCCATCGATTATTCCGCACCGACCCAAGCCTTAGAAAAAGCCTTCGTCCGTTCCTCGTGGGCACTGCTGCACAAACAAATCGATTTTGACTATATCGATACCACGCTGCTGTGTCAAGGAGAGATCCGGGATGGCAAGCTGTGTTATCGAGACAGAGCCTACCATGCCATCGTGGTACCCTGTGCCCGTGTGCTGGAAGAATCGGCCATGGAAAAGCTGCTCACGTTGGCTGGAGCCGGTGTCACGATCCTGTTCTGTGAAGAGCTGCCCAAGAAGAGTCGGGAAACCGGAGAGGCCACACCGCTGGCAGACCAGATCCAGACCATGGTGCAGAACGGTGAAATGCTGTTTGCCGAAGCGGACCAGATCGATACCTTGTTTGCCGAAAAGCTGCCGATACACTGCCGTACCATCACCCTGGACGAAAGCGATCCCATGCTGTTGTCCCATTGCCGGATCACGGAGGACGAACTGCGGATCGTATATATCGCCAATATGGCAGACACATCCTACACCGGCAACCTGCATATCGAAGGCACCTACACCAACACCTGGCAGGCCAATGCCTTCACCGGTGCGATCACGCCTGTATCCTGCACCACCGCAGAAGGACGTACCCATATGCCCATCACCATCCAGCCGGGAGAGGGCCGCTTCTTCCTGCTGCACAACTGATCATACCACACAAGGAGATCCATCATGAGAATCGAAGAGATCGATAAGAACCTAAAGGTAGAAACCGCCATTCACAAAGAAGACATCGTCTGGCTCTCTCCCAAGGATGCACCTATATCCATCCATGGCCTGTGCGAGACCGAGCTGGATATGCCGTACCACCGTTTGCCCCAGGACGTCGCCAAGGCCACCAATCCGGGCGTCGAAGGGCTCATGTGGCACACAGCCGGTGGACGGATCCGGTTTGCTACGGATTCTCCGTACATTGCCATCAAGGCCGTCATGAACGAATGCGGCACCATGCCCCACATCACCAAAGCAGGGCAGTCCGGCTTTGACCTGTACCGGTACGTAGATGGCAAGCAAAAGTACACCGCCACCTTCATGCCTGTGTCCGGTCTCACCAAAGGCTACGAATCCTGCATCGATGTACCGGCAGAGATGAACACCTACTCCATCAATATGCCCTTGTACGATGGCGTCGTCGAGCTGTACATTGGTCTGTCCAAGAATGCGCAGATCCAACCGGCACAAGCATATACCTATGAAAAGCCTGTACTGTACTATGGTTCCTCCATCACCCAAGGTGGGTGCGCATCTCGTCCCGGCAACGCATACCAGGGCTTTATTGAGAGAATGTGGGATACCGACTACATCAACTTGGGCTTCTCCGGCTCTGCACGTGGGGAAGAGGCCATGTGTGCCTACTTAGCTTCGCTGGATGCGTCTGTGTTCGTGTGCGATTACGACCACAATGCGCCCAGTCCGGAGCACCTGGAAAAGACCCATTATCCCCTGTACACGACCTATCGTGCTGCCCATCCGACCACGCCGATCATTTTTATCACCAAGCCGGATTTCCGTGGAGATGCCGATTCCATAGCCCGGCGCAACGCTGTATACGCAACCTATCGGAAGGCCAAGGAAGCCGGGGACGACAACGTATACTTCATCGATGGTGAGCTGCTGTTTGCCGGGGATTTCCGGGATAGCTGCACCGTCGATGGCTGTCACCCCAACGATCTGGGCTTCTACCGTATGGGACAGGTCATCGGCAAGATCGTTGGCGAACTGCTTGCAAAGTGAGGATAGATATGCGAGAGAAGATTTTATTTGACGAAGGCTGGCTGTTTCACAAAGGTGAGATCGAGCGCAAGCGTCCACCGCTGAAGGGACCGATCTATTCCAGTGCCAAAACGGAACGGGAAAGATGGGGTGCCGCTGCGGTAGGCTACAACGACAGCAGTGACGACTATCGTCCCGGCGTGGAATTCTGCTGTGACAAATGGGAAAAGATAGACCTGCCCCACGATTATGTGATCACCGGAGAATTCTGCGAAGACGAAAACAACACCTTAGGCTATCTGCCTTACGGAAGTGCCTGGTATCGCAAGCATTTTCGCTTGGACGATAGCGACCGGGACCGTCGGATCGTACTGCTTTTTGATGCGATCGCAACGGAAAGCGTGATCTATTGCAATGGCTGTCCTTTGAAGCACAATTTCAGTGGTTACAACAGCTTCCCGGTGGACATCACCGATTTTGTCAAATTCGGGGAAGACAATGTGATCGCTGTGTACGTGACCACCAAGCACCACGAAAGCTGGTGGTACGAAGGCGGCGGCATCTATCGGCACGTGTGGCTTCTCAAAACGGCACCGATCCATACAGCGCTGTGGGGTGTGTACACCAAGCCGGTCCTCCGTCAGAACGACACCTGGGACATCGTCATCCAGACCGAGATCGAGAACCAGTCCTATGCCGATGCAGCCATTCGTGCCGTCAGCGTGATCCGGGATGCAGATGGCAACGCTTGCGCCGAAGCATCGTGCTCCACGGATTGTCCCCTGCAGGAAACGACTACACTGACCTATACCGCTGTACTGGAAAACACACAGCTGTGGAACCCGGATGCACCGTATCTGTACACCTGCGAGACCACACTGTACCAGGGCGACGAAGCCATCGATACGGTGACTACCCGATTCGGCTGCCGGACCTTCCGCTGTGACCCGGAGCATGGCCTATTTGTCAACGACAAGCACGTGAAGATCCAGGGGCTTTGCGGTCACTACGACTGCGGTCTTTTGGGAAAAGCGGTACCGGACAATATCTTCCGTCACAAAGTACGCATGATGCAGGAGATGGGCGCCAACGGATACCGCACCAGCCACTATCCCCAGGCAGACGCTTTGATGGATGCACTGGACGAAGCGGGCTTTATCGTATTCGATGAGACCCGGTGGTTTGCCAGCGACCCGGAATCCATGGACGCACTGCGGATGCTCATTCGCCGGGATCGCAATCACCCATCTGTGTTCTTCTGGTCCATCGGCAACGAAGAACCGATCTTTACCAAAGAGCAGGGACGAAGGATCGCCAAGGCCATGATGGCACAGGTACGCAAGCTGGACGACACACGACCGGTGACCGCTGCCTGCGACCGACCGGACAACGCATTGGTTTATGATGATTTTGACGTGATCGGCATCAACTATGGTCTCCAACACTACGAAGCCGTACACGAAAAGTTCCCGGATAAAGCGATCTTCTCCTCGGAAAACTGCGCTACCGGCACCACAAGAGGTTGGTATCACGATGACGACCCGGATCAGGGGTATATCAATGCCATGGATAAAGATACCAACAGTTGGTTTAGAAGCCGGAAGGATACCTGGAAGTTCATCATGGAACGGGAGTGGGTCATGGGCGGCTACCAATGGATCGGCTTTGAACACCGTGGCGAGACCGTATGGCCAAGACTGTGTTCCCAGTCCGGCGCCATCGATCTGTTCCTGCAAAAGAAGGACGCCTTTTGGCAGAACCAGTCCTATTGGCAAAAGTCTCCCATGATCCATCTGCTGCCCCATTGGAACCACAGTGGCCGGGAAGGAGAGTTGCTGCCGGTGCGTGCCTACACCAACTGTGATGCAGCTGAACTGTTCGTCAACGGAGACAGCCAGGGCAAAGTGGAGGTCGAACAATACGGCTACGCCCAGTGGCAGATCCCCTATGCACCGGGGAAGATCCAGGTGATCGGCTATCGGGACGGGATCGAAGTCTGTAGCGATGCCCACGAGACCACCGGCAAGCCGGCTAAATTGGCGCTGATCCCGGAGAATCCCGATGACTGCACCGCCAACGGACAGGATGTTGCGCTGTTCACCTGTGTGGTGCTGGACGATATGGGTCGTGAGATCCCGGACGGTGCGGTCATGGTGCGCTTTACCGCCAACCACCTGGGCACGATCGTAGGCACCGGCTCCGACATCAGTGACCACACACCGCTTTCCTCTCGTGACCGCCAGATGCGTGCCGGTCGGATCAGCGTGGCTGTACGGCTGGGCAAGGAGCATGGCACACTGCGTCTGTATGCCGAAAATCCGTTCCTGGACGGCGGCAGTATCGCATTGGAAATCTGATAAAAGTATGATAAGGATATGACTATGCAAATACAAAATTCGATCATCACCGGCGAGCTTCGACCGGGTGCGGGCAATCCTCGAAACAGCGAAGGCTCCTTTTTGCCTCTGGAAAATGGTCGTATCGCTTTCGCCTATAGCCGGTACCATGCGGATAGTGCCGACGACCACGCTGCCTGTGCGGTCTGCGTGATCTATTCCTACGACAACGGCAACAGCTGGGATACCGAGCACTATGAAACGTTGGTGCGGGCAGAAGAATACGGCGAAAAGAACGTGATGAGCGTGACACTGCGGCGCATGAACAACGGCGATATCGGACTGTTCTATCTGCTTAAGCATCCGGGCCTGACCTCTGAGGTGATCCTGCGCCGGTACAAGGGCGATTTCTCCCATCCATGCGGCGAGGTGCGTTGTCTGCCCCAGGGGTATCCGGGGTATTTCGTGATCAACAACGACCGCATTACCCATCTGACAGACGGTACCTGGATGATCCCGGCAGCCAAGCATCCGTCATCCATCCAATATATGCCGGACGATCGGGAATGCTGTGATATGCGCTCCAGTGTATACTTCTTTGTGTCCCACGACGATGGGCATACCTGGACACAAAACCGTGCGGTATTGCATCTGAACGATACCCATTCCAACACGGGTTTGCAGGAACCGGGACTGGTGCAGCTGCCCCGCGGCGTCCTGTATTGCTACAGCCGTACCGACCGGATGTACCAATACGAAACGGTGTCCCTGGACGGTGGTGACCATTGGTTCATACCCCAGCCGTCGCAGTTCACCTCTCCGGCCTCTCCCATGCTCATCAAGCAAAATCCCTACGATGGGCAATACTACGCCATTTGGAATCCTATTCCGGAATATCCGCTGCGTCCCAAGTCTAAGGTGTGGACCGGTGGTCGCAATCCGCTGGTGATGGCTGCATCCGCCGATTGTGTGCACTTTACACCGCCGGTGGTCTTGGAGGACGATCCCAGCCGTGGCTTCTGCTATCCGGCCATGTATTTCCTGGACGCCAAAACCATGCTTGTGGCCTATTGCAGTGGTGGTACCGAAGAAGGCGGCTGTTTGAACAAAACGACCTTGCGAAAAATCACGTTGGCATAATGTCCCACATAGGCAGCGCTTTTCCATAAAAAATCTGTCAATGGCAGAAAAAGTGTAAAAACCTCTTGACAATCACCGCAATTTGTGTTATACTATACAGGTAAACATTGGGGTATCGTCAAGCGGTAAGACACAGCACTTTGACTGCTGCATTCGCAGGTCCGAATCCTGCTACCCCAGGTGAGAAGCAGACTATTCCGGATCGGCGTAGTCTGCTTTTTCGTTATCCATTTACGACAACAGGATCCTATAAAATCATATGGAACCATTTTATAAATTCATATCGTTTTTGTTATCCGGGGTCAGTCGTTCCTACTGTCCCGTTTGCCATGTACCGCTGCAGACACCGCTGACCATATGCGACGACTGTTTGGCAAAGCTGGACACCGAAGCACAGATCCCCTGTCCGGACTGCCATGAACCAGCGTCCCACTGCTTATGCGGCCGCACGAATCTGTCACCCATGCCGATCTTTTTGTCCGGCCGAACCTGGTTGGCACACACCTGGTATCGACCGGTAGGTAGTCGGGATCTGGCAGAAGGCTATCAGCGATGCACCGAGCCGCTTCTTCTCACGTGCAAAAAACGCTGCGATCCGACCATATTTGAATACATAGCCGATCAGCTGGCTGCCGATCTGTCTCCATTGCTGCCGCCGGAAAAACGCCAAGGATGGTATTTGACCTTTCCACCACGGTCCGATGCCGGTTATCAGGAATATGGCTTTGACCAGTGCGAGGAGATCGTCAGTCACCTGAGCCACAAGCTGAAGATACCCGTTCGACATATGTTAAAACGGGTCGGCGGCAGGGAACAGAAAAAGATGACCGACGCCACTGCACGAGCCGAAAATATGGAAGACGCCTTTGTCGCACGCCGTGTACCGGAAGGATGCCGTGTGTTGTTGTTCGATGACATCATCACCACCGGTGCCACCATGCGCGAAGCAGGCCACATACTGGTGGAAGCCGGTGCGACGGCCGTATTTCCCGTGGCCTACGCCGTGACCCAGCGACATCGAATATCAAGATAAGAATGTGAGGAAATCCAATGAAGTTACGATTTGAAGACGGTTTGCATCGCAGTCAACCGGATCCCTTTATTTTTGAAGACGAGGGAAAATTCTATCTGTACGTGACCGCTGACGAGGGTGTAGAAGCCTATACCGCAGACGATCCCTTTGGCGTATGGCATTTTGTTGGTGTGGTCTGCACCATTGGTACCCATAAGCAATATTGGGCACCCAGCATCATACGGATCGGAGAATGGTATTATCTGTATGTCTCCTGTCAGGATGTGGGTATGTTCCAGTTCCAGCACGTGGCAAGAGCGGCCTCTCCGCTCGGTCCTTTCACGGATGCGAAGTGCCTGTTCGACCGTTTTACCATCGATTCCCATGTGGTACAGACGGAAGCCGGGCTATTCCTTTGGTACGCCGAAGACAATACCCATACCGACCGCATCGGGACTCGTGTGTTCGTGGATCGTTTGCTGGATCCATACACACCGGCATATACACCCAAGGAAGTGATCGTGCCGACCTTTGATGAAGAGATCTTCATGCGGAACCGACATGGAGATGGTAGGGATTGGCATACCATCGAAGGACCATTTTGGTTCCAAAAGGATGGCTGGCAATATGTCATGTACAGCGGTGCCTGCTACCAAAACGACACCTACCACATTGGATACGCTGCTGCGCACACCAAGGAACCGGATCTGACAAAGGTAGAGTATATCAAGCACACGGCAGCAGGGAAATTTGCGCCGACCATGATGGGGAACAGCTGCGAAGAAGGTGTTGGTCACCACAGCGTGCTCCTGTATCAAGGGGAATATTACGCCGTATACCACGCACGAGACATCGTGGAAGATCCGCACTTGACCGGAGACCGCCGAACCGCTCGGATCTGCAAGCTCCATGTACAGGATGGGCTGATCACTGCAGAGCATTAATGTTGTAAAAAATCCATAGCAAAAACCTCCTATGTCATTGTAGGAGGTTTTTTCATGGATCCATGAAAAAGAGAAAACGACATGACCGAAGTCACGCCGTTTTCATTATATTGTCAAGCAATCATACCACTATGCAAATATGACGCTTGCCAAGCATTTTTATGCAACCGATATGGTACAGATCAAACACCCTTCTTGGCTCTTTCGATGTGTTCCAGCTCGGTTTCGTTGTAGGTGGTCACGTGACCCGGGATGGGCATGAGCTTTTCGCTGATCACGTCGATGATACCGGTAGCCTGCGGGAAGAAGTACTTTTCCAGCTCGAAGGCAGGGGTGATCCAGTTTCTGGAACCGAATACAGCCGGCGGAGCATCCAGGTAATCGAAGCACATTTCGGTCAGGTTGGAAGCCATGTCACGCATGATGGAGCCTCTGTCAACAGCGTCCCCAACGATGATGATCTTACCGGTCTTCTTCACAGATTCGATAACCTTTTCATAGTTGAAGGGAACCATGGAACGGGCATCGATCACTTCTGCAGAGATACCATACTTTTCTTCCAGGATCTTAGCAGCATCCAGCGCACGGTACAGAACAGCACCGATGGTCAGAATGGTAACATCCTTACCCACACGCTTTACATCGGGTTCGCCGAAGGGGATCTCGTAGTATTCGGTGGGAACGCCGCCTTCGTGGAATTCTTCACCCTTGTCGTAGATTCTCTGGGATTCAAAGAAGATCACAGGGTCAGTGCCGTTCAGCGCTGCGTTCATCAGACCCTTAGCATCGTAAGGCGTAGCAGGGAAGCATACCTTCAGGCCAGGGATGTGAGAGCAGAGTGCGGTCCAGTCCTGAGAGTGCTGTGCACCGTACTTGGAACCAACGGATACACGAACGATAACGGGCATCTTCAGGATACCGGCAGACATGGACTGCCACTTGGCCAGCTGGTTGAAGATCTCGTCACCGGCGCAACCGATGAAGTCAGCATACATCAGCTCTACGATGGCACGACCACCAGCGATGGCGTAACCAACAGCAGAACCAACGATAGCGGATTCGGAGATGGGAGCGTTGAAGAATCTGTGGTAAGGCAGAGCCTCGGTCAGACCCTGGTATACAGCGAATGCGCCGCCCCAGTCACGGTTGTCTTCACCATAAGCGATGGTGGTGGGGTCTTCGTAGAACTTGTCGATGATAGCTTCGAACAGACCGTCACGGATGTTGAACAGCTTCATCTTCGGGATAGCCTTGCCAGCTTCGTCAAATGCATAACGAGACTTGGTGGCGATCTTCTTCACACGAGAGTTTTCTTCCTTGGGCATCAGCACTTCGGGTTCTCTGGTGGTGTCCATGGACTTTACGTGCTGGTTGGAGTACATGATACCGGAGATCATGTCGGGATTGGTTTCCAGATTCATTCTGGGAGAGATCTCATCGTCGATAGCCAGCTTGATGATCTTGGTGGTACGAGCAACGATCTGTTCGTCGATCTCAGCGAATTCTTCTTCGGTAGCAATGCCACCTTCGATCATCTTGTTGCGGTAAGCAGCGATGGGGCAAACAGCCTTCCAAGCTTCGATCTCTTCCTGGGTTCTGTAGGTAGAAGCGTCAGAGGGAGAGTGACCGGAGATACGGTAGGTAGCTACTTCCAGCATAGCAGGACCCTGACCATTGACCAGCAGTTCCTTCTTGCGAGTGGTAGCATCAATCACGGCCAGCGGGTCGTAACCATTTACCTTTTCAGCATGGAGCTGGGTAGGATTGAAGCCGGCTGCCAGACGTGCAGGATTGGTGAAGCCCATGGTCTCGCCCATAGTCTGACCACCCATGCCGTAGAAGTTGTTGAATACGTTGAACAGGATCGGCATACCTTCGTCGGAGTACTTACCGTCCATGCCCCACAGCTTGGTGATCTGGTCCATAGAGGAGAAGTTCAGAGATTCCAGAACAGGACCACGACCGGTAGCACCGTCACCGGAGTTGGCGATAACGATACCCTTCTTGTGGCAGGATCTCTTGTACAGAGCAGCACCCAGAGCGATAGGAGCAGCACCACCTACGATGGCGTTGTTGGGCAGGATACCGAAGGGAATGAAGAATGCGTGCATGGAACCGCCCAGACCCTTGTTGAAGCCAGTGGTACGAGCGAAGATCTCCGCCAGTGCACCGTACAGCAGGAAGTCCTTCGCCAGATCCTTGATGTTGCCGGTGTTGTTGTGCTTTTCGACAACGTTCAGGATGGTACCATTCAGGAATTCCTTCATGATGTCGTATACTTCAGCGTCTTCCAGCTTGTTGATGGAGGACAGACCCTTTGCCAGGATCTCGCCATGAGAACGGTGAGAACCAAAGGTAAAGTCGTTGATGTCCAGGCAGTAAGCCTGACCAACAGCGGAAGCTTCCTGGCCGATGGACAGGTGCGCCGGGCCGGGGTTGTTGTACGCTACGCCGTTGTATTCGCTCTTGACCTTGATCTCATTCAGCATGGTCTCGAACTCACGGATGGTCCGCATATCGTGGTAGATCCGCATAAAGTCAGCCTTGGAATAGATCTGCTTTTCTTCTTCCAGGGTCTTGTTGTAGCGGCACAGCGGAATGCTTTCAAAATCGATGTACCCGGGCTGGAAAACCTTACCGGGATCTACATATTGACTCTTAGGCATAATGTTGATCTCCTTTTATGTATTTGAAAAATGAGAAATCTATGTAGTATAATATATGTGGTTCACAGCAGCGGTGCGGCATATCGCAGCCACTGTTCTGCCAAAAACCAATGACAGGGCTCTGTCGGATGCACACCGTCCCATAGCCAATAGGCATACGGATCGGTGGCACAGCCATGGTCCTGCAGCACAGGCGCTGTCGTCTCGGCCAGTTGTTCCAGCTCGGTCTGGATCGGTACGAACACAGCACCAAACTCTTCAGCCAGCGAACGGACGATAGCCTGCTTTTTACGGAAAATGGGCATGAACACATCGTAGTGCGCCTTCGTCTGCCCACAGGGCAAGGTGAACGGCTCCATCAGCACGAGCTGCAAAGCCGGATTATTCGCTCTTGCTTGGGTCAGAAGGGAAGTATACTGCTCCTGAAACGCAGCCAGATGGTTGTCGATCCCTTCCGGAAAAACGCCGTCGAAGGCACCATTGCCGTTGATCCCCAAAAGGATGCTGAGAATATCCGGCTTCTCGTCCAGGGTATCTTCCTGCCAGCGTCGTGCGATGCTGACCACGGAATCCCCGGAGACGCCCCGATTGACAATGGCGTACTTTCCGGGATACAGATAGCCCAGCCTTCCGGCAATGGGATATACATAGGAATGCCCGATCTGGTGATTCAGATCCCAACGGCTGGCCGGATCCTTGTACCGGTTACCGTCGGTGATAGAATCTCCTTGAAACAGGATCTTACGCATAGCAGGGTCAGATGGTGAACATCGCTTCCCGGATCACTTCGCAAACGGTGGGATGGGGGAAGACGATCTTCTGAACGTCAGCCACTCTCTGTTCCTTGGCCACCATAGCAGCGGCACCGTAGATGATCTCGGAAGCATAGTTACCGATCATGTGAACGCCCAGGATCTGGTTGTGTTCCTTGCCGTAAACGACCTTGACGAATCCATCGCCGCCTTCGTTTTCCGCAATGTACCGACCGCTGTACCGCAGAGACAGTGTCACTTCGGCAGCGTCAAAGCCGGCAGCCTTGGCAGATTCCAGGGTCTCCCCAACGGTACCCACTTCGGGATTGGTGTAGATCACAGAAGGAATGGAACGATAGTCCACTCTGTCCTTGATGCCGACCATATCGGAAACGGCAACTTCGCCTTCTCTGTAAGCGGTGTGGGCCAGCATGACCTTTCCGTTTACGTCACCGGCAGCCCAAACACCAGGTACAGAAGTACGGCACTGTTCGTCGGTAACGACAGCACCACGGTTCATCTGTACGCCCAGCTCTTCCAGGCCAATGCCCTTGGTTCTGGCACGACGACCGGTAGATACCAGTACCAGATCGCATTCGATCTTTTCGACCTTGCCATCCTTTTCGTATTCCACAACACCTTCACCAGGCTTGCCGGTAACAGATGCGACCTTGGCACCCAGAATGAACTTCACACCCTTCTTGGCATAGTTCTTTTCCAGGTTGGCGGAGATCTCACCTTCGGTAGGACCGGCGATCTTGTTCAGCATTTCCACAACGGTAACTTCGCTGCCAACGGAATTGAAGTAGGATGCCATTTCCAGACCAATGACACCACCGCCGACTACGACCACTCTCTTGGGCAGGACACGGATGTCCAGGATCTCCCGGTTGGTCACAGCCAGACCGGCTTCATAGGATTCCCGCAGACCGGATACCGGAGGGATCACAGCTTCGGAACCGGTGCAGATCAGCAGCTTAGCCGCTTCATAGGTCTCACCCTTGCATTCCACAGCAAAGCCATTTGCCGTCTTGCCGGTGATCTTGGCAGTACCGTCTACAACGGTAACGCCGGCGCCCTTCATCTTGGCAGCCACACCGGAAACCAGCGTCTTTACGACCTTGTCCTTCCGATCCACGACCTTTGCGTGGTCGATCTTGGCGCCTTCCACAGTGACACCATACTTGTCCCCATGGTTGGCATAGTCAAAGATCTTG
>CAZLED010000046.1:805-18084 GCA_964558485.1 uncultured Ruminococcus sp. | reverse complement strand
GATGGTGTCGTCAAGCAGTGTGGACAGACCCGGATTGGAGTAGCACAGCCAGCGCCGGTGGGCAATGCCGTTGGTGACATTGGTGAACTTATAGGGCATGGCCTTGTAATAGTCGTGGAACACTGTCTTTTTCAAAATATCCGAATGCAGTGCCGACACGCCGTTGACCGTATGAGAAGCCGCCACGCTCAGGTTTGCCATGCGTACCTGGGAGTAGCCCACGATGGCCATACGGGAAATTCTGTCCCAGTCGCCGGGGTACATATTCCACAGGTCCGCACACAGACGCCGGTTGATCTCTTCGATGATCATATAGATCCGGGGCAGCTTCATCCGGAACAGGTACACATTCCACTTTTCCAGCGCTTCCGGCAGTACCGTATGGTTGGTGTAGGACACGACCTTGGTCACCACCGACCAGGCAGCGTCCCAGGAGTAGGAGTACACGTCCATCAAAATGCGCATCAGCTCCGGGATCACCAGCGCCGGATGGGTGTCGTTGATGTGGATGGCCACCTTGTCTGCCAGGTTGTACAGGGTACCGTAGGCGGTCAGGTGGTCGCTGATGATGCTCTGCAGAGACGCAGACACCAAGAAGTACTGCTGGGTCAGCCGCAGGAGCTTGCCTTCGTCATGGTCGTCCGAGGGATACAGCACCTTGGAGATCACCTCTGCATTGGAAGAGGCTTCCATGGCCTGGACGTACTGTCCCTGGGAGAACAGCGACATATTGAACGCTGTCGTATCGCAGGCCTTCCACAGCCGCAGGGTGTTGACTGCTTCACAATCTGCGCCGGAGCTCATCATGTCGTAGGGCACCGCACGGCCCACCTCGTCGTTTTCGTAGGAGATGGCGCACTTGCCGTCCTTCCATTCTTCCTTCACGGAGCCGCCCAGATGGATGTCAAAGGCCTTGTCGGTACGGGGAACCAGCCAGGTGTCTCCGCCGCTCATCCAGCTGTCCGGCAGCTCAACCTGGTTGCCATCGATGATCTTTTGCTTGAACAGTCCATATTCGTAACAGATGGAAAAGCCAGTGGCGTGGTAGTTCTGTGCGGTCAGGGCATCCATGAAGCAGGCTGCCAACCGACCGAGCCCACCATTGCCCAGACCCGGATCGGGTTCCATTTCGTACAGTGTATCCAGGTCACAGCCCATACGGGAAAGCACCCGACGATAGCTGTCCGCCAGTCCCAGATTCATCAGATTGTTGCGCAGCGAAGGACCGATGAGAAATTCCATGCACAGGTAGTAGACCTTCTTGGGGCGCTGCTTTTTGGCCTTTTCGTGAAAGACCTGTCGTTTTTCCGTCAGGATGTCCTTCACGCTCATCAATGTGGCTTTGTACAGCTGTTCTGCATCGGCTTCCTCCGGCTGGGTGCCAAAGTACCGGGTCAGCTTGGACCGCAGGGCTTCTTCGATCTGTGTTTCGGTGATTGTATTCATTCTATAGTATTTGTCCTTTCGAGATTCCGGTGTCCTGGGCGCATCCCAAAACCAGAAAAGGCAGAGCCTGTGTCTGCCTTTTCCGTGTATGGGGAAACCCACAAATCACACATAATATTTTACTGCAACTTGTTGTAAATAGCAATATATTTTTTCGCTGAAACGCTCCACGAAAAATCGACTTTCATGACGTTTTTCACCAAATCCAGCCACTTTTCCGGCTCGGCGGTGAACAGCTGGGCTGCCATCTCCACCACATACTTCATATCGTGGGCATTGTAGTTGGCAAAGGTGAAGCCGTTCCCCTCTCCGGTCTCCGGGTCGTACGGATGGATGGTATCGTACAGACCGCCGGTCTCACGCACGATGGGCACGGTGCCGTACTGGGAAGCGATCATCTGGGCTAGTCCGCAGGGCTCGCTCTTGGAGGGCATCAGGAACATATCCGCACCGGCATAGAACGCCTTGGACAGGGACTTGTTGTACTCCAGCTTCACGCAGGCTCTCTCCGGAAAACGCTCGGCCAGATGGGTGAAGAACTCCTCCAGGGCCGTCTCGCCGGTACCCAGCAGCGCAAAGCGGATGTTGGTTTCTTGCAGCAGCTCATCGATCACACGGGTCACCAGATCAAAGCCCTTGTGGGAAGCCAGCCGGGACACCATGGCAACAATGGGTGCGCTTTCGTCATGCCGGAAGCCGCAGATCTCCTCTAACTTTTCCTTGCACGCTGCCTTGCCGGACAGGTCGTCTACGGTGAAATTGGCGGCGATCTCCGGGTCCTTTGCGGCGTTGTAATAGTCCACATCGATGCCGTTGACGATGCCGCACAGCTTGTCTTCGCTGGCACGCAGAATGTGGTGCAGGCCGCTGGCATAGTATTCGGTCAAGATCTCATCGGCATAGCGGCTGCTGACGGTGCTGACCTGGTCGGCGCAAACGATGGCACCCTTCAGTAAATTGATGCAGCCGTTGTACTCTACGATATTTCTGTCCCACTCTGCCAGCTCGAACACATCGCCTAAGATGGTGAAATCATAGATACCCTGATAATCGATATTGTGAATGGTGAACAGAGTGCGGATATGCTGGTAGGCTTCCAGATGGGCGTACTTCCGCTTCAGGTAGATCACAGCCGGAGCTGTCTGCCAGTCGTTGGCGTGCAGCACATCCGGGTAGAAGCCCACTGCCGCCATCAGCTCCAATATGGCCTTGCCAAAATAGGCGAACCGTTCGGCGTCGTCGAAGCAGCCGTACAAGGTGGCACGACTGAAATAATATTCGTTATCGATAAAATAGAAGGTCACGCCGTCCCGGACGGTCTGCCAGATGCCACAGTATTGGTTTCGCCAGGCCAGCTTTACGTTCAGTTCGCAGAGCAGCTCGATGTCTTTGGCGAATTTTTGCCGGATCACCGGGTACAGCGGAATGACCACACGCACGTCGGCGTCCGCTCCCAGCTCCTTTTTCACAGCACCCGGTAGTGATCCCACCACGTCTGCCAGTCCACCGGTAGAAGCAAACGGCAGCGCTTCCGATGCAGCATATAAAAGTTTCATAATTTTTACCTCGCACGAAGCATATGTATGAAGTCAGAGGTCAGATGTCAGAAATCAGAGGTCAACTCCACAGAAGTGTGGGTCAGAAATAGGAAATGTAGGTACAAATCATCAACACATCCGCTACTTCTGATTTCTGACTGCATACTTTTCCTTATATCATCTTCCCCTTAGTGATGTAGAACGGCTGGACGTCGGCGCCTGCCAACATACGGTTGTCCCGTACCACGGCGTTCTTGTCGGTGATCACATGGTTCAGCGTGGCACCGTCGCCTACGATGGTGTCCTGCATGAGGATGCAGTTTTTCACCGTGGCATTGCGGCCGATCTTGACCCCACGGAACAGGATGCAGTTCTCTACCGTGCCTTGGATGTCGCAGCCATCGGCGATCATGGAGTTCGTCACCGTGGCGTTCTGACCGTAGTTGGTGGGCACAGAGTTACGCACCTTCGTGTAGATCGGGCGATTCTTCACGTTGAACAGCGCCGCACGGGCAGACGGATCCGCCAGCAGATTCATGCTGTGTGCGTAATATTCCGCAAAAGAAGTGATAGTGGCAAAGTAGCCGTCGTATTTGTACACCCGATAGTTCATGTGCTTCCGGTTGCGTGCCATCACGTCCCGGGTCATGCTGATATAGTTGTGGGCCACGGCATCCAGCACGATCTCCTGCAGATACTTGGTGTTCATCACCACGATGTTCAGGGACACGTCCGCCTTGCCACTGAAATTGGTGGGGTAGGACAGAATGTCCGTGATACGACCCTCTTCGTCCGAGGTGTACAGCACATTGTTCCGGGCCTGCTCCGGCGTCAGCTCCATGGTCTTGACCGCCACGGTGATGTCCGCACGGGTCTTGATGTGGTAGTCGATGATATCGTTGAAGTCCACGTTGCAGATCACGTCACAGTCCGACAGCACCACGTATTCGTCCGTGATCATCTGGATGGAGTGGCTCACACCCTTCAGCGCTTCCAGACGGGTCTGGTACTGGTTGTTCGAGGCGCTGGCGTAGGCAGTGATGTACGGCGGCAGGATCTTGATACCACCGGAACGTCTTGCCAGATCCCAGTCCTTACCGGAACCGATGTGGTCCATGAGGGAATGATAGTTCAGATGCGTAATCAGATCGATGTTAAAAATATTAGAGTTCACCATGTTGGACAGGGTGAAGTCGATGAGCCGGTACCGACAGGCAAAGGGCACCGATGCAATGGTACGCAGCCGGGTCAGCTCCGGAATGTTGTTGTCGTGTATATTGGAAAAAATAATACCTGTAGCAGACATTTTTATTCTATATCCTTTCTCGGTCTTTCACGTGCGATCCTTCCGGCAACGCTGGTCCAATCGTCTTTTGCGCCAAAAACGCCTTCGTTCCGATTCCTTTCAGCGCAAAAGCACGATCGCATCCATGTTCACGGAAGCTCACTTCTCCAGCCACTTTTTGTCCACCATGCTGCCCGCCGGAATGTCGGTACCGGGCATCACCTGCAGATCGGAGCCAATGACGGTGATCTTGCCGTCCCCGCTGCGTGTACGACCGACCACAGAACCGGCGCCAATGGTGGTATCGCTGTCGATGATGGAGTAGTTCACGGTGGCACCCTCGCCAATGGTCACGCCGGAATGGATCACAGAGTCCTTGATGTACGCACCACGAGCCACCTTCACGCCGCTGGCCAGCACGGAGTTTTCCACAATGCCCTCGATCTCACAGCCTTCGGTGATCAGAGAACCGGTGATCTTGGCGTAGCTGCCTACGAAATGCGGCGGTACGGCGTTGTTCCGGGAGTAGATGCGCCACTCTCTGTCGGCCAGATCCAGTGCGGAGTCCTCGTCCAGCAGATCCATGTTGGCTTCCCACAGAGACTGGATGGTGCCCACGTCCTTCCAATAGCCGGAGAAGGGATAGGCGTACATTCTGCGTCCGTCTTCCAGCATCCGAGGAATAATATTCTTACCAAAATCTTTGGAAGACTCCGGGTCTGCTTCGTCCTCGATCAGGTACCGTTCCAGCAGCTCCCGGTTGAAGATGTAGATGCCCATGGACGCCTTGGTGCTCTTGGGTACCTTGGGCTTTTCTTCGAATTCTAAGATCCGCAGCTCGTCGTCGGTGTTCATGATGCCAAACCGGCTGGCTTCCTCTAAGCTCACCTCCAGCACGGCGATGGTGCAGTCGGCGTTCTTTTCCTTGTGAGCCTCCAGCATCCGGTTGTAGTCCATCTTATAGATGTGGTCACCGGACAGGATCAGCACATATTCCGGGTCGTACCGGCGAATGAAGTTCAGGTTCTGGTAGATCGCATTGGCTGTGCCCTTGTACCAGTCGGCGCCATCTTTGCCCTGATACGGCGGCAGCACCGTTGCACCGCTTTGACCACGGTCCAGATCCCAGGGACTGCCGTTGCCGATGTATTCGTTGAGCACCAGGGGCTGATACTGGGTCAGCACGCCCACGGTGTAAATGCCGGAATTCACGCAGTTGGACATGGGGAAATCGATGATGCGATACTTACCGCCATAGGGAACGGCGGGTTTGGCGGTCTTTTCCGTCAGTGTGTAGAGACGGCTTCCCTGACCACCTGCCAACAGCATGGCCACACACTCCTGCTTTTTGTACATAATATACACCTCTGTTTATATGCATTTTGTAGTTTTCGATTTATGTGAATTTGGGGGTTATCATCGACAGCTTGCGAAGCTGTATTAGTTTCCGTTGGGCAGCTTCCGGAACACCACGCCACCCATGCCGGGCAGCGTAATGGTCAGCTGGTTTCGCCGGGCACCCTCGATATCGGTGAAGAAGGTGGTGCGCACGCCGTTTTCGTGGATATGGTTCCGGCCACCGAATTCGTATCGGTCGGTGCTCAGGACCTCTTCGTAGCGTCCCATTTTCGGCACCACCACGGTGTACCCTTCCCGCACCACCGGTGAGAAGTTCAGCACCACGATCAGCTCCTTGCCACGGCGATTCTTCCGGCGATAGGACAGCGTATTGGTGCGGTTCTGATCCGGGTCGATCCATTCAAAGCCGTCCCAGCCGTCGTCGATCTCCCAAAGCTCGGAACTTTCTTTATACATAAAGTTGAGCGCCTTGCAGAATCGCTGCATTTCGATGTGCCTGGGATATTCGATCATGAACCATTCCAGCTGGTTTTGGAAATCCCATTCCCGGAACTGGGCAAATTCGGTGCCCATGAAGGTGAGCTTCTTGCCGGGCATGGTCATCATGTACAGCATGAACGTGCGCATACAGGCAAATTTATCATCATATCCCCCAAACATTTTGTCCACCAGCGATTTTTTGCCATGGACCACCTCATCGTGGGAGACGGGCAGGATGTAGTTCTCGTTGAAGGCGTACATCATGGGGAAGGTCAGCTTGTCGTGGATATATTGCCGGCCGATGGGGTCGCAGCCCACGTATTCGAACATATCGTTCGCCCAGCCCATATTCCATTTGAAAGAGAATCCAAGGCCACCTTCGGACACAGGCTTGGTCAGCATGGGCCAGTCGCTGGATTCCTCGGCGATCATGAGGGCATCGGGGCAGTGCTTCCGGATCACGCTGTTGAGCTTTTGCAAAAAGGCGACGGCTTCGGGGTTTTTGTTGGAGCCGTCCGGTGCCGGGATCCATTCGCCGGGTCTTTTGTCGAAGTCCAAGTACAGCATGGACGCCACGGCATCCACACGCAGGCCGTCTGCATGGAATTCGGTGAGCCAATACAGGGCGTTGGAGATCAGGAACGACTGCACCTCCGGCCGACCCAAGTCAAAGAATCGGGTGCCCCAGACCTGATGCTCCTGTCTGTCCCAGCCTTGGTATTCGTACAGAGGCTGTCCATCGAACTCGAACAGACCGTGGCGATCCTTGGGGAAATGGGCAGGCACCCAATCCAAGATCACGCCGATGTCGTTCTGATGCATGGTGTCGACGAAATATTTGAAGTCTTCAGGGGTACCGTAACGAGAGGTCGGTGCGAAGTAGCCGCAGATCTGGTAGCCCCAGGAGCCGTCGTAGGGGTGCTCCATGACGGGCAGCAGCTCCACGTGGGTGTATCCCATTTCGGTCAGGTACGCCGCCAGCTTATCCGCCAAGGTGCGGTAGTCCAAGTAGTGCTCGCCGTCCACGGTAGAAGCGCCGTCCAGGGTTCGCCAGGAGCCCAGGTGCATCTCGTAGATATTCATGGGAGCGCTGTAGAAATGGATGGTCTGGGGCTTAAAGCCTCGGTGCCGGGGACACACGATCTGCTTGCGCTGCTTGAGCCACTCGGCGTCGTGCCAGGTATAGGAAGCTTCGGTGTGGATGATGGAAGCGTTTTTCTGCAGGGTCTCGCTGTAGGTGGCATATGGGTCGGCCTTGAGCCAGGTCTGCCCATCCTGCCCTTTGATAACAAATTTATAGAAGGTACCTTCCCAGCTTTTGTCGCAGGGGATGACCACTTCCCAGATGCCCTGTTCGGTGATCTTTTGCATGGAAGCCACAGCCGTCCAGCCGGTCATGTCCCCACTAACGGAGACGGAGATCGCATTGGGCGCCCAGGTGCGGAAGGTGTAGTAGTACTTGCCGTCCCGCTGTTCGCAGTGCACGCCTAAATATCGCCACGCTTCATAGTTCGTCCCCTGATGAAACAGGTACGGTGGCAGCGTATCGTCGGTGGATCCGGGCGTCGGCTTTGGTTCATCTATGGGCATCGTGTCCCCTTTGGCGGCAGGCACAACTGTCTTTTTTTCTTTTTTCGTATCCGTCATATCGAGTTTCCTCACTTTCCCGTGTTCTGCAGGCCATCTGTTTGGGAGCCACAGCGTCGGGGCTGTTGTTTGCTGGTATCATTATACTATATTTTGCTTGAAAATTCAAGCCTTTTTTGGTGTATAAATACGATTTGTACATATTTCATTCGATTTTTTCCAGCATTTTTCCCAAACCCATGGCAAAAGGCGTGGCGATTCGAAGGTTTTTTGGCGGATCGGCGGTATTTTTGCGGTGAAAAGCGAGGTTTTGCGGCTGTCAAATGGCTACTGAGCGGTTGTTACACATTTGTTTCAACAAGATATGCTTCGTCTTTTTGCTGAATTTCTTGTCATAATACACAAAAAAAGTCTGCCCGCCGGTGCAGGATACACAGGCAGAGACAGACTTCTTGGGGTATATCGCAGTTGTCCCAGTTTTTTTGGGGGACGACCAGGTGCGCTACGTTGTCAATCGAAGGCGACCGGCGTGGTGGGGATGGAGCTGCGTGGCGTCGCCATCATGGGAGCCACGGTCTCACGCCACTTGTTGTAATGCTCGGTCTGCTTATGGGCAGCGGCGGCATCCTCGTCCTGGTACACTTCGTAGAGCAAAAATTTGTTGGGGTCTTTATTGTCCCGGAGCACGTCAAAGCGGACGTTGCCGGGTTCCTTCCGGGAATTTTCGTGGTTATACGTGGTGATAGCGATAAAATCGTCCACGCATTCGGGCTTCACGTCCACAAAAACAACAGTTGCCAGCATAGATATTTCTCCTTGATGATTTGACGGATATGGCAGAAGCGCCACGGTTGTTACTCTGCGTTCACAACCAGAGTTGTTTATTCGGCGTTCACAACTCTAAAGAATTCCAGTTCTTCGCCGTTGGGGCCATAGACGAAGCCGCAGTTCAGGGTCAGCTTAACAGGCTTGGAATCCAGGGGCACGACCTTGGGTTCGCTCTTGGGCGTTGCGCCTGCTGCCAGAGCCTTCGCATACGCAGCGTCCACGTCGTCTACCTTCAGGGCAAAGTGGATATAGCGGTTGTTGCAGGCTTCTCCTTCTGCACCGGCAAACAGCTCCAGAATACCGCCGTCGCCCAGGTCCAGCATAGCGATCCGACCGTTGCCTTCACCCCAGCCGGTATAGTACTTCATGCCCAGTCCTTCTGTATAGAATTTCAAAGAAGCATCAAAATCGATAGCCTTCACAGCGATATGGTGAAAGCCCATTCCCTTGATCATTTCGTTAGCCATTTTTTGTTTCCTTTCTTTTATGTGGGTTTTTGTTCATTGGCCAAACGTCCTGCATCTGACCTCTGACTTCTGATTTCTGCCTTCCCCAGCTACCGCAGGAACGATCAAGTGCACATTGTATGTGCGGTTCCCTACGAAAAAGTGGGATAACTTCTTACCTTATCAATAATACCGGATACTTGCCAGCACCCGGCCCAGGATCACGACCTCGTCCACGATGATGGGATCCAGGAAGGAGTTACGGGGTTGGAGACGGAAGTGGCCGTCCTCACGATAGAAGACCTTGACGGTAGCGGAGTCGTCCACCATAGCCACCACGATCTGTCCGTTTTCGGCGTATTCGGCTTTTTCCACGATGACCAGGTCCCCGTCCAAAATACCGGCTTCGATCATGCTGTCACCCTGGACTCGGAGCGCAAACAGAGGCGCATCGTGGCTTCGTCCTTCGCCTTCCGGATAATTGATGTAGCCTTCGTAATTTTCCACCGCCAAGATGGGCTGACCGGCCGTGACCTTGCCCACGATCGGCACCTTACCGCCGGGGATCGAGGGTTCGCCGGGGTCCATGGTGTCTTCGATGCGGAGCGTACGGCTCTTCCCGGTTTCCTTATGGATGTAGCCCTTGCGTTCCAGTCGTTCCAGGTAGGTATGTACGGTTGAGGTCGATTTGATATCCAAAGCGGTGCGGATATCCCGGATGGACGGCGAATACCCGTTCTCTCTAAGATTATCTCGTATATAGTCGAAAATGGCCTGTTCCTTGGGGGTTAATGGCGTCATGCTGTTACCACCTTTCCATGTATATCGTGTTACGCTGCAATGTGCTGCGTATATGTTGGGTTATTTTGGTTCCACCTGTATTATACCATACTTTTTCCCGTTTGTAAACACCTGTTCCGAAATTTCTCAAAAAATTTTTTCACTCACAGGAGAAGACAGAAGGCGGGGGTGCTTCGCCAAGTCAGATGTCAGAAGTCAGAGGTCAGGGTGTACGTTGGGTTTGGAGACATTTTTGTTTATTCATATGGGTGTTGCTATAGAATCGGTTTGGTCGAACGTGGTGACTTCTTATCTCTGACATCTTATCTCTGAATTGGCAACTTGGCGACTTGGCGGCTTTTTGGGGCACTTCATTCCACAAACACGCATTTTACAACACAAGGTCGCCAACTGCTTTGCAAGGTTAGAAGTTAGAGGTTGGAAATAAGAAGTCCCCGAAATTGGGTGCACGGTGTACGTACGGCTTGTAGCCAATTTGTATATGGGTGTCGGTGGAGAATGGATTTGGTAAATCGAATGTAGGGCGGGATGACCTACCCTTGGTATTCATGGCGACCTCGGCTGACGACATCCCGCCGTCGTAATTCCTTGACCATACGACATGGGGAATGGATATACAAACGTCCATATTGTAATGGTTCGATCCAATATCATGGGAGAACGGATACACAAAAATATGCAACCTAAAACATACGGATGTCCAACACCAATGTTGTTCGGCATAACACGTTCGACGGCGGGATGTCGTCAGCCGATACCCATATGGTACAGGCATACCACGTCAGACGGCGTGATGTTGGATACCAAAGCGTTGGTGCAGTTGAGTAGTTGTCATCCCGCCCTACTTTCGATTAACCAAATCATATCTTTTGGTGACACCAATATGAAAAACCAAATTGGCTACAAGCCGTACGTACACCCTGCACCCACTTCTGACCTCTGACATCTTATCTCTGACTTTGCGAAGCACGACCTCTGACTTCTGACTTCTGACTTTGTGTTAGCCTGACCTCTGACTTACCCAACAGGGTGCACAAAAATTATGACGAGTATCGAATAAAAAATTCATATTCCGTCTCTTGCTTTTTGCATTCCGGTACGGTATAATGTATATGGAAAACAAGGTTCGCTCATCCTATGGGCGTAAATTGAAATTACGGATAACAAGTATCTAAATATAAGGAGAGTTATAAGAATGACACAGAACAAACACGTACTGTCCTGGATCGATGAAATGGCTGCTATGACCCAGCCCGACAAGATCGTCTGGATCGATGGCTCCGAAGAACAGGCCGAAGCACTGCGTGCCGAAGCTTGCTCCACCGGCGAGATGATCAAGCTGAACCAGGAAAAGCTCCCCGGATGCTACCTGCATCGCACCGCTGTCAACGACGTTGCCCGTGTGGAAGGCAGAACCTTTATCTGCACCTCCAAGAAGGAAGACGCCGGCAACATCAACAACTGGATGGCTCCTGCTGAATGCTATGAAAAGCTGTCCAAGCTGTACCGTGGCTCTATGAAGGGTCGCACCATGTATGTGATCCCCTACTCCATGGGTATCGTTGGTTCCGACTTTGCCAAGTATGGTATCGAGCTGACCGACTCTATCTATGTCGTACTGAATATGCTGATCATGACCCGTGTGGGCAAGGACGTTCTGGATGCTCTGGGCGACGATGCCGGCTTCATCAAGGGTCTGCACGCTAAGGCTGATCTGGACGAAGAAAACCGCTACATCTGCCACTTCCCGGAAGACAACACCATTTGGTCTGTAAACTCCGGCTACGGCGGAAACGTACTGCTGGGTAAGAAGTGCTTTGCTCTGCGTATCGCTTCCTTCCTGGGTCGCAACGAAGGCTGGATGGCTGAGCATATGCTGATCCTGGGTGTTGAATATCCCAACGGCGAAGTGAAGTACATCTCCGCTGCCTTCCCGTCTGCTTGCGGTAAGACCAACCTGGCTATGCTGATCCCGCCGGAAATCTACCAGAAGCAGGGCTACAAGGTATGGTGCGTAGGTGACGACATTGCATGGCTGCGGATCGGTAAGGACGGCAGACTGTGGGCTATGAACCCGGAAAACGGTTTCTTCGGCGTTGCTCCCGGTACCAACGAAAAGTCCAACCCCAACGCCCTGCACACCACTATGAAGGACACCATCTTCACCAACGTTGTGCATAACACCGCCGACAACACCGTTTGGTGGGAAGGTCTGGACAACAATCCGCCTACACCCGGCAATGCCATCGACTGGAAGGGCAATCCTTGGGACTGCACCAAGTACGACAAGAAGGACAAGTCCACCTGCGGCGCTCATCCGAACTCCCGGTTCACCGCAAAGGCTGTCAACTGCCCCTGCCTGTCCTCTGAATTCAACAATGCTGCCGGTGTGCCGATCTCCGCTATCGTATTCGGTGGCAGACGTGCAAAGACTGCTCCCCTGGTATACCAGTCCACCAGCTGGCAGAACGGTACCTTCGTTGGTTCCATCATGGCTTCCGAAACCACTGCTGCTGCCTCCGGCGCTGTTGGCGTAGTACGTCGTGACCCCATGGCTATGCGTCCCTTCGTTGGTTACAACATGGGTGACTACTTCAAGCACTGGCTGGATATGGGCAAGAAGATCCCCCATGCGCCCAAGATCTTCCACGTCAACTGGTTCCGTACCGACGATGAAGGCAACTTCATTTGGCCCGGCTTCGGCGACAACATGAGAGTGCTGCTGTGGATCCTGGCTCGTTGCGAAGACAAGGTAGACGCTGTGGAGACCGCTATCGGTTATGTTCCGAAGGCTGAAGACATCAACATCGAAGGTCTGTCTGATGTTACCCTGGACACCATCAAGGAACTGGTATCTGTTGACCACGACTCCTGGAAGGCCGACATCGACAACATCAAGGAATTCTACAACCTGATCGGCGAAAGAGTTCCTGCCGAAATGTGGGAAGAACTGGAAGCTCTGGACAAGAGACTGGGCTGAAAGTAAAGTTAGAAATAAGAAATTAGAAGTCAGATATAAAAAGTGGGTACAAAACGTGCCCACTTTTTTGTATTTCGATGGATGATATGTTTTTGTTCGATCCTGTAGGAGAAATATGTGCGTAAACAAAAAAGCAAGTGCAAACCATTTGGCTCACACCTGCTTTGTATTTTTTATTCGTTCAGCAGTGCATCTACCACGGCTTGCAGGTTGCTGTTCAGTGCCTTTTCCTTGCTCTGGTACGTGGAGACCCAGTTGGTACTTCCGTTGCGCACAGCGTCCCGGAAGATATTGTAAGTCATGGACTGCATACTGTCGTTGAATACGCGACCAAAATCGAAGACCGCAGACGCACGGATCAGGTCAAACATCTGGGCCGTCTTGTCATCCTGGGCGTACTTCGCCTTGAATGCCGTCTCAAACAGCGCAGGAGACACGGTGCGGTACCCTTCCGAACCCATGGCTTCCAGGACAGCCGCAGACATATTCGGGTCAGCAGCGTCTACAGGCACACCATAGAGAGAGTACGGGAAGGACATAACGGTGTAGTAATCCTGCTGTTCTGCATCATACTTCGGCATGGGAACCACACCATATTCCAGTTCCGATGCACGCAGGTCGGTCACGGCATACTGGAATTCGTTGGTAGTGAACAGTGCTCTACCCTCTGCAAAAAGCTTGTTCCCATTTTCGTAGGAATCTTTTTCCAACCAGGCATCGTTTTTCTTGAACCAATCCACCAGCGTGTTCAGCAGCTCGTGGGTCTTTTCTCCACAAAAACATTCGGCGATAACAGGAATATCGTTCTCATCCTTTTCGGTAGTCCGCAGACCGACGCCAAAATAGAAGGGGTCCACATAGGTGATGTGGGTCTCAAAGCCGTACACGTCGCCCAGGTCCTTTTTGCCGTCGCCGTTGATATCCTGGTACACACCTTCCGACATGGAGATCATTTTGTCCAGCGTCCAGGTACCTTCGTTCACCAGATCATAGGGATCGTCCAGCGCATGGTCGATGATGATCTGCTTATTGAAGTATACACCATACAGGAAATATACCATGTAATTGGAAATATCGCCGGAGCAGAAGTACAGCTTGCCGCCACAGGTCGCCTCGGATTGCAGGGATTTCGGCCACCAGGGCTTTTCAAAATTCAGATAATCCAAGTTGTTTAAGTCAATGAGCATATTGGCAACAGCCAGGGACGCACCTGCCATAGAGTACCCGGCAGCGATGTCATAGGCACTGTCTCCGGCGGTGATGCTCTGGGAGATGGTCTTGACCCAGGACGCACGATCCGGGTTAGCACCGGGTTCCAGACGGTATTCCAGGGTCACATCCAGCCGGTCTTCCACCTGCAGGTTCCGCTGGAACACGGCATCGTTGACGATCTCGCCATTGGCTTCTTCCACAAAGAATTCGATCTGGTCGATCCCCGTCCAGCCAAAGGTGGTGACGGTCTTGCCGCCGAAGTTCAGGTCAGCCGGCAGGTCGTCGGGCTCGTAGAGGGTCTCGGATTCGGTCTCTACAGGGGTCGTGTTGTTGTTTGCAGTGGTGTCTGCGGTGGTCTCGCTGGCATTGTTGCCACATCCGGCACAGGTGGCCAGCAGCATCGCCAGCACCAGCAGCTTTGCGATCGGTTTTTGCATATTGGGGTCCTCCAAAAAATTACACTGTATATGTATTATATCACGTTTCATGCAGACAGGCAATGTTTTTTGTTCAAATTATATCCAATTCTTTAACAAATTTTCGTCACATTGCTGTCCTGCGCATATCTTTGTATCGTTTCACCAAAAATCACATTCGGGACACCCCATGGCACAGGTACGATTCGATCCCTTCGGCTTGCAGTGCCAGGTACACATGGTTTGCCGCCGTCACATCCGGAAACAGTCCGAACACAGTAGGGCCGCTGCCGCTCATGAGTGGTACCCCACCAGCGGCGATGATCCGTTCTCGCAGGGCTGTCGCTTCCGGATGGTTTGGCAGGATCACGTCCTCGAAGGTGTTGCGCATATATTGGGGTATGGGATCGTTCCGGCGCAGCGAATCCAGGAAGCCTTCGAAATTGCCAAAATCTTCCCGGAGTCGTTCGCCGTACAATGCGTCCAGTGCGCCGTATGCTTTGGGGGTAGAGATGCCGCTGCCGTCTCTTGCCACCAGGATGGTGCAGGGTGTGGTGTAATCCAGGGGCGTGATCCGGTCACCGATGCCCAGGGTTTTTGCGCAGCCACCCACCACGCAGAACGGGATATCGGCGCCGATGGTACTGCCGATGGCGCACAGGGTATCCAGGTCTGTTGGCACGGTATCGGCGAACAGCTCGGCCATAGCGGTCAACACAGCGCCGCCGTCCGCACTGCCACCACCCAGTCCGGCAGCGATGGGGATATGCTTCTCGATGGAGATGGACACGCCTTCCCGCAGGTCGTAGTGGCGCAGGAACGCATCGGCACAGCGGTAGGCAATGTTCTCTTCCCCACCGGGCAGCGCATCCACGTCGTTCTGACCCAGCTCCAGGTGTATGCCCACGCCACCGTCCCGGGAAACGGTTACGGTATCGTGCAGGCTGACTTGCAGCATGACGCTTTTGATATCGTGATATCCGTCCGGCCGCTTTCCCATCACGTCCAGATACAGGTTGATTTTGGCATACGCCTTTTTTGTTATGGTCATGTTGTTGTTCCTTCAATTTTGTATTACAAGACGTTTGGGAGGAGTACGCGGCTTTTGAAAAAGCCTGGCAAAACTTTTGGGCATTGGTGCGCTGACATTCAGTCACTGCAGGCAGAACGCTACCGAACTGGTTCCAGTGGCGTACGGTGTATATAGTTTGGGGCAGGATTGATTTCCGTTAATTTGGTTATCTCCCCATATCAGCTACACGTTATAAACAATCCGAAATAGCGAAGCTATTTTTACCAAAATTATTCATTTTTCATTCTTCATTATTCATTCCATCACTGAGAAATGTCGTGCGTCCCACATCGATACCCGACGTCTGACGTCTGCCTTTGCTCAATGCACCGTTCGTATCCAAAAATTCTTCTTCATGCCCACGGCGCCATGGGGACACAGCTCCTGGCAGCAGTAGCAGCGGATGCAATTCTTCTCCCGGATCACGGCTTTTTTGTTTTGGATGGTGATGGTTTTGGCTGGACAGGTTCGCACGCACACACCGCAGCCGATGCATTTGTCCGGCAGGATTTTGGGCTTGGCTGCGAAGATCTCTGCGAACCGACCGCCCCAGATGCCCGACAATCCCTTCAGAAACCGACCGGCAGAGGCTTCCGGTGGCGCAAAAGCTGTTACCGGAACAGTTCTGTTTTGTTCCGTGACCGTTTGTATGTCCGCAAAACTTCGGCTATGGATCCGTCCACGCTGGTAGGCCTTGTCCAGATGCACTACCGGGGACGTACAACCGATGCAATGCTCTGCCACGATATCCAGTGCATAGGGGTTTTCAGACGCCATCAGAACGCCGCAGGACACCGGTTCCCCGTGGGTAGGTCCATTGCCTTCCATGCCCACGATGCCGTCACACAGCGCAATATAGGACATTCTGGCACGGACAAATTCCGTGATGTCCACCAGCATATCGGAGAAGTCTTCGAGCTTCGGGAAGGTGGCGTGCATGGAAAATTTTTCCACACCGGGGATGATGCCGAACAGGTTCTTGGTGGCACAGCTCAGGCCGGTCAGTCCGTGGGTCTTGAGCTTGCACACGTTGATAAGAATATCGCAGTCCAAAATGGTTTGCAAAATCGTGGCTTGGTGCAGGGTACGGCCATCCGGAAACGGCACGGACTGGAAGCGAAAGTCATCGTTGAGCCGCACACCGGGGATATCGCCAAGGGAAGTCAGGCCACAGGTGCGGTATACGTTGTCCAGATACACCGCCGTATAGGGGCCGCCGGGGCTGTCCACTACCACGACCTCCCGGGCACCCCAGCGCACCAGCAGCTTTGCCAGCGCCGACAGCACCGCCGGATGGGTCGTAGCCGCAGCGTCCGGTTTTTTCGCCATCACCAAATTGGGTTTGAGCGCCACACGCTTGCCCACAAATAAAGTCGGCGAAATGTGCAGCGCCGTAAACATTTCTTCGATGCACCGCAAGATCTCCGTCTCCGTATACGTTTCGCATCGCCAGACCGCCACCACAGGTTCCATGCCATCACCCCATAAAATCCGCATTATATATTGATACTATTATAGCATATTCCGAGGGAAAGTGCAAGTATTAATTCAGAAGTCAGAGGTAAGAAGTCAGATGTCGCAACGTACAATCGGACTGTTTCTGCACCGACACCCAAATAAAAATGGGTGCAAAACGTACGTACGCCCTGCACCCATCTGACTTCTGACTTTCGTAGAAAACCCCAGGAAGAATTTTCCGTCAGGGAAATTCTTCAGAGTGAGGTGGTTCGCTCCATTACCCGGCTTCATAATATCCTCACTCCTCTGACTTCTAACTTTCGTAGAAAACCCCAGGAAGAATTTTCCGTCAGGGAAATTCTTCAGAGTGA
>CAZLED010000046.1:0-705 GCA_964558485.1 uncultured Ruminococcus sp. | reverse complement strand
TGGTTCGCTCCATTACCCGGCTTCATAATATCCTCACTCCTCTGACTTCTAACTTACTCTTCAACTGTGTCTACTTCAAATTCATCCTTCGGTACGCCGCATTCCGGGCAGACAAAATCGTCCGGCAGGTCTTCAAACCGAGTCCCGGGTTCGATGCCGTTATCCGGGTCACCCTTCCGCTCGTTGTACGTGTAACCGCAAATGATGCAAACATATTTCATGGAAAAAGCACCTCCTTCCCGTACTGGAACTGCGCCTACTATTATAGCAAAGCCATGGGCAAATTGCAAGAATAACTTTCCGCTTTTCCAGGCTGTATTTTTGGTAGTATTGCACAAATCCTTTTGGGGGTGCTTCATTCCCACAAAAATATCTCAATCGATCGGGATCCGTGGTACCCGATGGCTCACGTGACAGGTGCACTCGTACACGATGGTCCCGGCTCGCTTGGCTAAGTCTGCCAGCCTTGCACCGTTGTCGTTTCCAAACAGCACCACCGGGTCGCCCACGGCCACAGGCGTTTTGGCGTCCGTGATATCGATCATGCACTGGTCCATGCAGATCCGTCCCACAACGGGATAGTCTTTCCCATGGAGCATCACCGCAGCACCGTTGTACGCACGGATCCAACCGTCTGCGTAGCCGATGGGCAGCGTGGCAAGGCCGAGGACAGCGACAAATATCATTATCTTGAAGACACCTTCC
>CAZLED010000045.1:6342-18354 GCA_964558485.1 uncultured Ruminococcus sp. | reverse complement strand
CCTGTCCTTGGCGCTGGGGCTGGCCGACGAGACGGAATCGGTGTCCGGCGGTGTGCGGATCGATGCCATGTTTTTGGACGAAGGCTTTGGTTCCCTGGACAGTGCCTCGCTGGAGGGTGCCATCACGACCCTGTCGCAGCTATCGGAGGGCTGTCGGCTCATTGGCATCATCTCCCATGTGTCCCAGCTGCGGGAACGGATCGATCGGCAGGTAATAGTCCGCCGTGATCGCACCGGCAGCAGCACCGTCCAGATCGTCACCGGCACGTGAGCATTGGCGCCGGCACATACCACAGCGAGTGATCGGTTTGTTTGTGTCCCGAATTTCCAAAAAGCCGTGATTGTCCGTTCACGTTGTAATGATGCACATTGGTTTTTCGTTTGACAAATCGTTTATGCTATGTCGAACTTTTTCGGCATAAATCGATGTGAACACAAAATTTCCGTTTTTCGAGTGCCTCTTTCGCCAAAAAATATTTACAAATTTCCACAAAAAAATTCCGCCATAGTCTTGACAAACGAAGAAAAAAGTGGTATCCTATTGGTGTACAAAATTTTGAACCCTTTGGAGGTCACTATGCAAGACATTACCAACCAGAAACTCAACGATTTCTTCGTAACCACCTTTAACAATCTTCTGATTCTGGAGGAAGCATATCTGCGCAAGAACTGTGCTGCAGATCTGTCTGTCAGAGAGATTCACGTGCTGGCCGCTGTTGAAAAGCTGACGATCGACCAGAAGAACACCATGGCTAACATTGCCAAGTTCCTGTGCGTATCCCCTGGATCTCTGACCACCGCTGTCAACACGCTGGTGAACAAGGGTTACCTGGAACGCAGCTACACCCCTCGTGACCGCCGCGTTGTATTCATCCACCTGTCCAACACCGGTGTGGAAGCTTGCAACCAGCACAAGGAATATCACAGCCAGATGGTAAACGCTGCTGCTGCCGGTCTGTCCGACAAGGAAGTAGAGCTGCTGGCCGATGCTATGGAAAAGGTATGTACCTTCACCGCTGAAAAGGCTTCTGACGCTGAATAATCGTTGTACGAAAAATGAAAAGGATCCTCCGACCGATCACGGTTGGGGGATTTTTTGTGTTTGCCCAATCACTTTGCTTTGCGCAAAAAAGGATCCGTCCAGATGCATACCATGTTCCTGTATGCCATCTGCACGGATCCTTTCTCTTATAGGATCTATATTGTTTTACAAAATCACTTGTCCAGCTCTGTTACGCTGCGTCTGTAGTCGGGCAGCAGCTTCGGAGAGACAGCGTCGGTCTCGATACCAGCTTCGGCTCTTTCCTTGTCAAAGGCATCGATGTGGGACAGGGTCAGGGTACCAACCGTGGTGTCCTTGGCACGGGCAGCAGCGTTCTGACCGGCGTTCCGACCGAATACGATGATGTCCAGCAGAGAGTTGCCCATCAGACGGTTTCTGCCGTGGATACCACCAACGGCTTCACCGGCTACGAACAGGTTCTCCACATTGGTGGTCATGCCGTTCTGGTGAATGTCCAGACCACCGTTCTGGTAGTGCAGCGTGGGATATACCAGAATGGGCTCCTTGCGGATGTCGATGCCGTATTTGCCGAACATACGCATCATGGCAGGGATCCGCTTTTCGATGGTACCTTCGCCGCCGATCTTCTCGATCATGGGCGTATCCAGCCATACGCCCAGGCCGGAACCGGTGTCAACACCTTCGCCACGGTCGCTGCATTCCCGAATGATGGAGGCAGCAGCTACGTCACGAGTTTCCAGCGGATGCATGAACACCTTGCCGTCCCGGTTGATGAGCTTGGCACCCAGAGAACGTACCTTCTCCGTTACCAGCGCACCAAAGATCTGTTCCGGGAATGCGGCACCGGTGGGATGGTACTGCAGGGTTTCCGCATACAGCAGCTTGGCGCCGGCTCTGTAGCCCAGCACCAGACCGTCGGCGGTAGCACCGTAGTGGTTGGAGGTGGGGAAGCCCTGGTAGTGCATACGTCCTGCACCGCCGGTAGCAATGATGACCGTCTTCGCTCTGGCCACCATCAGGTCACCGGTCTCCATGTTCAGCAGCACAGCACCGGCTGCACGGCCGTTTTCGTCCAGGATCAGCTCGATGGCAGAGGTGAAGTCCACCACCGGAATGCCACGGTTCAGCACTTCGTCACGCAGGGTACGCATGATCTCGGCACCGGAATAGTCCTTGCAGGCGTGCATTCTCTTCCGAGAGGTACCGCCACCGTGGGTCGTGATCATGGTGCCGTCGGGAGCCTTGTCAAATTCTACGCCCAGGTTGTTCAGCCACTGGATGGCTTCCGGTGCATCGTTGACCAGCTTGTACAGCAGCTCCGGCTTGGCAGCATAGTGACCACCACCGAAGGCATCAATGTAGTGGATGGCAGGAGAGTCGTTGGGCTTGTCGGCAGCCTGGATACCACCTTCGGCCATCATGGTGTTGGCGTCGCCCATACGCAGCTTGGTCACGATCATGACAGAGGCACCAGCTTCGTTGGCTTCGATGGCAGCAGAGGTACCTGCCCCACCACCGCCAATGATCAGCACGTCTACATCGTAGGTGGGGTTGGTCAGATCCACTTCGGAAGAGGTGATCCGGCTGTGGGCCTGCAGCATCTCTGCCAGCTCCTTCGGCACCTTTTCACCCTTGTTGGGACCGATCTGCAGGGTCGCAAATTCATCCTTCTTATAGTCCGGATGGTAGGCAGCCAGCAGGTCTTCCTTTTCCTTGGCAGTCATGCGGGCAGGTTCGTATGCAATATTCGCTTCTCGGGCGGCTTCTACCGCTTGGAGCGATTTCTGAAACTGTTCAGCGTACATTCTACTTTTTCCTCCTACCCTTACTTTTCGATCTCTCTATTGTTATAGAGTTCCTTCATTTCGTCGATCGGCTTGCCCATCAGGTTCTGCAGCAGCTCTTCAAAGGTGCCGTCCTTGATCTCCTTGACTCTGTTTTCCAGATGCTCTGTGCCGGGTGCCAGATACTTGCCGTTGAGACGACGGGCCAGCATAGCTACCTGCGGATGGGAGATACCGGCGGGGCAGCGAGAGGAGCATACACCACACATGACGCAGTCAAAGGATTCTTCGGCGCACTTGTCGAATTCGCCTCTCTGGGCATAGGCGATGTACTGCATAACGTTCAGACCCTGGGTACAAGCCTTGGTGCAGGCATTGCAGCCTACGCAGGAGTAGATCTCCGGATACAGCTGCATCATCACCATATCGGTGGGCTTTACCTTTTCGATGTCGTATACCTGCTTGACCAGCGGGAAGAAGGGCAGCGTTGCCACATACATACCTTCTTCTACCTTGGTCTGACAAGCCAGACAAGCCTTCAGCTCCCGGTCACCGGCGATACGATAGATGGTGGCACAGGCGCCGAAGAAACCGTTCCGACATCCGCAGCCTCTCACCAGCTGATAGCCGGCGTATTCCATGGCACGCATGATGGTCAGATTCTCCGGCACGGCATACTTCTTACCGAACAGGAATATATTTACCATGTTTTCCATAATATGGATTTATCCTTTCTGATTTGGTTTCGATCTATGCATAGGAACGGTCAAGACCGTTCCCTACAGCGTTACGTAACGATACGATACAGCGGCGAAAAACGGATCAATATTCGTCCGGCAGCTCGTCGATCTGGTCGCAGCGGAAGACGGGGCCGTCCTTGCAGACGTACTTGGCGCCTACGTTGCAGCGGCCGCACTTGCCGATACCGCACTTCATGCGCAGCTCCAGGGTCGTGTAGACCTGCTCCTTGGCGAAGCCCAGCTCCTGCAGACCGGCTAAGGTGAACTTGATCATGATCGGCGGACCACACAGTACGGCAGTCTTGTCCGTGGAGAAACCAAGCTCCTTCACATAGTTCGGTACAAAGCCTACGTGACCATCCCAGCCTTCTTCCGGTCGGTCAATGGTCAGGTGTACCGTAACGCCTGCGTCCGTTGCCCATTCGTTCAGGATCTCCTGATAGTCCACCAGATCCGCACTGCTACGGGAACCGTATACGATGTCGATCTTGCCGTACCGGTCTCTGTAGTGTCGGCAGTAGTTGATCACGGAACGCAGCGGTGCCAGACCGATACCACCGGCGATGAACAACATATCCTTCCCGGCAAAAGCGGTATCTACCGGGAACGCATTGCCGTAAGGACCACGGATCGTGATCTGCTGGCCCACCTCCATCTGGTGCAGCCATTCGGTCACGCAGCCGCACTTCTTGATGGAAAATTCCATATATTCCGTGTTTGTAGGAGAAGAGGTGATGGAGAACATCGCTTCGCCTACGCCGGGAATGGACAGCATGGCACACTGACCGGGCATATGGTCAAAGGCTTTCTTCCCATCCGGCGTCACTACCCGGAAGGTCTTCACGTCCGGCGTGTCGATGCGAATGTCGGTGACTTCTCCCACTACGGGGATCAATGCTTCTTTATTCATTTTCATTTCCTCCCAGCTTTTTCATGACCTTCACAATGTTCATGGAAATGGGACACCGGGACAGGCATCTGCCGCAGCCAACACAGCTGAACAGTCCGTTGTTGTTTTCCGGATAGTACACCAGCTTGTGCATGAACCGCTGACGGAAGCGCTGCATATGGTTGGGACGGTTGGTGCCGTGTGCCATCATGGTGAAGTCGGAGTACATACAGGAGTCCCAGCAGCGGAACCGGATCACACCCTTGCCCGTGTTGAAATCCTTGATGTCGTAGCACTGGCAGGTGGGGCACACAAAGGTACAGGTGCCGCAGCCCAGGCAGGCTTCGCTGAGCTCGTCCCAGGCCGGATCGTTGAAGAACTTGTCGGTCTTGCCGCCACCAAAGGCATCGGACTTCAGATCTGCCAGAGGCAGCTTGTCCAGTCTTTCGTTTGCCAGTGCCTTCACGCCGTCGGCTGCATGGTCGTCGCAGTCTTCCGTTACGTCAGCCACAGCGGCCAGCAGATCTGCACCCTTCTCGGTCTTGGCGGTCAGGTAGAGGTTGTCGCCATCTTCCCAGCACACTACGTCTCCTTCCGGATCGGCAGCGTCAATGCCAAAGGTACGGCAGAAGCAGGTCTCCGCAGGCTTGGTGCAGGCCATGGATACGATGGTCCCATGCTGTCTCCGGTTCTGGTAATAGGTGTCTACCGGGTCGGACAGGAACACATTGTCCAGCACCGTGAAGCTGCGTACATCGCAGGCCCGGACGCCAAACAGGATGAAATCCTCATGCTCCCGACGTGCGTCGAAGATCTCCAGCTTCTTGCCGGTCATCTGGAAGGTCATCAGGTTCTCGGTCTGGGGGAAGAAGAAATCCTTGGGGCTGCGGGTGGTGTTCAGTCTGCCGGATACAGCAGCGCCATCCTTCCACTCGGCATAATATGCGCCAGCCAGCTTGGACTTTTCATCGGCGCCATCGGTGGGTACATACAGCTTTGCCTTCTTTGCCATAGCGGCCAGCAGTGCATTTTTGTTGTTGAGAGCACACTTACGCATTCTGTCCACCTCTTTCTACAGCTTCACCGGGTTCCAGGTCGTCTTCGGTGTAGTTCACCAGCGGCGCACGGCTGCCCACCTCTGCACCGGCCTGGTATTCCCCATAGAAGGAATCGATGTCCTTGATGAACTTCCGGTTCAGCAGGTGCAGCGGAATGTGCTGGGGACATACTCTGGAGCATTCGCCACAGTCGGTACATCTGCCCGCCACGTGGAACGCACGGATGATATGGAACATTTTCTCTTCAAAGCTGTCGGCAGCGGCCTTGTTTTCCACACCGGACTTGGGGTTGCCGAACACGCACTTTTCGCAGGTGCAGGCAGGGCAAACGTCACGGCACGCATTGCAGCGGATGCAGCGAGAAAGCTGTTCCTGCCAGAAGGCAAACCGTTCGTCGGGGGTCATAGCCTCCAGCTTTGCCACTTCGTCAAACCGGTTGGAGTCCACAACGTCTCCGTCTTCCCCGATCAGCTCGTCATAGGCCACGTGCTTCTTGGACTTGCATACCACGCACCGTTCTGCCAGGTAAGCCTGTCTGTCCAGGGTCACGTCTCCGTCATACAGGGTGTGTACGATGAGCTTGTCCCCGTCGGTATCCACACCGGTCACGCCTTCGCCCACCGTCTCTTCGATCTTGCGGATGTCAGCCATACCGTCGCAGGGGATACCCACTACATATACCTTCTCCCGATCAAACCGATGCTCGGTCAAAAGCTGGTTGAAGGAGTAGGTGTCACAGGGCTTCAGGAAAACAAGCACCTTGCCTTCCTTGCCGGATGTTTCTTTGATCAGATATTTGGAAAAGTTTGCCCCGCAGAAATCATTCCATACGAAATCCCGTTCCAGCTCTTCCTTGGTTGTAAAGAGCGCCGGGGTCACGTCGTAGGTAAACTGCCCTTTCTGCCAGCCGTAGACACGATCCACCGTGCCGTTGTCCAGCAGCTCGCAGGCCTTTTGCAGGAGGCATTCTCTTGTTACTGCTTGCATCTCAGATCCTCCAGTCTCTTGTTTTCACCCAGTGCCGTTACCTGTGCCACGAAATCGTTCATGGTCGCAGCGAACTTAGCACCTTCGGCAGCGGATACCCATTCCACGCGGGTCCGCTCTCTTTCGATCCCCAGGTAATCCAGCATGGAGAACAGCAGGGACATACGCCGTCTGGTATAATAGTTGCCGGAGGTATAGTGGCAGTCGCCGGGATGGCAGCCGCACAGGATCACCCCGTCCGCACCTCTCTGGAAGGCACGGAGGATGAACATGGGGTTGACTCTACAGGAGCAGGGCACCCGGATGATCTTGACCTCGGCCGGATAGTTCAGTCGATTGTTGCCCGCCAGGTCTGCGCCTGCATAGGAACACCAGTTGCAGCAGAACGCTACGATCAGGGGCTTGAAGTTTTCGTTTACTTGCATATTGCGTCAACCTCCGCCATGATTTGTGAGTTGGCAAAGCCCTTCAGGTCCATTGCACCGGAGGGACAAGCCACAGTACAGCAGCCGCAGCCCTGGCAGACCGCTTCATTGACCTTCGCCACCCGACGGATCTTCGTGGACCGGTCAGGCATACGGAATTCCTTATCTTCATAGGTGATAGCGCCATACGGACATACCTTCTCGCAGGAGGAGCAGCCGTTGCACATCAGCTCGTTGGAAGAAGCCACACAGGGGTTGCCTGTCAGCTTATCCTTGCAGAGCAGACCAATGACCTTGGCAGCCGCAGCACTTGCCTGGGAAACCGTTTCGGGAATATCCTTCGGGCCCTGGCAGGTACCGGACAGGAACACACCGGCGGTGGGAGATTCCACAGGACGCAGCTTGGGATGGGCTTCGGTGAAGAAGTCGTTGGTGTCCATGCTGGCAGTCAGCATCGTGGCCAGGGGTCTTGCGCTCTTATCGGGTTCGATAGCGGCGGCCAATACCACCAGGTCTGCATCGATCTTCAACTGCTTACCAGCCAGCAGATCGGAGGCCTGTACCTTCAGCTTATCGCCGTCGGGCGTTACCTTGCCTACCATGCCCTTGATATAATGTACGCCATATTCTTCCACGGCACGGCGGTAGAACTCGTCAAACTGCTTGCCGGGGGTACGCACGTCGATGTAGAATACATACACATCGGTGTCCGGATACTTATCTCTGGTCAGCATGGCGTGCTTGGCGGTGTACATACAGCAGATCTTGGAGCAGTATTCCTTGCCCTTGGAAGCATCGTGGCTGCAACGGGAACCTACGCACTGTACGAATACGATGGTGTGAGGGTGCTTGCCGTCGGAGGGACGGAGCAGCTTCCCGGCGGTAGGACCGGCAGCGTTGGTGAGCCGTTCGAATTCCAGAGAGGTGATCACGTCCTTGGACTGGCTGTAGGCGAATTCGTCGAACTTGTCCATGGAGATGGGGTTGTACCCGGTAGCGGCTACGATGGCGCCGTACTGTTCTTCGATGATCTGATCCTGCTGCTTATAGTCGATGGCACCGGCGGTGCAGACCTTGGCACAAACGCCGCACTTGCCGGTCTTCAGCATGGTGCAGTAGTTGGGGTCAATGGTAGCCACCTTCGGCACGGCCTGTGCAAAGGGGATATATACGGCATGGCGATTGTCCATACCCAGGTTGAATTCGTTGGGGACCTTCTTCTGGGGGCACTTTTCGGTACACAGACCGCAGCCGGTACACTTGGTCTCGTCTACGTATCTGGCCTTCTTGCGGATCTTCACGTGGAAGTTGCCCACGAAGCCGCCCACTTCTTCGATCTCACTGTAGGAGAAGATGCGGATGTTTTCGTTCTGGCCGGCATCCACCATTTTCGGGGTCAGGATACAAGCGGCGCAGTCCAGTGTGGGGAAGGTCTTGTCCAGCTGGGCCATTTTCCCACCGATGGTCGGCAGCTTTTCCACGATGTCCACCGGGAAACCGGCTTCGGCAATGTCCAGAGCGGTCTGGATACCGGCGATACCACCGCCGATCACCAGGGCTCTCTTGGTCACAGGGCTTTCACCGGGGGTCAGAGGCGCATTCAGGTTCACCTTGGCAACGGCTGCCTTCCCCAGGATGATGGCCTTTTCCGTACCCACGGGCATATCCTTATGTACCCAAGAGCACTGTTCCCGGATGTTGGCGATCTCCACCATGTAGGGGTTCAGACCGGCAGAAGCAGCGGTCTTCCGGAAGGTGGCCTCGTGCATACGGGGAGAGCAGGAGCAGACCACGATCCCGGTCAGGTTATGCTCCTTGATGGCATTCTTGATCATGTCCTGCCCGGCCTGGGAGCACATATATTGATAGTTGTCGGAGAAAACTACGCCGGGTTCATTCCGCAGCGCTTCCGCAACCTTTACGACGTCTACGGTGCCGGCAATGTTGGTACCGCACCAGCAGACAAATACACCGATTCTTTGCATAGCGTCTTACTCCTTCCTTACTTACTATATTTCCGCATGGCGCTCATCAGCAGCTGCTGGGGCGTATCTTCGTCCACCTGATCGGGAATATCATTGGAGGTCAGGTGGTTCTGGCCCTGCTGCCGGATCACAGCCAGGCGCACTGCCTCTACCAGCTTGGCAGGCTCCACGTTCCGGGGACATCTGTCCACGCAGGCAAAGCAGGTAAGACATTTATACAGAGATTCGGACTGCATCAGGGGTTCGATGTCGCCGGTCTCTACCATATATACGAACTGGTGCGGATGATACTCCATCTCGTCATAGGAGGGACAGGTGGCGGAGCACTTCCCGCAGCGCATACATTTCAGCGGATTCACGCCGCTCATGCGCAGGATCTGTTCTTTCAAACGGTTCTGTTCAGCCATTGTTTTCTTCCTCCAATCCCAGCGCTTCTGCCAGCAGTGTGGTCAGATATACCACAGGCAGGTCACAGCCGCTGTTCTTCTTCAGGTTGTACATACACAGCGGACAGGCGGTGACCACCATTTCCGCACCCATAGCAGCAGCGTTTTCCAGCACAGCCGCAGACTTCTTCTTCGCCAGTGCCTTGTCTTCCAGTGTCACATATCCGCCGCAGCATTCGTTCCGCATGGCGTAAGCGACCGGTTCGGCACCGATGGCACGGATGAAGTCTTCCAGGATGGTGGGGTTCTCCACGTCGTCCATGGCCATGACCTTGCCGGGACGGAGCAGAAGACATCCGTAGTAGGCACCGATCTTACGGCCGGTCAGGGGCTTCTTCACGGCAGCCTTCACCTTGTCCCAGCCGATCACGTCCCGGAGCAGCTCCAGATAGTGCAGCACCTCGGTCTCACCGTGGTAGTCGTTCTGCATATAGTTGTTGGCACGCAGGGCAAAATCGGCGTCGGTCGCCATAGCGTGGTTGGTCTGTTTGATCACATTGTGGCAAGCGGAACATACCGTGACCAGTGGCTGTCCCTTTTCTTTGGCTTCCGTCAGAGCCCGTACAGAGGAGAGCTTCGAGGCGATCTCGTCCTTGGCGGTAGAAAATACGCCGCCACAGCACTGCCAGTTCTCGATCTCCTCCAGGGTCACACCCAGCACCTCGGCGCAGCGTCTGGCATTGACGTCCAGATCCTTAGCCTTGGTCTTCAGGGTACAGCCGGGGAAATAGCTAACTTTCATTATATCCTCCATTGCGTCCCCACTTACATCGTAGGGAACGGTCAAGACCGTTCCCTACCGTTTCTGTGTAAGCTATGTATGGGACACGCTTCTTATTTTTCCTTATGCCATCTGTTCCGGATGGAATACTTCGTCGAACTTTTCTTCGGTCAGGAAACCAAGGGCAACGCAGGCTTCCTTCAGAGAGATGCCTTCCTTGTATGCCTTCTTGGCAGTCTTGGCGGCGTTTTCGTAGCCGATGTAGGGGTTCAGCGCCGTTACCAGCATCAGAGAGTTGTGCAGGTTGTGGTGCATCTTTTCCCGGTTGGCCTGGATGCCTACAGCGCAGTTCTTGTTGAAGGAAACGATCGCTTCGGCCAGCAGACGAGCGGACTGCAGGAAGTTGTAGATGCACACGGGCATGAACACGTTCAGCTCAAAGTTGCCCTGGGATGCAGCCATACCCACGGCTACGTCGTTGCCCATGACCTGTACGGCCACCATGGTAACGGCTTCGCACTGGGTGGGGTTCACCTTGCCGGGCATGATGGAAGAGCCGGGTTCGTTTTCGGGGATGAAGATCTCACCCAGACCGTCACGGGGACCGGAGGCCAGCCAGCGCACGTCGTTGGCGATCTTCATCATATCGCAGGCCAGTGCCTTGATCGCACCATGGGCAAATACCAGCTCATCCTTGGAGGTCAGGGCATGGAACTTGTTGGCGGCGGTGATGAAGGGCTTGCCGGTGAGACCAGCCACTTCTTCGGCTACCTTTTCGGCAAAGCCGGCCGGTGCATTCAGACCGGTACCCACAGCGGTGCCGCCCAGTGCCAGCTCGTACAGAGGCTTGGTAGCAGCGACCAGCAGTTCACGATCCCGTTCCAGAGAGCTTCTCCAACCGGAGATCTCCTGGCTGAACTTGATGGGCGTAGCGTCCTGCAGGTGGGTACGACCGCTCTTGACGATGCCTTCGTTTTCAGCTTCCAGTCTCTTGAAGGTCTCGATCAGGGTGTCCACAGCCGGGATCAGCTTGTCTTCCAGGGCGATGACCGCAGAGATGTGCATAGCGGTGGGGAAGGTATCGTTGGAGGACTGGCTCATGTTGATGTCGTCATTGGGATGCAGCAGCTTTTCCTTTCCGGCGATCTGGCTGCCACGGTTGGCGATGACTTCGTTGGCGTTCATATTGGACTGGGTACCGGAGCCGGTCTGCCATACCACCAGCGGGAAATGGCTGTTCAGGGCACCGGAGATCACTTCGTCACAAGCGGCTTCGATGGCAGCGAGCTTTTCGTCGGTCATCTTTTCCGGCTTCAGGGCATGGTTGGCTCGGGCAGCAGCCTTCTTCAGGATCCCAAAGGCCTTGGTGATCTCCCGGGGCATGGTCTCGATATCCACGCCGATCTCAAAGTTCTCGTGGCTCCGCTGGGTCTGGGCTGCCCACAGTCTGTCGGCAGGAACCTTCATTTCCCCCATGGAGTCGTGTTCGATTCTGTATTCCATGTATGTACTCCTTGTGTATTGTTCGATATATATTTTTTATGGTTCACGTGCAGTAGTCGATAGATCTACGGTAGTCGGCAGATCTACGGTAGTCGTCAGATCGACAGGTTCTTCATAACTTCCTTCAGGCAGCGCTCACTGTTGCGCAGCTGGTCGATCTCCGCATCGGTCATATTCAGCATGACCTTGCCGTGTGCGCCTTCTCTGCCCACCACAGCCAACACGGACAGGCAGCAGTCGTCGATGCCGTATTCGCCGTGCATCATGGTGGAGACGGTCATGGTGGTGTCGATACCGGCCAGCAGACATTTCACGATGTAGCAAACGGAGATGGACACGGCATAGTAGGTGGCACCCTTGCGTTCGATCACACGGGCACCGGATTTCCGGACGTAGTTTTCGATATCGGAATAGTCCAGCATGGGCTGCTTGACAGAAGAGGTCTGCAGC
>CAZLED010000045.1:0-6242 GCA_964558485.1 uncultured Ruminococcus sp. | reverse complement strand
GTTTTCGATATCGGAATAGTCCAGCATGGGCTGCTTGACAGAAGAGGTCTGCAGCAGGACGGGGCATTCCTCGATGGGCACATTGGAGATGTTCGCCACGGACCAGGGCACAAAGGAAGAATCCCCATGCTCGCCAAGCACATAGGCGTGTACGTTCTGCTGGTTGATGTGGTAGTATTCGCTGAGTCTGGCCCGGAGTCTGGCGGTGTCCAGGATCGTACCGGAGCCGATGATCTTCTGCTCAGGCAGACCGGACCGCTTGCAGAAGGTATAGGTCAGGATGTCTACCGGGTTGGAAACGATGATGTAGGTGGCGTCCGGGGCATACCGGGTGATCTCCGGAATGATGGACTTGGTGATGTTCACGTTGGTCTGTGCCAGATCCAGTCGAGATTGACCGGGTTTGCGTGCGATGCCGGAGGTCAGGATCACAATGTCTGAGCCTACCGCATCCCAATAGCTGCCTGCGTAAATGGAACAGGGACTGCAAAAAGGTGTACCCTGCCGGATGTCCAGCGCCTCTCCCAATGCCTTCTCGTTATTCAGGTCGATCATAACGATCTCGGATGCCAGTCCCGTAACAGTCAGGGTATAGGCGATGGTGGAGCCAACGCTGCCGGTGCCGATGATAGTGATTTTGTTCATATGCGCACTCTTCCTTTGTATTAGCATGATGCCGTTTCCGCGCCGGATTTCGCCGACCGATCCCGTGGCATTCTATCACATTATCTATTATACTATTTTCTGTGACAAAAATCAAGTGGGGCTGCCTGGAAATTGTCGTTTTCCGGGGCAAAAGGTGCCAAATTTCCCTTGCATTTGGGTTTTCTGCCCCTTTATGCGTTTTCGCCGGAATCTCTTTCCCACGCCGGCATTTTCTTTGTATACACCGTGAGATTATACCAACCTATATCGATATATCTGCATCGATTGAAAACAAGCGCAAACGCAGCTTTTTGTGTAATTTGTCGTATGTTGTCGGATATTCTCCCGCGCTTTTTGTGCGTAACATAGAATTTTAACATTTGTTGGCCCTGTATCCATCCGTTTTTGCCGGTTTTTGGACACCATTCCGTACCCAGACCACCGGCGCTTGCGAAGAAAAAATGCAGCATGACACAAAAAAACCTTGACTTTCCGTCCGAAAAAAGCTATAATAAATACAAGTGTGCATACACATCCCCTATTTGGGCTTACGGATGCGTCAATTTGACATATCGGTAAGTCGGATCGGAACATATGTATTCATATCTCAAAATACGGATAAGAGACAAGGATCCGGTTTTCCCGGAGAAGAGGTTGCTTATTTATGAACAATTCTACACAAAATGAAAAAAGGAGGTGCCAGATGGGATACATCATCACAGGGATCATCGCACTGGTCTGCGGACTGGGCGGCGGCTTTGCTCTGGGCGTGCTGCACCGGAAAAAGGTCGCAGAGGCTGAGATCGGCTCCGCTGAGCAGCAGGCGCGAAAGATCCTGGAAGACGGCATCAAAGCAGCGGACACCAAAAAGAAGGAAGCGCTGATCGAAGCCAAGGAAGAGATCCTTGCCACCAAGAACGAGTTCGACAAGGAAGTCAAGGACAGACGCAGTGAGATCACCCGGCAGGAACGCCGTGTCGCCCAGAAGGAAGAGATCCTGGATCGCAAGACCGAGGCTCTGGAAAAGAAGGACGAGAAGCTCACCGCCAAGCTGAAGGAAGCCACCGAACGCACCGAAGAGATCGAAGAGCTGAAGGAAAAGCAGTTCGAGACCCTGCAGGAAGTGGCAGGCATGACGGCAGAAGAAGCCAAGGCACAGCTGCTGGCTGCGCTGGAAGCAGAGATCACCCACGAAAAAGCCATGAAGATCACGGAGCTGGAGGAGCAGTTCAAGGAAGACGCCGAGGAAAAGGCCAAAGAGATCCTGTCCTTCGCCATCCAGCGCTGCGCCGTAGACCATGCATCGGAGATCACCGTATCGGTGGTGCCGCTGCCCGGTGAGGAAATGAAGGGACGGATCATCGGTCGAGAAGGCCGGAACATCCGCACCATCGAGACCCTGACCGGTGTGGATCTGATCATCGACGACACGCCGGAAGCCATCACCGTATCCAGCTTTGACCCGGTACGCCGGGAAGTGGCAAGACTGGCACTGGAAAAGCTGATCCAGGACGGCCGGATCCATCCTACCCGCATCGAGGAAATGGTGGAAAAGGCACGCCGGGAAGTGGAGCAGACCATCAAGCAGTCCGGTGAGAGAGCCACCTTCGAGTGCGGCATCCACGGCATCCCGGCCGAGCTGATCAAGCTGCTGGGTCGCCTGAAGTTCCGTACCAGCTATGGCCAGAACGTACTGGCACACTCCATCGAAGTTTCCCTTTTGTCCGGTATGATCGCCGACGAGATCGGTGCCGACAGTACCCTTGCCAAGCGTGCAGGGCTGCTGCATGACATCGGTAAGGCCCTGACCCAGGAAGTGGAAGGCTCCCACGTACAGCTGGGTGTGGAGATCGCCAAGAAGTTCAAGGAATCCAAGGAAGTGATCCACGCCATCGAAGCACACCACGGCGACGTAGAACCCCAGACCATCACCGCCATCATCGTCCAGGCCGCAGACGCTATCTCCGCTGCCAGACCGGGTGCAAGACGGGAAAATCTGGAAAACTACATCAAGCGGCTCACCAGACTGGAAGAGATCGCCAATGAGTTCGACTGTGTGGAAAAATCCTACGCCATCCAGGCCGGTCGTGAGATCCGCATCATGGTCAAGCCGGAAGCGGTCAGTGACGACCAGATGGTGCTGGTGGCTCGTGACATCGTTCGCAAGATCGAAGGCGAGCTGGAATACCCCGGTCAGATCAAGGTCAACATCATCCGTGAAAGCCGTGCGGTAGACTACGCCAAGTAAACTTATCATCGCTAAATAAAAATCAAGCCCCACGGGCAAGCGCTTCCTCTTTTGTTATAAGCTCGCATAAAACACCACAAGCGTGGTCCACGTTCGTGGTCTTATATAGAATTTTGATGATCCAGGTACAGCGCACAGCACCGTGTCTTCCCACCGAAGATGCGGTGCTTTTTTGTATCCGGAAGCAGCTTGGGCAAACGGGAGCAGATGGAGAAAATTCAGAAATCAGAAGTTATATAATACAAATAAATCCACAGACGGGACGATTATTGTATCGTACTTTTGTCCGTGGATTTTTTGGGTTATTTTTGTTCGTCCCGGTAGGTCGCCATCAGTTCACTGAACAGCTCCTGGGTGGTGGGTGGCGTATAGGTGATAGCGTTGGCACCGGCTTCGATGGTCTCCCGGATGCTCTCGTTGGTCTTGCCGCCGGAAGCGATGATGGGTGCCGTGGGGTAGGCACTGCGGATCTTGTCTACCACAGCCGGGGTATTTCTGCCGCAGGCCACGTTCAGGATCGCAGCACCGTGTGCCAGGCGGCTTTCGATGTCCGTCTCGCCATTTACCACCGTGATGATCACCGGAATATCCACCGCCGTTGCCACTGCCAATAGGTTCAGGTTGGTGATGGGTGCGTTCAGGACCACGCCCATGGCACCCTGTGCTTCGGCATCCTTGGCCAAAGAAATGGTGCGCACGCCCTTTGTGGTACCGCCGCCCACACCGCAGAACACCGGAATGTAGGACGCTTTGATGATGGCATCGGTGATGGCCTGTTGGGGCGTAAAGGGATACACGGCAAAGACCGCATCGGCATCGCAGTTTCGGATGATGGCAAGGTCGGTGGTGAACACAAAGCTCTTGATCCGCCGACCGTTGATCACGATCCCCGTGGCCTGGAACACCGCTTCCGGCATCCGCAGGATATGGGAACGCAGCTTGCCCCCGATCTGGGGGATCTCTGTATTTCGATTCTTCGACATATCGTTTCCTCCTTTATTTCTATACATTCACGCCAGGCCCAGCAGCGTCAGCAGCAGCAGCCAGGCAAGGCCATAGTAGGTCACCACTGCCACCAGGTCGTTGACGGTGGTGATCAGGGGACCAGACGCCACAGCCGGATCGATGCCCACACGCTGGAAAAACAGGGGGATCAGCGTGCCGGACAAAGCCGATACCACCATGGCAATGAGCATCGCCAATCCCAGACAGCTCGACACCGCAAAGGCAAAGAGCATTGTATTGCCCAGGCAAAGCAGGTAGATCCCCACGGCGACACAGGAGAGAAGACCCAGTAGTCCACCGTTCCATAGGCCGACCCGCACTTCCTTCCACACCAGCACCGCCTTCTGCCGGTGCCCCAGCTGCTCGTCCATGAGCACCCGGATCGCCACGGCTAAGGATTGGGTGCCCACGTTGCCCGCCATGTCCAGGATCAGGGACTGAAAGCATAGGATCACCGGCAGCCTTGCCACCAGATCCGTAAACAGTCCCACCACTGCCGACACGCCCAGTCCCAGCACCAACAGGATACACAGCCAGGGCAGCCGTTTCCGCACGCTTGTCCCCACCGGCTCTGCCAGGTCTTCTTCCGCTGCCAGACCACCCAGCTTGGCGTAGTCGTCACTGAGCGCCTCGTCCAACAGGTCTGCATAGTCCCCAGCCGTCACCACGCCCAGCATCCGTCCTGCCGTATCCAGCACCGGCACCCTGTCCGCCGTACAGTCCCGGAGAAAGGGTATGGCGTCCTCGATGGTCATATGGGCATACAAATGCGGCGTGGGGTAAGTGGCAATGTCCGCAAGCGGTGTGCCTTCCCGGGCGATGATCAGGTCGCACAGATCGATCTCCCCGGCGAAATGTCCCGTTTTGTCCACCAGATATACGGTGGCGATATGGTCTTTTTGCTTGTCTGCCGCCTGCCGCACCACGGTGGACATGGCCTCCTTGATGGTAGCGGTGGGCGAAATGGCGATATAGTTCTCCGTCATCCGGGAACCAATGGTTTCCTCGGAATAGTACATTCCGATCCCTTTGTTCATCTGCATCTTGCACCTCCTGTGCTCTATGCCACAGGCGTGCGTACAGAACATTTGTTTTGACTGTAGGGTATAAAAAACCCATTGTCCGCAATCGTTCTGTCTGCACGTCCGATGGCAAGGGTCGTGCAGAGCCGCAGGAAAACAAACAATGGTGTCCACGCTATCTATAAAAGGGAAAGGTCACAAAGCGCTCTATCGCTCTGTATCCGGTCAGCCCGTCGCCGGTCAGCACTGATCAGCGACAGATCCGTCGATGACAAGAACACAGACAGACCGCACTTCCATGGGGCACACCATTTTGCTTTGTTCCGCTCGGCAACTGCTACTGTCCATGATCTCACCTCACAATTCTTTGGGATACCCCATTATAACACACTTTCTTTTCGATTGCAAGAGGGCAAAATAAATGTTCACAAAACGGTTACGGCATATCCGATTTTTCCCCATCCTTGTCGTTTTCCGTCCTATCCTTGTTCGGCACCGTTGACTTTGCCCGGCGATGGTGATAGAATATAGAAAATCCAATATGGTTATCATAAGGAGTTTCATATTATGAAAACCTTTTTCATATGTCTTTTGGTGGGGATCGCCGCACAGCTCATCGATGGCACCCTGGGCATGGCCTATGGCGTAAGCTGCTCTACCTTCCTGCGTACCGCCGGGATCAACTCTGCTCTGTCGTCGGCTTGCGTACACGTGGCAGAGATCTTCACGACCCTTGCTTCCGGCATCTCCCATTTCTCCATGAAAAACGTGGACAAGACGCTGCTGTGGCGGTTGGCGATACCCGGTGTGCTCGGCGGCTGCCTGGGTGCGTATGTGCTGACCGCTGTGGACGACCGGATCCTGTCGCCCCTGATCAGCGCCTATCTGGTGGTCATGGGTTGCGTGATCGTGTCGAAGATCTTCAAAAAGGACACCGAAGAAGGCGCAAAACCGCTGGGGTATTGGGTATGTCCTCTGGCCATGATCGGTGGCTTTTCGGATTCTCTGGGCGGCGGTGGCTGGGGACCGGTGGTCACGTCTACGCTGGTGGCGGCCAACCACGACGTGCGCAAGACCATTGGCTCCGTAAACACGGCAGAATTTTTTGTGACCCTGGGGGAAAGTGCGGTCTTTCTGGCGACGCTGCCGGATCTGACTTCCCTGCTTTCTTCCATGGCAGGGCTGATCGTTGGTGGACTCCTGGCAGCGCCGGTGGGTGCCATTCTCTGTCGGAAGCTGCCGGTGAAGCCACTGTTGGGCATCGTTGGCGGTGTGATCATCCTCATCAACGGCTGGCGGCTCCTGTCCACCTGGATCGGATA
>CAZLED010000044.1:4463-18841 GCA_964558485.1 uncultured Ruminococcus sp. | reverse complement strand
GTCCTGTGAAGCGCAAGGTTTGACGACCCAAGGCAAACACAGGCTGCCGGGGATGCTGATCCATGGCGAGAACAACAGTGGCAAGACGGTGTTTCTGCGGTCTGTGGGCACGGCGATCTTATTTGCCCAGTGCGGTCTGCCCATTCCGGCCACCGACGGCACCATCAGCATACGCAAACGACTGTACACCCAGTTTGCTACGGCAGAGGGAAAGCTGGTCAGCGGCTCTACGGCTGGACGGTTCGAAGAAGAGGCGGCGGCACTGGCCCGGATGCTAGACGACATGGAACCGGATTCACTGTTTCTGCTGAACGAGACCTTCCAGACCACGGCCTACGGAGAGGGTGCCGCTGGCATAGCACCGATCCTGCGCTACATTGGGGACTGTGGCGGCGCCTTTGTGTTCGTGACCCACTTGACGGCACTGCTGTCCACCATGGAGGAGCAGGTGGTGATCGCAAAGACCAGCGACCGACCGGAGACCAAATATAAAGTTTTTATAGAAAAATAACACAATAAAAAAGGAAATGACGACAATGGGTAAATTTGATGGAGTCCTGCTTTGCTCGGACTATGACGGAACGCTGTTTTACGACGGCTTTGTGGAAAGCAATATCGAAGCACTGAACACGTTTATGGCAGAGGGTGGCAGATTCACCCTGTGTACCGGCCGGCGTGCCAAGCAAGCACCCATGGATGTGATCCCCAATGCACCGGTGGTGGGGATGTGCGGCTCGGAGGTGTGCGACCTTGCCACCGGAAAGCGGCTGGCGCTGTGGCCCATGGGGGAAGAATGGCGTGGCATTGCCCGAGATCTGCGGCAGAGAGACGACCTGGCCCACATCCGTTTTGACAGCGAAGACAGTCCCCACGTGTTCGAGATCGACGACCCGGCTATGACCGATTTCATCGACACCTACAACGGCGTCATGTGCCGGATCACCTTCCTGTATAAGGAGCTGCGCACGGATCCACTGCTGGTGCCGCCGGAGGTACGGACGATCTGTGAAGGCCGGTGTGCGGTCATGTCCAATGGCAACGACGAATTTGAACTGGTGGCCTATGGCATGGACAAGGGACACGGTGTGCGGTACCTGAAGGAACGATTGGGTGCCAAGCTGTTGGTCTGTGTCGGGGATTATGACGGGGATATTTCCATGCTCCGTGCGGCAGACATCGGATACGCCGTGGACAACGCTTCGCCATACGTAAAGGCCGAGGCAGATCGGGTGACGGTTCACGCCACAAAAGGGGTCATCCGGCACATTCTGGCAGACTTAGAAAAGGATCTGCAGGCATGAGGGAACAGCTTTCGTCCCTGCTGGGCAAGACGGTGACCGTGGTGATCGACCGTCCCATAGGCAGCGCCCATCCCCGGCACCCGGACATGATCTACCCGGTACACTACGGCTACATCCCCGGTATGCTGGCCGAAGATGGGGAAGAGCAGGATGTGTATCTGTTGGGTGTAGAGCAATTTGTCGAAGAATACCAGGCGCAGGTCATTGGGATCCTCCACCGCCGGGACGACATCGAGGACAAGCTGGTGGCGGCTCCGGTTGGGATGCACTTCACCAAAGAGGAGATCGAAGCGGCCGTGTGGTTCCAGGAGCGGTACTTTGATACGGTGGTGGAGGTGATCGGCTCCGTAGGGAACGGTCTTGACCGTTCCACCGTTTGAACCTGTACGGATGTCTTCCGGTACACCGTGCACAGGAAGAAGGATATATAGCTGCGGATGAAAGGAAATTTCCCTCTTGCCATACCGTGTTATTTCTGGTATAATGGTAGGAGAAACAAAACTGTGTCGTCAGCATTCGGAAAGGATCGCCTGACACTCTATTGGAATATAACAAAAGGAATAAAAAATCTATGCAAGCTACCGTATCTTTGCAAGCTACCGTACCTTTTCAAGCTACCGTATCTTTGATCACGCTGGGGTGTCGGGTCAATCAGTATGAATCCGATGCCATCGGGGAAAAACTACAGTCCATGGGCTTTACGCTGGTAGAGCCGGGAGAAAAAGCGGATTTCACCATTGTCAATACCTGCACCGTCACCGCCGAGAGCGACCGCAAATCCCGGCAGATGATCCGTCGGGCCGCAGGAGAAGGCTCCATTGTATTGGTGACCGGCTGCTTCTCCCAGGTGGCGGCCAAGGAAGCGGCACAGATCCCCGGTGTGGCATACGTGTGTGGCAACGGCGAAAAATCCGCACTGCCCCAGATCGTGCTGGACCTGGCACAAGGACGCACACCGGGACAGCCGTCCGTGACCGATCTGCAGACTGCCGCCTACGATCCCCTGTTCCGCAGTACCACCAAACGATACCGCACCTTTATCAAGATCGAAGACGGCTGCGAAAACCACTGCGCCTACTGCATCATTCCCAAGGCCCGTGGCAGAGTCCGTTCCCGGGACAAGGCAAGTATCCTTGCAGAAGCCGCAACCCTGGCACGGATCGGCAGTCCGGAGGTGATCCTGACCGGGATCGAGACCGCATCCTACGGCATGGAAAACCGTGGCGGAGATCGTTTGCCCTACGGCATGGCGTTGGCAGAGCTGCTGGCCGAGGTAGATGCCGTGCCGGGTATCCAGCGGATCGGCCTTGGCTCCCTGGAACCGTCGGTCATGTCGGCATCCTTTGTGGAAAAATTAGCTGCTCTTGACCACCTGCTGCCCCACTTCCATCTGTCCATCCAGAGCGGCAGCAGTGGGGTATTGCGCAGGATGCGGCGGCGATATACGGCAGAAATGGCACTGGCCGCCATGGAACGACTGCGGACTGCTATACCGGCGGTGACCTTCAGCGCAGACGTGATCGTCGGCTTTCCCGGGGAGACCGAAGCAGAGCTGCAGGAGACCATCGCCTTTGTGAAGGCGGCAAGGTTTATGCATCTGCACCTGTTCCCCTACTCCATCCGAGAGGGCACCGAAGCTGCTACCATGCCCGAACAGATCCCGGCGCAGGTCAAAAAGGAACGGCTGAAGATGCTGGAGAACGTGCAGGCCGATATCCGCCGTTCGCTGCTGGATGCCTATGTGGACGAGCACCAAAAAGAGCCGGTCTATGTTCTGGTGGAGCAGCAGAACGGCAGGGTCGCCAACGGACACACGGAGCACTATGTGGAAGTGGACATCGATACGGATCGGGACCTGACCGGGCAGATCGTACCAGTGGTATTGACGGGACACGATGGTGTGGTCTGTGGTGGTGCTGTGCAGGCGTAAGGAGAACTGCCGTATCACGATTTTGGAAAAAAACACCGAATCGGGTGCTTTTTTGGCATACCCTCTTGCAATCAGGCGAAAAGTGCGGTATAATAGAGTAGACTATAGGAAAAAACGGAAAGTACAGAAAGGAAATGACGTTATGAACATGAATACATTTCACGTTGTAGATCATCCCCTGATCAAGCACAAGCTGACCATCATGCGGGATAAGGACACCGGCAGCAAGGATTTCCGGGAGCTGCTGAACGAGATCGCCATGCTGATGGGCTACGAGATCACCAGAGAGCTGCAGATCGAGGATGTGCAGATCGAGACACCCATGGGTCCCATGATCGGTGGTCGTATCAGCGGTAAGAAGCTGGCCATCATTCCGATCCTGCGTGCCGGGCTGGGTATGGTGGAAGGTCTGCTGAGACTGGTGCCCGTCGCCAAGGTGGGCCACATCGGTCTGTACAGAGATCCCGACACCCACGAACCGGTGGAGTACTACTGCAAGCTTCCCTTTGACATCGAGGAAAGAGATGTCATCGTTTGTGACCCCATGCTGGCCACCGGCGGTTCTGCAGCAGGCGCCATCACCATGCTGAAGAAGAGAGGCTGCAAGACCATCAAGCTGCTGTGCCTGGTCGCTGCACCGGAAGGCGTAGAAAGATTGCAGGCAGAGCATCCCGATGTGGAGATCTATGCCGCATCTCTGGACGACTATCTGAACGACCATGCCTACATCATCCCCGGTCTGGGCGATGCTGGAGACAGACTGTTCGGCACCAAGTAAGATGCATAGCTATACCATCAACCAAAACGATGCGGGGCAGCGCCTGGACAAGTTTATCACCAAAACCGTCCGGGGACTGCCTCAGTCTCTTTTGTACAAATATATCCGTACCAAACGGATCAAGGTGGACGGCAAGCGGGCCCACGAAGGGGATATCTTAGCCGCCGGCTCTCTGGTGGAGCTGTACATCCCCGACGAATTTTTCGAGAGCACTGTGCAGAAGGTGGAGTACGACCGGGTAAAGCTGACGCCCACCATCGTGTACGAGGATGAAAACGTGATCCTGTGCGACAAGAAGCCGGGGGTGCTGGTACACGTAGGGGACGAAGGGGACAAGAACACCGCAGACGCCCATGAACGGGAGACCCTGCTCTTTGCCCTGCAGGCCTATCTGGTGCAAAAAGGGGAATATGATCCGAGCCAAGAAAACTCCTTTGCCCCGGCCCTGTGTAACCGGATCGACCGCAACACCGGCGGCATCGTGATCTTTGCAAAAAATGCCACGGCGCTGCGGCTGTTGAACGAAGCGATCCGGGACGGGAACGTACACAAAAAATACCTGTGCGCTGTCCATGGAAAGACCAAGCCCACGGAGCTGCTCACCGGGTATCTGCGGAAGGACTACAAGACCAAAATGGTGACGGTGTTCCGGGAGCATAAACCCGGCGCCAAGGAGATCCGCACTCGCTACACCACACTTGCCTACAATAAGGAAAAGGATCTGTCCCTTTTGGAGGTGGAGCTGCTGACCGGCCGTACCCACCAGATCCGGGCCCATATGGCATTTGTCGGGCATCCGCTGCTGGGCGAAGGCAAGTACGCTGTCAACAAAGCAGACCGCAAGGCCGGCTACAGCTACCAGGCACTGTACTCCTACAAGCTCTCCTTCACGGGACTGGAGGACACGCCGCTGGCAAATTTGCTGGGACGAGAGTTCACGGTGGACAAAGGCAACATCGGCTTTTTGCAGCTGTTTCCCGGAAAACACAATTGAAGAAATGCGAAATAAGAAGTATTTGACGTGTGCAGTGACACCGTGTACTTCTTATTTCTTATCTCTTTTTCAACGTGAAGGGCAGACTTTTCTATGAAATTTGGCTGATTTTTCGAAAAAAATTGCGTCATAACCTTGCAATATGTCTGCATTCATGGTATAATGACTACGTATCGTATCAAGTATGCAGAGGGCATTTTTCTTGTGGAAAAGTGAGACCCTCTGGGAATTCGAGGTGAGAGCATGGCATACACCTTCCAAGGCGGCATCCATGTCGAAGAATATAAAAATACCCGTCGGTGCCGGATCGAGATCATGTCCCAACCGGCAGAGGTGCACATTCCCCTGCGGCAGCACATCGGCGTACCGGCCATTCCATTGGTAGAGGTCGGCGAACGGGTGACCATGGGACAAAAGATCGGGGAGATCCCGGACGGACGACTGGGCTGTGCCGTACACGCCAGCGTATCCGGTGTGGTCCGTGCCATCGAGGATAGACCCTTGGCGGCCGGCAACACCAGCTTTGTGGTCATCGAAAACGATGGTCTGGACACGCCCTGTCCCGACTGTAAGCCCTTCCGTGGCAAGCTGTCCGAAGCCACCGCAGAGCAGATCATCGACATCGTCCGGGAAGCCGGGATCACCGGTATGGGTGGTGCGACCTTCCCCACACACGCCAAGATCAGCTCCGCCATTGGCAAGGTGGACACGATCATCGTAAACTGTGCGGAGTGCGAACCGTTCATCACAGCAAACCATCGATTGATGCTGGAAAACCCGGCGTCCATCATCAACGGCACCAAGATCCTGTTGAAAGCCCTGGGCGTACACAAGGCCTGGCTGGCGGTGGAGGACAACAAGCTGGATGCGGTGGGCAAGCTGGAAGAGCTGACGGCAGAAAGCAGTATGATCGAGGTCAAGGTCATGAAGACCAAATATCCCCAAGGGGACGAACGACAGCTGATCTATGCCCTGACCGGCCAGGAGCTGCCTGCCGGAAAGCTGCCTGCAGACGTGGGCTGTGTGGTGTTCAATGCGGAGACCTGCTCTGCCATCTTTAAGGCATTTGCCTATGGTCAGCCCTCCATCAAGCGGATCGTCACCGTGGACGGAGACTGCGTGCGGCGACCCAAGAATCTGCTGATCCCCATCGGCACCACCGTGCAGGACGTGATCGAGCACTGCGGCGGTCTGACCCGGACACCCAAGAAGGTCATCTTAGGCGGTCCCATGATGGGCAATGCGCTGTGGGATCCGGAGCAGCCTGTGGTCAAGGGGACCAGTGCGATCCTGGTGTTCTCGGAACGGTTTGATAAACCAAAGAATGCCTCCGTGTCGTGCATCCGCTGCGGTAAGTGTGTACAAAACTGCCCCATGCACCTGATGCCTATCTACATCGCCCAGTTCGCCATGCGGAAGAATTGGGAAAGAGCGGCAGAATACGGTGCCATGAGCTGCGTAGAATGCGGCTCCTGCTCCTACAACTGCCCCGGCGGCGTGGAGATCGTACAGCATATCCGTACCGCCAAGGCCATGATCCGCTCGGAATCTGCCCGAAAAGCGAATCTCAATAAATAATAAGGATAAAGGTGGATGAAACTGTGGATAAACATGAAATGAAAACACCGGTGTCCGCCGGCAGCGAGGTGTCCGGAAAGGTGCAAATGCCGCCGCTGCTGACGGTATCGCCGTCTCCCCATATCCGTGGACCGGAGAACATCACCTCCATCATGCTGGACGTGATCGTGGCGCTGTGTCCTGCCATGCTGTGGGGCATCTATGTATTTGGTCTGCGGGCACTGGCGCTGTGTATGATCTCGGTGGCCTGTGCCATCGGCTGGGAAGCTGCGACCCAGGTGATCTTAAAAAAGCCTGTGACCATCCGGGATCTTTCTGCCGTGGTCACGGGGATGCTGCTGTGCATGAACCTGCCCGTGTCGGTGCCGCTTTGGGTGCCCATCGTGGGGACATTTTTTGCCATCGTGGTGGTGAAGCAGCTGTTTGGCGGCATTGGTAAGAATTTTGTCAACCCGGCATTGGCGGCAAGAGTATTTTTGTTCACCTCCTTTGCTTCCAGCATGAGCGTGTTCCCGGCGGCCGGCACCAAGGTGGATTCCCTTGCCATGACCCTGCCGGAAGGGGACATCGTAGCCGGTGCCACGCCGCTTGCGTCTCTGAAAAATGGCGTACTGCCGGACGTGAACCTGTTTGATATGATCACCGGCAGCAACATGGGCGGCTGTATCGGCGAGGTGTCGTCGCTGCTGCTCATCGCCGGTGGCGTATATCTGCTGATCCGTCGGGTCATCACCTGGCATATCCCGGTGGCGTACCTGGGGACGGTGGCCGTTCTGACCTTTGTCTTTCCCCAGTACGGCGGCGTGGCCATGGACTTTATGCTGTCGGAGCTGTTTTCCGGCGGTCTGATGCTGGGTGCCTTCTTTATGGCCACCGACTATGCCACCTCTCCGGTCACCCTGCGGGGACGACTGCTGTTCGGTGTGGGCTGCGGCGCACTGACCGTGCTGATCCGCTATTTTGGCAGCTACCCGGAAGGAGTATCCTTTGCGATCCTCATCATGAACCTTCTGGTATGGTACATCGATAAGGCGACACTGCCCAAGCGATTTGGAGGAACACCCAATGGGAAAAAATAAAAATAAGAAAAAGCCGACCCCTGCCGTGCCAAAGCCGGAGACGGTGGAGCAGTCGGCAGAACTGCTGGCAGAGTTGCCGGTGGAAAAGGCGCCGGAGAATGCACTTCCCGACCTGGATGCTCTGATGCGTGCGGACGATGCCATGCCCGGCGCAGAAACGGATCCTGTGGAAAACCCGGCAGAAGCATCGGACACGCAGTTGGACCTGTCGGCAGATACAGCTGCGGATGCGTTGGCTGTGCTGGATTTTGGGGAGACCGGACCTGTCGATATCCCCACAACGACGGATGCGGCCGAGACCGACATGACCCAGTTTGCACCGGCAGAGGAAGAATTCATACCGGATGATGCGCCGACGAAAAAGCGTGGGCGTGGCAAAAAGAAGCACAAGAAGCCCAACGAAGAAATGGACTTTGTCACAGATCCGGTGACCGATGGTGCAGAGGATGTGCCGGAGACAGACGTGCCTGCGCCCGATGCAGACGCTGCGACAGACGAACCAAACGAGCCTGCTGCCGACCCCACCAAGAGTGCAGGCCCGGTGCGGATCGTGGTGACGCTGATGGTGATCTGTGGGATCGTGGCACTGCTGCTGTCGGCTGTCAATGCGGTGACCAAGGATGTGATCGCGGAGAACGCCGAAAAGAAGCAGTCCGAAGCCATTCTGCGGATCTTCACGGAAGGCACGGCGGTCGTTCCCTATGCCGGCACGGACAACGTCTGGCTGGTGTACCAGAACGATACGGTGCTGGGCTACTGCGCCGCTGTGACACCCATGGGATACGTGGATGATATTTCCATGATGGTGGGCGTCGATGCAGCCGGACAGGTGGTGGGCGTGCAGATCGTGGACATGAGCGAGACCTCCGGTATTGGCACCAAAACCAAGAGTGACACGTTCCTTGGCCAGTTCATCGGCAAGTCCGGTACGCTGACCGTGGGCGAAAACGTGGACGGCATCACCGGTGCCACCTACAGCTCCCGTGGCGTCACCGATGGAGTGAACATGGCACTGGCGCTGGATGTGGCGTTAGACGGAACCAAACCTGTGGAAACAGAACCGGAGGAAACGGCACCCATCGTTCCGGAGACCGATCCGATCGAGACCGATCCGGAACCGATCGAGACCGAACCTGTGGAAACCGAAACAGAACCTGTAGAAACCCAGCCGGTAGAAACCCAGCCGGTAGAAACCGAGACGGAGACCAAAATAGAAACTACGCCGCCGGAGACCAAGGCACCGGAGACCCAGGCTCCCGAAACAAAGGCACCGGAGACCATTCCGCCGCAGCCGGTAACGATCCCTGAGACGCAGCCGCCTGTGGAAACGCAGCCTGAGACCCAGCCGCCTGTGGAAACGCAGCCTGAGACGCAGCCGCCTGTGGAAACGCAGCCTGAGACCCAGCCGCCTGTGGAAACGCAGCCTGAGACCCAGCCGCCTGTAGAAACACAACCGGAGACTGAACCGGAAACACAACCGGAGACTGAACCGGAAACCGAGCCTGAGACAGAGCCTGAAACGGAGCCTGAAACTGAGCCTGAGACGGAACCGGAAACCGAGCCTGAAACGGAACCTGAGACTGAACCGGAGACTGAGCCTGAGACAGAACCTGAGACCGAACCGGAGACTGAGACCGAAACCGAAAAAGAGACCAAGAGCGGGGGCAAGCTCCCGATCCGGCATTGAGAAAGGGGCAAATGTGTATGAAAGAGAATAAGTATTTGTCCATTTTCAAGGAAGGGGTATTGACCAACAATCCCACCTTCGTACAGCTTTTGGGGATGTGTCCGACGCTGGCGACCACCACCTCCGTGACCAATGCACTGGGCATGGGCGTGGCGGTCATGGTGGTGCTCATGTGCTCCAACCTGTTTATTTCCCTGGTGCGGAAGCTGATCCCGGCCCAGATCCGTATCGCCTCCTACATCGTGATCATCTCCGGCTTCGTAACGGCTGTGGAGTTGGTCATCAAGGCGTTTTTCCCCTCCATCGATGCGGCACTTGGCCTGTTCATACCCTTGATCGTTGTCAACTGCATCATCTTGGCCCGTGCCGAAGCCTTTGCTTCTAAGAATCCGCCGCTGCCTTCGGTGATGGATGGATTCGCCACCGGCCTTGGCTTCACCTGTGCCCTGACCTGCATTGCCGCGGTACGTGAGCTGCTGGGCTCCGGTATGCTGTTTGCCTCTGCAGACGGCACCGGCGGTGTTGCCATCTTTGGCGCATGGTTCACGCCCATCACCATCTTCCTGCTGCCCTCCGGTGCGTTTTTGACTTTAGGCTTCCTGATCGCACTGGTGCAGAAGCTGACCGCCACTTCCATAGAACGGAAACGGATCCGGGATCTGGAAATGGACGCACTGGAAGCCGGGTATCACAAGACGCTCGTCAAGGATCCGGAGACCGGTCGTGTGGTCAAGCGCAAGACGGCAGAGGAGACCGGCGAGGTATCTGTGGCGCTGGATGAGCTGACCGAAGAAGAAAACGACGAGGAAGATACGCAAGCGAAAGAGAAAGGAGAAAAGCATGAGTGAGATCTTTATGATCATGTTCGCCGCCATTCTGACGGAAAACTTTATTTTCTCCAAATTCTACGGCATCTGTCCCTTCTTAGGCGTGTCCGACAAGCCTTCGACGGCGCTGGGCATGGGTATGGCTGTGACCTTTGTCATGACCATATCTTCGGCGGCCACCTGGGCAGTATACTACCTGATCTTAGAGCCGCTGCAGCTGGAATACCTGAAGACCATCGCCTTTATTCTGGTCATCGCTTCGTTGGTGCAGTTTATAGAAATGTTCCTGCGGAAGAATATGCCGTCCCTGTACAGTGCGCTGGGCATCTACCTGCCGCTGATCACCACCAACTGTGCGGTGCTGGGATCGGCGCTGGTGAACATCCAGGAAGGTTATAACTTCGTGGAGAGCGTGGTGTTCGGCTTTTCGGCGGCACTGGGCTTTACCATGGCCATCGTGGTGTTTGCCGGGGTACGGGAACGACTGACACTGGCCGATCCACCCAAGTCCTTCCAGGGCTATCCCATCCTTTTGATCGCAGCATCGTTGGCAGCTATGGCGTTTTCCGGTTTTGCCGGAATGAGCTTCACACGGTAAAGGAAGGTGAATGACATATGATAAAGACCATTCTGGTCCCAGTGCTGATCTATATGGTGCTGGGTGCTGCCATGGGTGCGCTTTTGGCATTTGCGTCCCGGATCTTTGCGGTGAAGAAGGACGAAAGAGCCGAAGAGATCCTGACCTGTCTGCCCGGTGCCAACTGCGGCGGCTGCGGCTTCACAGGCTGTGCGGCCTTTGCCCAGGCGGTGTCCGATGGAGAGGCTGCACCCAACGGCTGTACCGTAGGTGGTATGGAAGCGGCGGCCAAGATCGGTGAGATCCTGGGCGTTGAGGTGGGCAGTATGGTGAAGATGCGTGCCCAGGTCATGTGCTCCGGTACCTCGGAATTTGCCAAAAAGAAATACATCTACGAGGGTGTGCCGGACTGCGTGGCAGCGTCCAAGATCGGCGGCAGCGACAAGATCTGTCAGAACGGCTGCATTGGTCTGGGCACCTGCGTGGCGGTCTGTCCGGTGGGTGCCATCCATGTGGAAATGGGCGTGGCGGCCGTGGACTACACCAAGTGTATCGGCTGCGGCGTGTGTACCCATGCTTGTCCCCGTGGTATCATCCAGCTGATCCCCTTCGATGCCAAGCATTGGGTTGGCTGTAAGGCAGAGGAAAGCGGCAAAAAGGTGCGCAAGTACTGTGACGTGGGCTGCATCGGCTGTGGTCTGTGTGCCCGGAACTGCCCGGAGACTGCCATCACCATCGCCGACCGTGTGGCGTCCATCGATTACAGCAAGTGCACCGGCTGCGACAAATGCGTAGACAAATGTCCCCGGAAGATCATCTGGTCCGGCGAGACCCAAGGAAAGCTGGGTCTGGTCATCACCCGGATCCCCGAAGAAGCACTGGTGGAAGAATAATATAAAATAGCAGGTACTTTTCCGCTACGATTTTACAGCAGGGAAGGGTACCTGTTTTCGTATGCTGTGTGAGACAGGAGTGCAACAGAGGAGACACAGGGGTGTGATCATAGAAGCATATCCCAAACGATATAGCACAATGCACAAAAAACGACGGCTATAATTGTGCGTTCCTACAAAGATGAAAAAACAGACAAAAATTCACACCATCCTCTTGCAATCTGCCCGGAAATCATTTATGATATAAGTACACTGCGGAGTCGTATGACCACAGGAAGGATGTGCTGTGCCCATTCTTCGTGTACAGGTGCTCCGCATGAAATCACTGTGAGGTGTTAATTATGTCTATTGGTGCAAACGATAAAGTACGTGTTGGTATCATCGGCTGTGGCGGTATCGCCAACGGCAAGCATATGCCTGCACTGTCCAAGATCGCACAGGTAGAAATGGTGGCCTTCTGCGACATCATCGTGGAAAGAGCCGAAGCTGCTGCGAAGAAATACGGTACCCCGGACGCCAAGGTGTACGAGGATTATAAAAAGCTGCTGGAAGACAAGACCATCGACGTGGTGCACGTGCTGACCCCCAACCGGGCACACAGCTTCATCACCGTAGATGCGCTGGACGCCGGCAAGCACGTTATGTGTGAAAAGCCCATGGCCATCAACTCTGTGGAAGCCCAGAAGATGCTGGACGCTGCCAAGAGAAGCGGCAAGAAGCTGACCATCGGCTACCAGACCCGGCAGAGAAGCGATTCTCAGTACCTGAAGGCCGAAGCAGAAGCCGGTACCTTTGGGGACATCTACTATGCCAAGGCAACCGCTATCCGTCGCCGTGGTGTGCCGACCTGGGGCGTGTTCCTGAACGAATACGAACAGGGTGGCGGTCCCCTGATCGACATCGGTACCCATGCACTGGACCTGACCCTGTGGACCATGAACAACTACAAGCCTGCTTACTGCCTGGGTACCACCTACCACAAGCTGAACAACGACACCCAGACCGGTAACGCCTGGGGCGACTGGGATCCTGCCAAGTTCACTGTAGAAGACTGCGCATTCGGTATGGTCGTTATGGAAAACGGCGCTACCATCAACCTGGAAGCATCCTGGGCTCTGAACACCCTGGACGTAAAGGAAGCTGTTACCTCCGTTTGCGGTACCAAGGCCGGTGGTGACCTGTGGGATGGCGTTCGCATCAACGGCGTGCGCAATGGCAGACAGTATGTACTGAAGCCCAACCTGAGCGCTGGTGGCGTAGCATTCTTTGACGGTGACGCCAACGAAAGCATGGAAGTGAAGGAAGCAAGACAGTGGATCAATGCCGTCATCAACGACAAGACTCCCTGCGTGCGTCCCGAACAGGCCTTCTGCGTGACCCGGATCCTGGAAGGTATCTACACCTCTGCCAAGACCGGCGACATCTATCGTTTCGACAAGTAATTGCTTTCACAAGCAACAAGTAATTCGATCAAAAAAGCAAATCGATCCATGGAGGATATATACAATGGAAAAGGTAAGAATTGGTATCATCGGTTGTGGCGGTATCGCCAACGGTAAGCATATGCCTGCACTGTCCAGAGTGCCGGAAGCAGAAATGGTGGCATTCTGTGACATCATCGTGGAAAGAGCGGAAAAGGCTGCCAAGCAGTTCGGCGTTCCCGGTGCCAAGGTATACGAAGACTACAAGAAGCTGCTGGAAGACAAGACCATCGACGTGGTGCACGTGCTGACTCCCAACAGAGCACACAGCTTCATCACCGTAGATGCACTGGATGCCGGCAAGCACGTAATGTGTGAAAAGCCCATGGCCATCAACTCTGCAGAAGCCCAGAAGATGCTGGACGCTGCCAAGAGAAACGGCAAGAAGCTGACCATCGGTTACCAGAACCGTCAGAGAAACGACTCTCTGTACCTGAAGGCTGAGGCCGACGCCGGTACCTTCGGTGATATCTACTACGCCAAGGCAACCGCTATCCGTCGTCGTGCCGTTCCCACCTGGGGCGTGTTCCTGAACGAATACGAACAGGGTGGCGGTCCCCTGATCGACATCGGTACCCATGCACTGGACCTGACCCTGTGGACCATGAACAACTACAAGCCTGCTTACTGCCTGGGTACCACCTACCACAAGCTGAACAACGACACCCAGACCGGTAACGCCTGGGGCGACTGGGATCCTGCCAAGTTCACTGTAGAAGACTGCGCATTCGGTATGGTCGTTATGGAAAACGGCGCTACCATCAACCTGGAAGCATCCTGGGCTCTGAACACCCTGGACGTAAAGGAAGCTGTTACCTCCGTTTGCGGTACCAAGGCCGGTGGTGACCTGTGGGATGGCGTTCGCATCAACGGCGTTCGCAACGGCAGACAGTATGTGATGAAGCCCGACCTGAGCGCCGGTGGTGTTGCATTCTACGACGGTGCTTCTGGTGACGATCCGGCTACCAGAGAAGCTCGTCAGTGGATCCACGCTGTCATCGAAGACAAGAACCCCTGCGTGCTGCCCGAACAGGCCTTCTGCGTGACCCAGATTCTGGAAGGTATCTACACCTCCGCCAAGACCGGCGACATCTATCGCTTCAACAAGTAATATAATTGACCATCACTGTGGGAAGGGGCAGCGCTGTCTGCCTTTTCCCGCAGGTTTGATTTTTCGGAAATAGAGAGGAACGAACCTATGAAACTTTGCGTACTGGCGAACCTGTACGGTTCCAAGCCCCTGGACGAAGCGC
>CAZLED010000044.1:0-4363 GCA_964558485.1 uncultured Ruminococcus sp. | reverse complement strand
ATGAAACTTTGCGTACTGGCGAACCTGTACGGTTCCAAGCCCCTGGACGAAGCGCTGTCCATTCTGAAGGGCATGGGCGTAGAAGCTGTGGAGATCGGCTGCGGCGGGTATCCGGGCAAGGCACACTGCGATCCCGAAGTGCTGCTGAACGACGACAAGAAGCTCCAGGAATGGATGGACACCTTCAAGAAGTACGATATCGAGCTGGCTGCTCTGTCCTGCCACGGCAACCCGGTTCACCCGGATCCGGCCATCGCTGCTGCCTATGACAAGGACTTCCGCAATGCCTGCCTGCTGGCTGAAAAGGTCGGCGTAGACACCGTGATCACCTTCTCCGGTTGCCCCGGTGACGCACCTGGTGCCAAGTATCCGAACTGGGTAACCTGCCCCTGGCCGGAAGATTTCTTAGCCATCCTGGACTATCAGTGGAACGAAGTGCTGATCCCCTATTGGAAGGAAGCTGGTGCCTTTGCCGAAGCACATGGCGTAAAGCACGTTGCCCTGGAGCTGCACCCCGGCTTCTGCTGCTACAACACCGAGACCCTGCTGAAGCTGCGTGCCGCCGTTGGTCCTGTGATCGGCGCCAACTTCGACCCGTCTCACCTGATCTGGCAGGGTATGGAACCGGCCGCTGCTATCCGTATGCTGGGTGACGCCATCTACCACGTACACGCCAAGGATACCAAGATCGACGCCATCAACACCGCGCGCATCGGTGTTCTGGATACCAAGCACTACAGCGACGAGATCAACCGTGCATGGGTGTTCCGTGCCGTTGGGTATGGCCACGATGCTTCCTACTGGAAGGACATCATGGACAACCTGCGCCTGGTTGGCTACGACAGAGTACTGTCCATCGAACACGAAGACAGCCTGATGTCCATCGACGAAGGTCTGTCCAAGGCTGTGGAATGCCTGAAGACCGTGATCATGCACGATCCCAAGCCGGGCACCATGTCCTGGGCGTGAGGATGCCGGCCGTATTTTTTGGCGTGCTCCCGTTGTCCCTTTCCCCTGCCACCGATGATCCCATCGTGTGGATCCTTTGGATGATGGCGATATCGGGCGTCCTGATGCTGGGCTGTATCGGCTATTGGCTGATCGGCAAGCTCCGGCAGAAGCGGGAAGAGGATAAACAGAAATAACAAAAGGGAAGGTGTATGCCTTCCTTTTTTGGTGCTGTGAGACGGGTGGCAACGGGTTGCAGTCGTGGTCGGAGAAGCCGCAGCGCAGCACAGGATCCTGTGGAAAAGTGGAATATAGCCAATTGTAAAATTAAATCGCATACCGTGTTTTTCCATGAAAATCCTCTTGCATAATGTGTCAAATCCTGTTATAATAGAGACACACAAATACTGTAACACAGAGTAAGACAAGTAAGTATGGTAGAGGTAAAATTGCATTGAAGAACAGTACGAAGCGAAAATGGAAGAAGGGGTTTCATGTCCGTGCGGCAGCGCTGACTTTTTTGCTGACCCTTCTTTTGGTCTATGGCACCGGCATGGTACTGTTTTCGGATTTTGTTTTCTTATCGTATAATAAAAACGCAGCCACATTGTCGGCGGATTTTCTCACACCCACGGTTTCGGATGCACCCATGCTCCGCCGCCAGACCCACACCGAGGCCTATGGCAATACCGCTGCCGAACCCTTCAACACCTATGGATACACCTACCTGCCCAAGGAAGCGCTTGCCAACAAGGATACCGCCACGGCTGCCTTGGACGAGCTTGGCATACCTTATACCTTTGCCGAATGCTACAGCGTGCTGCCCAAGGATCGTGTGGTGTACCTAACCTACGCCGGTGCCGCCGATGGAGCCGGGTACTACGTGAATCCGGACGTGCCGGTGACCCTGACCCTCAGTGGACACAAGCGAAACAATGTCCCCTACGATGGAACCAACCTGGTTGGTAACAACCTGGTGTTCCTGACCTTTGACGACGGTCCCTCTGCCTATACAGAGGATATTCTGGACACCCTGGGTATGTATGGCGTGTCGGCGACCTTTTTCACTTTGGGCAAATCCGTGCAGAAATACCCCGATACTGCCAAGCGGATCACGGCGGATGGGCACCTGCTTGCCAGCCACGGCAACACCCACGACTACGAAGCCATCTACGCCAGTGCGGATACACTGCTTGCCGACGTGCGTCAGTGGCAGGAGATCGTGACCGAGATCGGTGCGCTGCCGGAGAGAAGCGATCGGTATTTCCGTTTCCCCGGCGGTTCGGTGGGCAGTTACTTTGGTGCCGACCAACGGCAGGAAATGCTGGACGGTCTCCACGATATGGGCTATCGGGTGTACGACTGGAACATTCTGACCAACGATGGCGTGCTGTTTTTGCGACCCGATGGAATGGACAGCGAGACCTACTGGAAAGAGACCTTTATCGATACCTGGGAAAGCTGCCCCTACGACACCCGGATCATTCTGGTACACGACAGCATTGCGGAAACGGAAGCACTGCTGCCCTGGTTGCTGGACTATGTGATCGATGCCGGGTATACCTTTGGTACGCTGGATATGCTGGAAAACGAATATTATATGAAATGAGATAATACCGTGAAAGAAAACCAATACCCCATTGCACCGCCGATGCTGGCCTGGTTCTACGCCACACGCCGCTCGCTGCCCTTTCGGGAAGACCCCACACCCTACCACATATGGGTCAGTGAGATCATGCTGCAGCAGACCCGGATGAACGCCGTTTTGCCCTACTACCACCGGTTCATGGAAGCACTGCCGGATGTGCAAGCGCTGGCCGAATGCGACCCGGACAGACTCCATAAGCTGTGGGAAGGACTGGGCTACTACAGTCGTGTACGCAATCTGCAAAAGGCGGCACAGGTGGTCTGTGAACGCTACGGTGGAGAGCTGCCCACCTCCTACGAAGAACTGCTGACGCTACCCGGTATCGGTGCCTATACCGCCGGCGCTATTGCCTCCATCAGCATGGGCATACCGGTTCCGGCTGTGGACGGCAATGTGCTGCGTGTGTTTGCCCGACTGTACGACGACGACCGGGACGTGCTGAACCAGGCCGTGAAAGTGGAAGTGACTGGACGTGTACAAATGCAGCTGCCGCCGGATAATGCCGGGGACTTCAACCAGGCGCTGATGGAGCTGGGTGCTCTGGTCTGTACCCCACGGTCACCAAACTGCCGAGAATGTCCACTATCGTCCCTGTGCGCCGGATTCGAGCATCGTGGGACAGAGGTAGAGGTACTGCCCATGAAGACGCCCAAGAAGCCACGTACGGCTGTGGAGGTGACGGTGCTGCTGCTCCATTCGCCCAAGGGTTGGCTGGTGATGAAGCGACCGGAAAAGGGACTGCTTGCCGGACTGTGGCAGCCGCTGACTGTGGAACGACCGGTGACGGAAGACGATATGCTGCAGGCGGCAGAAAAGCTGGGTCTGACCGCTGCGATCACCGCCACATTGCCGGAAGCCAGGCACATCTTTACCCATATCGAATGGACGCTGCACGGCTGGATCGCCGAAACGGAAATGGCACCGGATCTGCCCACCGGATACGCCTGGATGCAGGATCGGGAGAACTACTCCATTCCGTCTGCCTTTCGTGCGTATGTGCCCTATATGACCGAATGAGATCGATGGATGAGCCAATATAAGGAGGACATCTATGAATCGACTGCTGAAAAACAAACCAAAGGTCTCGCCCGGACGGCTGATCGCTTTTGGGTTTGCCTTTGTGATCCTGCTGGGGACGCTGCTGTTGTCGCTGCCGTTGTCCCATAAGCCGGATGCCCATGTATCCTTTACCGATGCCCTGTTCACCGCCACCAGTGCGGTATGCGTGACCGGGCTGATGACCGTGGATGCCGGCAGTGTATTCTCCGGCTTCGGACAGGTGGTGCTGCTTCTCTTGATCCAGATCGGCGGATTGGGCATCACCTCCATTGGCGTGGGGATCCTGGCCTTGACGGGACAACGGCTGAACTTCCGGGAACGACTGCTGGTCAAGGAAGCGCTGAACTATCCTACCCTCAAAGGCGTCTGGTCCCTGATCCGGCTGGTGCTGGGCTTTACCTTTGGCGTGGAAGCCCTGGGAGCGCTGTGCAGCTTTGCCATCTTCATCCGGGAATATCCGATCGGCAAGGCACTGTGGTACGCCGTTTTCCATGCGGTAGCCGCCTTCAACAATGCCGGTATCGATGTGTTCGGCAGAGGCGACAACCTGATCCCCTACGCAGCCCATGTGCCCATGAATCTGGTGACGGCACTGTTGATCATCTTAGGTGGCATTGGCTTCTTTGTGGTGCGGGACCTGTGGCTCGGCCGGAAGACCCACCGGTATACTCTGCACACCCGTGTGGTGGTGACCATGACGTTCTTGCT
>CAZLED010000043.1:0-18846 GCA_964558485.1 uncultured Ruminococcus sp. | reverse complement strand
TAGGGCAGCGGTTTATCACACTGCTTGCAGACCACCCGTATTTCCAGATCACAGCATTGGCTGCCAGCCCCCGAACCGCCGGACTGTCCTATAAAGAAGCCGTAGACGGACGGTGGAAGATGACCTGCCCCATTCCGGATGGGATCGGCGACATGGTGATCCACAATGCAGCGAACATCGATGAAATGAAGGCACTGTGCGATTTTGTATTCTGTGCCGTAGACATGAAGAAGGACGAGATCAAGGCCCTGGAAGAAGCCTATGCCAAGGCAGAGATCCCGGTGATCTCCAACAACTCTGCCAACCGCTGGACCAGCGACGTGCCCATGGTGATCCCGGAGATCAACGACAGTCACCTGGACGTGATCGCCAGCCAGAAGGAAAGACTGGGCACCAAGCGTGGTTTCATTGCCGTAAAGCCCAACTGCTCCATCCAGAGCTATGTACCGGCCATGACGCCTCTGCGCAAGTATGGGATCAAGCAGGTCGTTGTGACCACGTACCAGGCCATCTCCGGTGCCGGCAAGAACTTTGAGACCTGGCCGGAAATGGTGGACAACGTGATCCCCTATATCGGCGGTGAGGAAGAAAAGAGCGAAAAGGAACCCCTGAAGATCTGGGGTGAAGTCCGTGGTGGCGTGATCGTATCGGCAGCCGAGCCGCTGATCACCTGTCAGTGCATTCGGGTACCGGTATCCGATGGGCATACGGCAGCGGTATTTGTAAGCTTCGAGAATACGCCGCCGAAGGAAACGATCCTGGCCGACTGGGCATCCTTCCGTGGTGTGCCCCAGATGCTGGATCTGCCCCACGCACCCAAGCAGTTCATCACGTATTTTGAAGAAGACAACCGTCCCCAGGCAAAGCTGGACAGAGACATCTACGGCGGCATGGGCGTCACGGTAGGCAGACTGCGTCCGGATACGCTGTTTGACTACAAGTTTGTTGGCCTGTCCCACAACACGCTGCGTGGTGCCGCCGGTGGTGCGGTGCTGATCGCCGAGCTGCTGTACCGCAAGGGGTACCTGGACTAATTCTCTATCGCACAAAACTGGATACAATGCGACAGGCTCACAGGGGCTTTCCTCTGGCGAGCCTGTTTTTGTGTGGGCAAGGGAGTTGGACTCCCTTTTATGCAGAACCCACTTGGTTTCAAACTGCGTTTGGGCGTGTGACCGATGGAGTTGCCCTATCATCTTTGTTTTTTTATTGTACTGGCGTTGGGCTTTGTTGACTTGATGTCTTGCCTAAGACAGAGGATGCCCTGTGCGGGCGGCACGAAAGGACAGGGAGGGGAAAACATGATTCCATCATGGTGGTCTGATGCGGCAAGGTTTTGGTAAAACGAAAGTAGAGCGGGATGACCTACTTTCGTTTTACTTAAGTTGGGGAAATATGCGTCCGTTGCAATAGGGTTAGGTAAAGGGATACGCCCTTGCCCCTCACCTCTTGTACAATGTGCATTAAAAAAATTCTTCCTGGCGCCTGCGAATTTCCATGCATAACCTTGTAATTTTCCGTCAAATGCTATATAATATATAGAATAATACATAGTCACAAGGCTGCCCGGCTGCTGCAGGAATGCAGGATGACGGCTGCCAATATGCGAAAATCGCAATACTGTAAAGGATGTCAGACATGCTCCGACTGGAAAATATATCGTTTCATGTACCTGCCGACGGCGGAAAACGGGACGCCATCTTGGATGACCTTTCCCTCACCATTCCCGACGGCAAATATATCGTCATCACCGGCCCCAACGGCGGCGGCAAAACGACCTTGGCGAAAGCCATCATGGGTCTGGTCACGCCGGACTCTGGCAAGATCTATCTGGATGACACCGATATCACCGACTACTCCGTCACCGAACGTGCCAAGGCCGGCATCTCCTATGGCTTCCAACAGCCCCCACGCTTCAAAGGCCTGACCGTCAAGGACCTGCTCCATATCGCTGCCGGTCGAAAGCTCAAGACCGCTGAGGCCTGCGATTACCTGACCAAGGTGGGTCTATGTGCCGCCGATTACCTGACCAGAGAAGTGGATACCTCGCTCTCCGGTGGTGAGGTCAAGCGCATCGAGATCGCCACCATCCTTGCCAAAAATGCACCGGTCATGATCTTTGACGAACCCGAAGCCGGTATCGACCTGTGGAGCTTCAATCGCCTGACCGGTACCTTCCGGGAGATCCACGAAAATTCCGGCGCTACCCTGATCATCATCTCCCACCAGGAGCGGATCATCAGCCAGGCCGACGAGGTCCTGCTCATCGCCGATGGCAAGCTCTCCGGCAGAGGAACGCCCGAAGAGATCCTGCCCACCATCGATGGGTTCAGCAAACGCAACTGCCAGAAAATGGAAGCTCAGGTGTAAGGAGGACGGCATGGAAAATAGCGACATCAGAAAGAATCTGCTGGAAAAGATCGCCGACCTGCATGAAGTGCCCCAGGGTGCCTACAACATTCGGGAGAACAGCAAGGCCGCCGGTCGCAGAAGTACCAAAAATATCATCATCACCACCAAGAAAAATAAGCCCGGCATCGATATCCTGATCCTGCCCGGCACCAAAAAGCAGTCCGTACACATCCCCGTGGTGATCACCGAAACGGGCATCAAGGAAATGGTGTACAACGATTTCTACATCGGGGACGACTGCGATGTCATGATCGTGGCAGGCTGCGGTATCCACAACGAGGGCGACGAAGGCTCTGCCCACGATGGCATCCACGCCTTTGCCATTGGTAAGAATTCCAAGGTGAAATATATCGAAAAGCACTACGGCGAAGGCAAGGGCACCGGGGAACGGATCATGAATCCCACCATGACGGCCCGGCTGGGCGAAGGCTCTGTGCTGGAGCTGGAATCCGTGCAGATCGGGGGCATCGATTCTACGGTGCGCAAGACCACGATCATCGCAGAAGCCGGTGCGGAAGTGAACCTGCAGGAGCGACTCATGACGGACGGCGTCCAGGAAGTGACCAGCGATACCGAAGTGGTGCTGGACGGTCCCGGCGCCAAGGCACGGATCAACTCCCGTTCGGTGGCCAAAGGGGACTCCAAGCAGGTGTTCTACCCCCGCATGGTAGGGAACGCCGACTGCTTTGGACACGTGCAGTGTGACTCGATCATCATGGACAATGCGAAGGTCCGTTCGATCCCGGAGATCGCCGCCAACTCGGTAGATGCACGCCTGGTCCATGAAGCAGCCATCGGCAAGATCGCCGGCGACCAGATCAACAAGCTCATGACGCTGGGTCTCACCGCAGAGGAAGCGGAGGAAAAGATCCTCTCGGGGCTGCTCAAGTAAAAGGGTCTTAGGCGACCCTTTATGGGGATCCCGCATTTGGTGGTCTTCAACTGGTGTTGGGCTGGGTATCAATGGGGTTTTCCCGAAGATTTCGGGAAGGATGCCTTGCGCAGGTGGTGCCCAAAGGGTAGGAAATGGTAATTCCACTATTCCCTGCAGAAATAAATGAGGAATTGCCGAAAAAATAGGATACGCCTTGGTAATCCCGTTTTTGATCAGGCTAACCGCAGGGTTACGGGGTGCGAGACGCATGGGTTCTGGTGGGTGCGAAGTGGAACGTTATCGTACGTTTGGCTTCACGCAAAACGTACGGAGTAGCGGTTGCCGTACAGTTTTGTCGGATTTCTTCATGGAGATTGGATGTGGCAAGGTTTTGGTAAAACGAAAGTAGGGCGGGATGACAACTACTCAGCGAAACCAAAAATTTGGTATTCAACATCCCGCCGTCGAATGAGTTCAACTGTATGTTACGGCTATCCACCCAAACACCCGTTCAGCGCCAAACGTACTTCTTAACTTTGCCCAACCGTCCTAATGCGGTTAGCCTGATCAAAAACGGGATTACTAAACCATACAAAATTTACTGCCGGATGTCATGCTTCCAGGAAAGCCGGCTGTTAAGCGCAAGTTGTGTTTTTTGAGTCGATCGAGTAGGGGATGGGAGGTCTCGGAGGGTAACCAACTTCGTATAACGAAGTTGAGGAGACAAAACTTCCTCGACAGTTTGAATCGCCCCTTACCCTCTGAGTACTGACCGTATAGGTCAGTCATTCCGAAACTTTTCGGAAAAAGAATCCGTCTATAAGCCGTACGCCAGTACAAACCAAAAATGGGCAAATGGGGGTCACCCCATTGGTGTCAGCCCCAACGCCAGTTGAAAACCTGGAAAAATTTAGCAATAAAAAATCCATTCGCAGGAGGATGTAGAAATATATGAAAAAGCCGTATTCGGAGTATACGAATGAGGAACTGAAACAAGTTATCGCTGCAGAACAGGCGAAGCTGGACCATTGGTCCGTAATGGGTCTCACACTGGATCTGACCCGTGGAAAGCCCAACCAGGCACAGCTGGACCTGTCTACCGATATGCTGGGCGTCATCAGCCAGAGAGGCGACTGCTTCTCGGAGTCTGGTCTGGACTGCCGGAATTACGGCAATCTGGATGGTCTGCCGGAGACCAAGCGTCTGTTCAGTGAGCTGTACGGCATTCCGGCAAACAACCTGCTGATCCTGGGCAACTCCTCTCTGAACGTCATGTGCGATACCGTGCTGCGCTGTATGCTGTTCGGTGTGGCCGGTGGTCATGAACCCTGGTGCCGTCAGGGTCGGATCAAGTTCATCTGCCCGGCCCCCGGCTACGACAGACATTTTGCCATCTGCCGCACCCTGGGCATCGAAATGATCCCCGTCAAGATGACGCCCACCGGTCCCGATATGGACGCCGTTTATGACCTGGCCTGCTCCGATCCCTCTGTCAAGGGTATCTGGTGCGTGCCGAAGTTCTCCAACCCGGACGGCTACACCTACTCCGATGAGACCGTGGAAAAGTTCGCCATGATGAAGCCGGCTGCTCCCGATTTCCGGATCTTCTGGGACAATGCCTATGCTGTCCATGAGCTGTATGACGAGGACGTAAAGCTGGCCAATATCTTCGACCGTGCCAGAGAATACGGCAACGAGGACAATATCTTCTACTTCGCCTCCACTTCCAAGATCACCTTCCCCGGCTCCGGTATCGCTGTGATGGCTGCCAGCGAAAAGAACCTGGAACAGATCCGTCCCATCCTGGCTACCCAAACCATCGGCTACGACAAGATCAACCAGATGCGCCACGTGAAGTTCTTTGGCAGCGCCGACGGGATCCGGGAACACATGAAGAAGCATGCTGCCATCCTGCGTCCCAAGTTTGAGGCCGTGGAGAATACCTTTGCTGCCAACCTGGACGGCCTGGAGATCGCTACCTGGACGGAACCCAGAGGCGGCTACTTCATCAGCCTGTACGTGATGGAAGGCTGCGCACGCCGGGTATACCAGCTGGCTCGCTCCGTAGGTGTGACCCTGACCGCTGTGGGCGCTACCTATCCCTATAGCCGGGACCCCTACGATGCCAACCTGCGTATCGCACCGTCGTTCCCGGAACCTTCCGAACTGAAGACCGCTATCGAGATCCTGTGTTCCTGCATCAAGCTGGCCTGCGCCGAAAAGCTGCTGGCAAAATAAACTGCGGACCCAGGAAACTATAAAAACGGCTTGCCGTGCCCATGGATCTTCCTACTGTAAAGCAGTAGAGAGAACATGGGAACACGGTAAGCCGTTTTTCGATTTTTTACCACAGTATGTCCGGTACGTCTTCCAGCATCGGAAACAACGTACGTGCATCCAGTGTGAAGTCCAGTGGTGTGCCATCCGGATGGACAAACGCCAGGTGCGCCGACCATAGGGCTGTGTCCTTGGTGCGGCACCTGGCACCGTATTTGCGGTCTCCCACCAACGGATGCTTTCGTGAAGCAAACTGCACCCGGATCTGGTGGGTACGGCCGGTGTCTAACTGGATCCGGCACAGGGAAATTTTGTCCACCTCCGGATAGGGTGACGCCAACACGCCAAGCACCGTGCTGTGCAGTCGGGCCTCCTTGGCACCGGGACGCTTCTTGACCACAAAGGATTGGTTTCGTCCCCGGTCAAAATAGAGCTGATCCACCATGGTCTCCGAGACTGTTTCGCCTTCGCACAGCGCCAGATATTCCTTGATGAAGCGACCTGCCTGGATCCGGGCGGACAGGTACGCAGCCGTCTCCTTCTCCAGGGCAAATACCATCAGCCCACCGGTGGTCCTGTCCAGCCGATGCACCACGTACACGCTGTCCTGGGGCATTCCCAGCGCAATGGCGATCCGATCCGGCAGACTGTCACCACCAGGCGTGTGCTCCGACAAAAGTCCCGGCTCTTTGCTGCAGACCACCAGATGCTTGTCTCTGTAGATAAAGTTCATATGTGTTTCACCGTTTGCTGGTGTGATGGAGTGCGTAGACTAAAAAGGCTACGATGCAGACAACGGCTACCCAGCCCATAACCGTCACAAAACAAATATAGGAGGTCACAGGTGTGCCGGAAACCGGTGTACCCAGCAGCAGACAGACCCAACCCAACAGAAGCACAAGAACCCATGGCACCCAATTTCGCATACGAACACCTCCTTGAAATTTTTCGTACATATTGTCAAATTGTGTGTAACGTTCGATTTATATATGAAATTTCTGTTACATCTATAGTATACAAGATTTTCGTGTATTTGTCAAGAGGGTACGAGAATATTTTTTATTTCCGGCGTTGTACAGGCGCAGACCAGCCCCAAAAGTGAGACGACCCACAAAGGGACATCGCCATTCGCTATGGTCCATATGTGCCAGAAACAGTTGTGTTCCAAAATCGAATAGACTGTTATAGGCGGCAGAGACGGCGGAAAACGACAAAAATTGACGAATGAATCGGCAAAGGTGAAAAAAATTTTAGGAAATTTTCAGAATCCACTTGATTATTGCTTTTCGTTATATTATAATGGAAACAGGCAAGACAAAACGTGAAATCTGTGTAAAACAGAAAATCCGAAAGGAGACAATCCCATATGCTGAATATCGGATGTACCACAAGAGCCTTCAACGGAAAATCGGTGGCAGAGACCGCTGCACGGATGCAGGAGATCGGCTTTTTGTGTACCGAGCTGTGCTTCGTTCATGAGGACCTGCCCGGCTGGACCTACAACGGCATGGGTCCGCTGGAGGACATCACCACGGAAAAAGTCAAGAGCGCCGTGAGCACCTTCCGGGACCATGGCGTAGAGGTCACGTCTCTGGGGCTGTTCACTGACCTGCGCAATCCCGATGCAGACGTGCAGGCGAAGGAAATGGACTACATTCGCCGGTATATCGAATTTGCTGCCGAAGCCGGCGTACCGTATCTGGCCAGCGAATGCGGCTTTACGCCCGGTGCCCGTGGGATCAACGCCGATACCTACGAAGCGGACTACCAGCGGATCAAGGACTTTATCGGTCAGGTTTGCCTGGAAGCAGAGAAGTGCGGTGTGCATCTGGCGCTGGAAGCCTGTGTGCTGGACGTGATCCCGTCTCCTCGTCGGCTGAAGACCCTGATCGAAGAGCTGGAAGCCTCGACCCAGGTGCGTCTGGGTGCTATGCTGGACCCTGCCAACTTCATCGCTGCGGAAGACGAAGAAGGGATGTTCCGGCATCTGAAGCATGACATCTACTATTTCCACGGCAAGGACAGAAAGATCAACGCCACCTACGGCGTGAATCTGGGCGACGGCGATATCGACTGGGTGAAGTTCATGGAGCTGTACATCCGTCATGCCGATCGGAAGCCCTTCATCCTGGAATACTGCAACGCAGACAACTGTGCCGAGATCCGCACCCGTGCCCTGGAATACTACGACAAGGCATTCCACCAGCTGCTGGGTCGTATCAGCTAAGCGGCATAGCAAAGCCATAACCACGACTCCTGCGGCAGTGTCGGTCGACAAAAGCCGTTTGGATATACAAAAACAAAAAAATCCCTTACATAAAGGAGAACAAAACCATGATTAAACTTGGTGTAAACAGTGTCCTCTTTAAGACGGTTTCCTTCCGGGAAGCTGCTGAGGCCATCAAGAAATGCGGCTACGATGGCGTAGAAATTTCTGCCATCGGCGGTATGTGCGAGCATCTGGATCTGGCCAACTGGAAGTCCCAGAAGGCAGAGCTGATCGCCATCCGGGAAGAACTGGATCTGCCCTTCATCTCTACCGAAGTGGCATCCCAGGACAGAGAGCGTCTGCTGACTGCTTTTGAAGCTTGTGCCGAGATCGGTATTCCGATCGTCAACATTGGCCCCGGCGGACAGATGGACAACGAAGAGACCCTGAAGCAGTCCTGCGAGATCATCCAGAGCCGTGCAGAAGACGCTGAGAAGTTCGGCATCACCCTGTGCGTAAAGGCTCACGTAGGCGCTGCCATCTACTCTACGCCCACCACGCTGCGTCTGATGGATGCTGTGACCTCTCCTGCATTCGGCGTAGACATGGACCCCTCCCACATCCACAGAGCTGGTGAGAACCCGGCTGTTGCTCTGCCTGCCGTTCTGTCTCGCATGAAGCACATCCACATCCGGGACTGCAAGGGCGACGGTCCTTCTCCGGGAGAACCGGCTAACCAGGCTTGTGGCCGTGGTGACATCGACCTGTTCGGCTACTGCAAGGCTATGGTAGACGCCAAGTATGACGGTCCTGTATCCCTGGAAGTCATCGGTCCCGACCAGAGCTATCTGGACGCTACCAAGATCGCTGCCGAAAGCTACGGCTACCTGAACGCCATCCTGAAGTCCCTGGGCGCTAGATAAACCGGGGGATCGTTGTGGATCGTCCCATAACGTAGGTGTTCTATATTTCTATACAGAATACCAAAATGTTATATGGGACGATCGCACAACTGCGTTGGTGTGTGAATCGCCCCTACAAAAAACAGACCCATAAAATTGCAATATCCCCGCGTATTTCCCATTATAGGCAAAACCCCTATCATGATAGAAAGAAGAATATCGTAATGAAAAACCGCAAAATTATCGCATTGTTCTTAGCACTGCTGATGCTGTCTTCTACCGCAGCCGGTTGTTCCAATGCCGATTCCGGGGAGACAAAAGAAACCGGCACCACCACCGACACCACCGTGCAGGAGACCGAGACCGAGCGTCCCTATGCCAAGCTGCCGGACACCGATATGGGTGGCGCAGACATGACCATCCTGGTTGGCTACAACGAAGAAAAGTGGCCGCCGGATACCGTAGCTGTGACCAAGAATGAATTTGGTGCTGCTGAGATCACCGGTGAAGTGGTCAACGATGCCCGGTATACCAGAAACCAGACCATTGGTGAACGGTACAACTGTGTGATCAGCTCTGTAGACTACAACGAAATGCAGAACCGCAATGTTTTGCACCCGGATATGATCAAGGCTGTAGATACGCTGGTCATGGCTGGTGACAACAACTATGCCTTCATGCTGCTGCAGGGGTATACGACTTGTTCGCTGGCTGTAGAAGGTGTGCTGACCGACCTGTATACGCTGGACAATCTGGATCTGACTGCCGCTTGGTGGGACCAGAAGGCCAACGAAAACCTGACGGTGATGGACAGATTGTACTTCACCACCGGCGACATTTCCACCGCCGACAACGATGCCACCTGTACCGTGTTCTTCAACAAGCAGCTGGCGGCAGACCACGGCATTGATAACCTGTACGATTCCGTCCGGGATGGCACCTGGACCCTGGATATGTTCTTAGGTCTGTGTGAAGAGACCTCTCTGGACGTAGACGGTGACGGCAAATACACCGACGCTGACCAGTACGGCGCTATGATCTGGGACGACATCACCATGGCGGTGATCAACGGCGCCGGGATCAAGTGTGCCGAGGTTGGGGACAGCGGCGAGATCGAGCTGACCCTGAACACGGAACGCACCATCAACGCATTGGAAAAATACGTTACCTTCGGTCGTGACAAGTCGAAATGCTTCCAGTACCAGAGAGAAGGCTCTGCGGCAGACACACTGGCGATCCAGATGTTCTCCAACAACCAGGCCATGTTCTTTATGCAGCTGATGCAGATGGTACCGAAGCTCCGTGACATGGATGCCGACTTTGGTATCCTGCCGTTCCCCAAGTACGATGAAGAACAGACGGAATACTACAACACCGTAGGTTCCTGGCACTCCGTATTCTTCTGCATGCCTTTCAGCACAGTTGACAGCACCCATGCCTCCATTCTGGCAGAAGCGCTGGCCTGCGAAGGTATGTACACCGTGACGCCGGCGTACTACGAAATGACCCTGAAGAACAAATCCGCTCGTGACGAAGACTCCGCCGAAATGCTGGACATCATCTTCGCTACCCGTGTATACGACCTGGGCTGGTATTACCAGTTTGGTATGTACAACGAAGAGGTCATGAACCTGTTCCGTTCCCAGTACGCTGCGAAGGAATTCTCGTCCATGTACGCCTCCAAGGAAAAATCCGCACTGGAGGATGTCAAGGAAGCCAACGAAGCCTTTGCTGCTGTTGCTGAGCAGTAACGCTGTCTATATTGCAAAATTATATTCCATAGAAAAACCCACAAACCCACAAAACCAAAGGAGAAAAACACCATGGCAAAGAAGCCCAATATTCTGTTTTTCGGTATCGACTCTCTCCGTCGGGACCGCATGAGCCTGTATGGCTACAACAAGCTGACCACGCCTTACATGGACAAGTACCTGTCTGAGGACTCCATCGTATTCGACAATATGTTCAGCCCTTCCATCCCCACCACGCCCGGTTATGCCTCCATGCTGTCCGGTAAGGACTGCTTCGGCACCAACGTTGTGGCACTGCGTCACCAGGGTGGCTACCTGCCGGATATGAAGTCTCTGCCGGCTGTTCTGGAAGAAAACGGCTACAACACCACCTGTATCAACTACGGCGGTTTCCCCGGCTTTGGCAACTACCTGAACTATGCTGTGACCTGGGGCTCCTTCGGCGAAGGCAGATCCAAGAAGGCTGAATCTCTGAACGAGGTTGCCATCCCCGAGCTGGAAAGACTGGCTGCTGAGGACAAGCCCTTCATGCTGTTCCTGCGGCACATGGACCCCCACTCTCCTTACCTGCCGCCGGAACCGTACGAAAGAATGTTCTACTCCGGCAACGAAAACGACCCGGACAACCATTCTCTGGATCCTGTATTTGATTTCAAGCCCTTCTGCGACTACTTTGCAAGCTGGTTCCCGCCGAAGTGCACCGACGCTGAATACATCTGCGCACAGTACGACGGGGCTATCGCCTACATGGATGCCTGCATCAGCGTGATCCTGAACAAGCTGGAATACCTGGGCATTGCAGACAACACCATCGTAGTATTCACCTCTGACCATGGTGAGACTCTGTACGACCACGACTGCTACTTCGACCACCACTCCATGTACGACAACTGCCTGGTAGTGCCGCTGGCGATCAAGTGGCCGGGTGGCTGCAAGAAGTACTTCCGTGGCTGCACGAGAGTAAAGAGCTACGCATACGAAAAGGACATCATGCCCACGCTGCTGGCTATGCTGGGTATCGAGACCGACATCCAGTTTGACGGTCGGAACCTCTTGGACGTTATGGACGGCAAGGCACCGGAAGAACCGGAATTCTACATCACGGAAGCAACCTGGATGCGGAAGCACGGTTGGAGAACGCCGGAATGGAAGCTGATGATTGCCCTGGAGCCTGACTTCCACTTCAAGCCCGAAATCGAGCTGTACAACCTGATCGAAGACCCGACCGAATACAACAATGTAGCCGATCAGTATCCGGAAGTTGTAGAGCTGCTGCGGAACAAGATGCTGGCACACATCGCCAAGAGAGAAGCCGAGACCGGTCGCACGGCACCGATCTACACGAACCTGAACTGGAACGGCTTTGGTCGTCCCTTCACGTCTTCCGAGGAAGCCTACAACACGATGCACATCGGCAACCCGGACGACGCCAAGAAGCTGCAGGAGATCAAGAAGCAGGGCTAAGTGGGGAGGCCCCACGGCCGGGCATCGGCGTTCTTGTAGCTTAAGATTTTAACGATCCCACGGCAATCCACTGCCTCCGGCAGTTAGTTGGGTGCAGGATTGGCTGTAGCCGTGTTGAGTAGTCGTGGGCAATCTTCGGCGCACTTGTAGCGTAGGATTGAAGCGATCATAGGGCCTTTGTTGGGCAGCAGAGTGGGTTATGGACGTTTTGTGTATAGCTTTCTGATTGTCCGTAGGGAAGGTATATAGATCGACCTTTGGTGGAGAAAGACACGATGCTGCATGGGAGAGCGTATATATTTTCTCCTATGCAGTGTCGGCATTTTTCCATCGCATAAAAAACACAGGCAGCCAAGGAATTGGTGTACTGTGCAATATAAAAGAGAGAATCATCATGCAAAGAACTGTAGTGATCGGCATGGGTCACATCGGGCACAGACACGCCCAGGCCTATACCGAATCGGATAAAGCGGAGCTGGTCGCGGTATGTGACCGGGTGCCGGAGCTGGCACAGAAGGCAGGAGAAAAGTTCGGCGTACCGTACTTCACGTCTGCCAAGGAGATGCTGGCTGCCATGAAGCCGGACATTGCCAGCGTGACCACCGGAGGCTACGAATATTCCTCCGACCATTATGAACCTACCATGGAAGCGTTTGCGGCCGGTTGTCATGTACTGGGAGAAAAGCCCATTTCCAACGACCTGAAGCACGCCACCGAAATGGTGGAGACGGCTGCCCGTCTGGGTCTGTGCTATGGTATCGACATGAACCACCGGTTCACACCTGCAGCACGTCAGGCAAAGAAGTGGCAGGATGAAGGCAAGCTGGGGTCTTTGCTGTTCTGCAATATGTCCCTGTGGATCGGGAAGTTCATGCCGCTGGATTCGGTGTACTATCACCTGAAGGCACTGAACCCCCACAGCATCAACATCATGCAGTATTTCTGCGGTCCCATCAAGGAAGTCACCACCTTCGCCATGAAGGCACCGGGACGGGAGATCTACTCCACCCAGTCCACGGCCATGCGGTTCGAATGCGGCGCTGTTGGGCATCTGACCTCCTCCTACGACATCACCCGTGGGCATCCCATGGAACGGTGCGAGGTAGCAGGTACGGACGGCCGGTTCGTGTTCGAGGATATGTGGCGTGAGGCTGTGCTGTATCCTGCCGGTTCCCCGGTGAAGGAAGTGTACACCAACCCGGTCTTCGATGGCCCCGGTCGGTTTGAGCGCTTCTACGACACCTTCCGTGACCGGATCCATGCCTTTGTGGATCAGGTGGACGGCGGCTGCAGACCGGAAGACATCGATGGCAGCGGCAAGGAAGGTCTGGAGGCCTCTCGTGTGATCCACGCCATGATCCGCTCCATTGAAGAAAACGGCGCACCGATCCAGGTGAAGGACATTACGGAATAAAAATATGAGGTAAGAAGTGAAGAGTAAGAGGCCTGTGGGTACAGTCTTCTTTACGACTATCTATGGCATCTTATCTCTGACTTCATACTTCTTATTTATCAATATGCCGACTGTTTATTCGAAAGAAAAATTTAGCTTTTACCACAATGGGGCAAAGATCGCCATTGTTGACGTGTGCCACGACGGGAAAATGGAATCCCATTCCCATTCGTTCTACGAAATGGTCTACGTCCAAAGCGGCTTTACCCTGCATTCGTGCAGCGGAGAGGTACGGATGCTGTCCACCGGCGATTGGTTTTTCGTCCGTCCCGGTGAGGAGCATTCCTACATCAACGCCCACGGCTTCAACATTTACAACTGTATCTTTCTGGAAGAACTTTTGGGTACCGATATTTTGGCACTGCGAAAGCTGCCGGGACTGGACTATCTGCTGTCCACCTCCTGGATGCCGGACCCTGCCTCCACTGACCCTGTCACCTTTGAGCGTGTACTGCACGTGGATATGGCGGAGCGGCACAGTGTGGAGACGGCACTGGAGCGGATCCAGACCGAATGTGAGAATCGGCAGCCCGGTTGGGAGCTTTCTGCCAAGGCGACGCTGCTGACCCTGCTGATCCGGTATTCCCGGCTGTACGAAGCGCAAAAGGGCAGCCGGAGCCACGCCACGTCGGACTACTATATGTATATCTACAAGATATTACAATATGTAAACGACCATTACAGCGAGGATCTCACCATGACGGATCTGTCCAAGGTCACAGGTCTGTCGGTGGACTACATGGCACGGCGGTTCAAGGCGGTGATGAATATGTCTCCATCGGAGTATATTCGCCGGTTCCGGGTCGCCAAGGCTATGGAGCTGCTGGCCGACGAAAGCCTGTCCATTGCCCAGATCGCCGACCTGACGGGTTTTTCGGACATCAGCCTGTTTTCCCGGGTGTTCAAATCCACCGTGGGAATACCGCCGGTGTCCTATCGAAAGAGCCTGGCCGTGGAGCATAGTGGCTGAGTACCGGAAGGATACAGAAAAAGTTTGTTCGATCCTTTGAGATGGAGGCGCTTCCTCTGTCTTACCAAATACGAAAGGAAAAAAACATGGAAAAGATTTTTAAGAGTGCCGTTGTAGGTATGGGTGGCATCGGTAATACCCACGCGAACTGCATCAAGAACAACCCCAACGCTGAGCTGGTCTGCGTCTGCGATGTAAACAAGCAGAGAGCCGACGAAGCTGCCGAAAAGTTTGGTGTACCGGCTGTATATTCTGTAAAGGATATGCTGAAGAACTATCCGGAGATCGAAGTCGTACACGTGACCACCTCTGGTTTTGAAAATGGTTCTTGGCACTATGTTCCCACGATGATGTGTCTGGACGCCGGCAAGCACGTGCTGGTAGAAAAGCCCATTTCCAACAACATCGAAGAAGCCCGTGAAATGGTTGCCTTCGCTGCCAAGAAGGGTCTGTACCTGGGCTGCGACCTGAACCACTACTTCTCCGAGCCTGCATTCCGTGCAGACCAGCTCATCGCTGAAAACAAGATCGGTGAACAGGTTTACGCTATGACCAAGGTTGGCTTCAATGGCTCCTCTGTCAACGTAAATCCCGTGGACAAGAACTCCCGTTGGCAGATGCCTTACTCCCACGCCAAGGCCTTCCTGACCCACCCCTTCTCCGTAATGCGGCACTTCAGCGGCGATATTTCCCACATCCAGTGCTTCATGGAAAGACCCGGTGCCAGAAGACAGTCCGGCGACCTGATGCTGTCCATCGCTTCTGTGAACATCAAGTTCCAGAACGGCTGCGTTGGTTACATGCTGTCCCAGAGAGGCGACGCTATGTTCGGTCTGGGCGGCTGGTGGTCCTATGAGCTGGCTGGTACACGTGGTACGTTCTGCATCGAAAACTGCGTAGAAAAGCTCACGTATTGGGAAAATGGCAAGGATCCGGAGATCATGAACACCGGTATTACCGATTTCAACGCCACCTTCCCGATCCGTATCAACGCCTTCTACGAAGACCTGGTAAACGAAGTACCCCTGGAACACCTGCGTTCCTCCGGTCGTGACGCACTGGCTACCATGGAATACATCTTCGCCTGCATCGATTCCTACGAATCCGGCGGAGAAGTGGTTCGTCCCCATGCACTGCCTGCATACCACGGCGACCCCAGCATCATTCACTAATCCATATTGGTATAACAAAACCCCGGTGGGACAGATCCTGCCGGGGGATTTTTTGTTATCTTGTTAACTTACCACTTATGCCCACAGTGGTGCAGTCCGCCTTTGCCGATGAAGGCGACCTGGGTGAAGTCTTCGGGGTTGTTGCGGATGATCCAGTCGATGTAGGTCATGGTCTGCCAAGCCGTCAGCTGATACCCGGCGGCGTTCAGATGGCCACCCATGTAGAAGTACCGGTGGAACTGGGCATCGTGACGGGGCGCATACCGCTCAAAGTCCAGCACGTACACAAAGGGATACTTCTCAGCGATCTGGTACAGCAGTGCTGCGTGGACCTTCTTCATGGCGTTGTCGGTGCCGTCCTGGGGCATGGTCATCAGGAAGAACCGTGCCTTCGGTGCAATGGCTCTGTACTTGGCAAGCAGTCTGCCATAGTAGCCGGCGAAGTTTTCCGGGAACGCTCCTTCGGGTTCATCCATGCGCACGTCATCGATGGTGCCAACGGGCATATGGTCATTCAGCAGATCGTTGACCCCCAGTGCCACCACATAGGCCTGTGCCGCCAGCTTTTCGTCCCAGAAGCCCTGTGCTTCTGCAAAGCTATTTACATATTCCCTTGCCGTCATGCCACCGCGAGAGAAGTTGTAGACCGTGTTCCCAGCCGCTCTTGCCATGTACTGACCCCAGGAATATTCGAAGTAGTCGTGGTATCCCTTGGCACCTTCCTCGGTCAGAGATTCCATTTCGCCGGAGGACAGGCTGTCTCCGATGCAGGCGACCGTCCGGAAGATCCCGAAAAAGCCACCGTCCTTCTTGATCTCGTCCAGCGGTTCTTCGCCGGGGATCGCATAGTATTTTGTGATATCCATGTTGATTCTCCTTTGTGTAAGAGGTGTGTATGTTGCGGATGTATCCTTACGGCAGTACATCCAAACTTGCTAAGAATTCGTCCAGGGCTGTTTGCGCCGCCGGTGCTGCGGACTGCATGCTGGATGCCAGAATGAAGGAATTGCTATTGGCCTGGCTATACAGCGCACTTTGGATCTTGAAGGCCCAGGAGAAGCCGTTCGCCCAGTCGTATACCTTGGAGTCCAGTACGTAGGACAGCATCTCCAGCGTGCCCGGATCCCGCACCAGCTTGGAACCCAATAGCAGCTCGTTCAGCGCTGTGTCCACGGTTTCCACGGAGAAGGCACTGAGCACATCCAGGATCGTGCCGGCTCGTTCGCTGTCCGATACGGTGATCGGGATCGCCATGGCGGTTGCCCAGATCGGGTTGATGGCAGAGGTGTAGCGGGGGTTGCTTTCGTCGGCCTTGGGCATGGGCAGCAGGCTGAAATCCGATTCCATATCCCGGAATTCGTTGATCGCACCCAGCAGCTCATAGTAGAACAGCCCCCGGTTCTCCTTCATGATGTCCCGGCAAGTGGCGTTCAGCTCGATGAAGCGGGCATTGCTTTCCACGACCAGAGCGTATACCTTTTCACCCACGTTGATATAGGCTTCGCTGGTCACGTTCAGCATCGGTACGCCATCGTCCCCCACCAGCGTCCGAGGCTGTCCCGCACCCCCAACAGATGGGGATAATAGTCCGTGTTGTCCAGATAGCCCCAGGTGTCAGCGGTCACAGCTTCTGCCATCTCCATCATTACGTCCAGCGTCCACTTTCCTTCCGGTACCAGGGTGGCAGGATCCTCCAGTCCGTTTTTGGTCAGGATCTCCTTGCCGTAGAAGATCACCGGCACGCCATAGTCGTCGAAGACATTGTAGGCACCTGTGACGCAGTAGAGCTTGTTGCCCTTGTAGCTGTAGTTTTTGACGATGTCCTGGTCATACCAGCTTCCCCATAGCTGCACCGCAGAAAGGGAATGGAGGTTGTGGAGGTACCCGGCGGTGGCCTGGGTCATGTGTACCGCCAAAGAGGTCAGTGCCATGTCCGCAATGTCGTCCCCTGCCTGTGCCGCCTGTTGGATCTGCGAACCCACGGCATCCCGGTCGGCTTGCCAGATGGGCGTGATGGTTACGTCCAATAGCTCCTCGGTCAGGAGATTTCGGGTGTATACCGCATCGCTGTAGCTGTCACCCGTTTGCTCGGCAAACCAGATCTCGTTGGCCTTGGCGTTGATCTTGGCGTAGAAATGTGCGCCCGGCTGGATGCCCATGATGCGGTATTCGTATCCACCATAGCCGGTGTCTCTGCAGCTGGGCGGTCAACGTGTTGGCGGTGTCGGTCTCCTTTTGAGGCGTGGTGTCCGTGACCGGTGTGGTGTCCTCCACAGTCGTCTTCCCGCAGGCGGAAAGTCCGCAGGCGGACATTCCGAAAACGGAAAGCAGTAGTGCCAGAAGACATAGGATCGCTACAGGTTTCTTCATAATACCAGCCCCACTATGAACAAAAGCATGGATGAACGCACCCATGCTTTGTTGTTTTTTCAATATGTATTGCTTATTCAGCGTCAGCAGCTTCGGTTTCAGCAGCTTCGGTCTCAGCGGCTTCGGTTTCGGTTTCCACAACTTCGGCTTCTACAGCTTCGGTTTCAGTAGCTTCAACTTCTGCTTCGGTCTCCACAACTTCAGCTTCTACAACTTCCACAACTTCGGTTTCTACTTCAGTCTCAACAACTTCTTCTTCCACAACGATGGGAGCGAACACCACTTCGATGTCCATAGAAGTCTGGATGTTCTTCAGCTTTACGCTGTAAGCAGGACCGTAGCTTACGCCGTTTACCAGGATGTCGGCGATCTCATAGCCTTCGTTGGCCGTGATGTTGAAGGTACGAGAAGAGTTGCAAGCAGCAAAGAACTTAGCAGGAACGCTAACAGTGCCGTTTTCGCCAGCATCAACGGTGATGGTTACCTGTCTGGGGAATGCGAAGGGAACTACAGCCTTACCAGTGGGGCTATTGGGATTGTTGCTGGGAGCTTTTCTCGCATCGGGAACAATTTCATCGAACTTGAATTCGCCCTTGCGACCAAAAGCGGTAACGAACAGGGGAGAGTCATTCTTGCCGGATACCTTGTCGATCACCAGCAGATCTACGATCTCCTTCTTTTCTTCGACAACAACTTCCTCAACGGCTACGGCTTCAACAGCAGCATCTTCTTCTGCGGAGATCAGCATAATGTCGTCGTCTGCCACGATAGCAGTAGCAGAGGCCAGCATCATCAGGGCAGCCAGGCACAGGGTCATAAACTTTTTCATGATGAAAATCCTCCATACAAATTTTCATAATATGAATTGACTTTGCACTCTACATGAACAGAATGCTTCTTCCGAAATTATACCATAATTCCCCAGCTATGTCAAGGCATATAAGATAATTTTTTACGGGTTGATCCGTTTTTTCGTTTTCGTTGGTTTTTTG
>CAZLED010000042.1:0-19086 GCA_964558485.1 uncultured Ruminococcus sp. | reverse complement strand
GCATTGGACCTGCTAAATTGGTGGTGTTCTGCAATGCGCCGGAGGACAATCCGTTTATGGCCGGTGCTTTCCATGGCATTGGCGAACCGGACTGCGTGGTCCACGTGGGCGTATCGGGACCTGGTGTGGTGCGGTCTGCGCTGACCAAGTATCCGGATGCCGATCTGTCTCAGGTAGCGGATGTGATCAAAAAGACGGCCTTCAAGATCACTCGGATGGGGCAGCTTGTGGGTACGGTCGCCTCGGAAAAGCTGGGCGTTCCCTTTGGCATCGTAGACCTGTCCCTGGCACCGACACCGGCTGTGGGCGACTCTGTGGCGCATATCCTGGAGGAAATGGGTCTGGAGATCTGTGGCACCCATGGAACAACGGCGGCGCTGGCTCTGCTGAACGATGCGGTGAAAAAAGGTGGCGTGATGGCGTCCTCGCACGTAGGTGGTCTGTCCGGTGCTTTCATTCCGGTATCGGAGGATGCGGGTATGATCCATGCGGCGCGCACAGGCGATCTGACCATCGAAAAGCTGGAGGCTATGACGGCGGTTTGCTCGGTGGGTCTGGACATGATCATCATTCCCGGCGAGACCTCCCCTGCCACCATTTCTGCCATCATTGCAGACGAAGCTGCCATCGGTATGGTCAACAGCAAGACCACGGCGGTGCGTGTGATCCCGGCCATTGGCAAGCAGATCGGTGAGGAACTGGAATTTGGCGGACTCCTGGGCAGTGGTCCGGTGATGCCGCTCCACAACGACCGTTCCAGCCAGAAGTTTGTGAATCGTGGCGGTCGCATCCCGGCACCTATGCAGTCTTTGAAAAACTAAGTTATACAGCAAAAAAAGATCCGACACACACCAGTATGCGATGTCGGATCTTTTTGTATGTAGATTATCGGTCGCCGCCCAGATACCGCTGGTACCGTCTTTCGATCTCGTCCATGGACATTTCGTCCCGGCGCAGGAGGATGCGGAATTTGTAGGTCAGCGTCTTCCCTGCTTCGATGGTCAGGCCACCTTTGAAGTGCAGGTTGTTGGCTGCGAACAGGCCGTAATCCCGGACGTGCCAGGTCGTGGGATACCGCTCGTTGTCCTTATGGTCGAAAGCGGTGATACCGAAGAACTTGTCGCCAATGGTCCCGGCGTAATCGCACCATTCGGCTTCCTTGCTCCAGCATTCGCTTTCTCCATGACCGCCACGGGAGTTGGTGATCACGCCACTGCCTTTGTCTGCCCGGAGCTCATCACGCATACGGATCCCTAGTGGGCCTGCTTCCTTGGTGGGACCAAATTCCACCTTGCCGCAGTCCGCAGTGAAGGTGACCTCCATATCCAGCATCCGACAAGCCTGGGACTGGTTGTACATGGTATACCGGGTAGTCTCGTGCAGCAGCGGATGGTTGTCGTGGTCTGTCCACAGGTTATGGGTGGTGAAGGATGTACACGCATTGCCGGTCACCACATTGTCGATCTTTTCGCAGCGAATGATGCCGCAATTCTCCGGTTCGTTCCACAGGTCTACGCCATTGACATCGCCAACGGCTACGAAAATGGAGCGGTGGTGGGGATGCTCTTTGGCGGTGAAGTCCAGGCGTGTGAACATATCGCCGTCGTCGTCGGTGAGCGGACCAAAATAGGGCTTCCACAGTGCGGTGTCCCAGCAGTATCCGGCTACGGGCTTATCGGCAATGGTGATGGTAAGCCGGCTTTGCTTCTCCTCTACCTGGCAGGCGATGCTGTTCATTTTGCCGTACACGGGAGAGAGAGACAGCTCTTCTCCTTCGGCAGCAGTCAGGATCGCGCACACCGTACCACAAGGCAGGATCTGTGCCGGAAAATAGCGTCCGTCCGAGGTGGCAAAACCGCACAGGGGATTGTCACTTGCCGGAATATCAGCGGTGAAAAACACCGGTTCTTCCTGCAGCGCAGTGGTTGCTGTATACAAAATAGCCATGGTCAATTCTCCTCTCTGGGAAAGAGCTCCTGCATATAGGTCAGGATCTCCGGTACATTTTTCTGAAAATCGGTGAACGAGCATTCTGCCGACACACCACCAGTGTAGCCCATGCGGTTCAGGGCAGCGGCAAAGCGTTGGTTGAAACGGATATCCCCTGTGGTAGGCTGACCGGGACAGGTACGATCCGGCGCTTCTGCCATGTGACAATGCCGCAATCTACCGCTGCAATTCTCGATCACCTCTGGGTCGGTACCTTCTTCTGCCATATGGAATGCATCGGCCAGAAGCTGGACACCGGCACGATCCATGTGCTGCACTTCCAGATCCGATTCGGGCACGGTGCGGAACACATTGGTCTCCCGGGCACGCAGCGGTTCGATCACCAGCGTGACGCCACGGGGCTCGGCGTAGTCGGCAAAAAACTGCATAAAGTGGCGCAGGTTCTCTACACCCACTTCTCGCTCCATGGTATCGGGAATGGATCTTGCGGCGCCACTGCCAAATACTGCATATCGGATCCCCAATTTGGACAGCACATCGATCAGGTGCTTTACGTAGGTCTGGATATCCGTGGTGGTGTCGCCAGGGTCCGCCAGCTTATAGGTGCCGGGGAACAGGCTGTTGACGGCGTACAGACCCAGTGGCTTTTTGGCGTCCTCGGTCAGGAGCCAGTCCAGCTCGGCATCGGTCAGGCCGGCCAGCATCATGCCGCCGCATTCGGTATAGTCAAAGCCGCAGTCCATGACGTAGCGACACTTGGCAACCAACTGCTCGGCCGGAGACTGGGGCACCTCTGCCACGCCTTCCGGCATAAAGGAACCACCGGGGATACAGCATCCAAGTTTTACCATATTGCTCTCTCCTTTTGGGTTTTATCAAATATAGGAACGATCCATGCCTACCGCTTTCAAAAATTCACGGGCAATGATGGCACTGCCGATGGGACCGGGGTGCACTCTGTCCCAGGCGATGTACGAGGAATGCCGATACTGCAGATACTCGTCAAAGGCCTGCTGGACGTTCACGAACACGGTGTTGTACTTCTTAGCGACTTCGGCACAGATGGCGATGTATGCATCGGTGGCGGCACGCATACGGTCTTCCCGGTTGGATTCGATATAGTACGGAGAAATGAGCACCATGCCCTTGACCACAGGCAGTGTGCGTTCCATCATTTCGCAAAGGTTCTGCCGGTATTCATTTTCGTACACGTGCGCAGAACGAATAGCAGGAGAGTCAAAGCGGCGCCAGATGTCGTTGATACCGATCATGATGCTGACCCAGTCGGGCTTCAGGTTCATCACATCGTTCTGCCAACGGTTGCGCAGATCTGTGCTGGTATTGCCGCCGCAACCGGTGTTGGAGATCCAGAACAACTTATCCGGATACACAACGTTCAAAATATTTTCGATCTGTCTAACATAACCGGTGCCGGTACCGGCCCACAAGCCTTCACCTACCGGTCTGCCTCTGTCCGAATCGGTTGTGGAGTCACCGGTGAATACGATCCGGTCACCATTTTCAAAAAGCATAGCAGCCTCCTTGTATGTATCCCACGATCGGGGAAATGGTTGAAAAATATCTCTGCCTACATTATACCATATTCTTCGGCAAAAACAATAGGATTTGGAAAATCCGTTGGAATTTTTTTGGTCTTTATTGGGCTCCTTTTGCTTTGGTGCGAAGGATACTCTTATCTCGCACAAAAAAAGTGATTTCTTATAGCCGCAAGGAAACATATGATCTGTGCAGCGACCGGTGCTTCTGTCGTGGTGACGTCTGCCCATATGGTATCACCATGCTGTTCGTCATTGTTTGACTATTTGCAAACAAAAATTGGTGTGGCTGTGCATTCGTGCATTCCGTACAGAAACGCACAGGACGATCGAATTCTTCTGTGTTTTTTGTCGAAAACGTATTGCACTTTTCCGTCAAAGATGCTATAATGGAGACATCTTCCATATACCTATGAAAGGTGGTACTTTTTTATGGCATATCAGCTTTATCCTGTACAGCCCTGCGACCTTTGGCAATACGGTTCTTTGCCCGGGGAAAAAGAGCGTGTCGGATATACGGTGCAGATCGATGGACAGCCTGCGACACCGAATCATGCACGTGTTTCTGCGATACCGTACAACAGACGTTGGCCCGGACACCAGCGAGACCTGGATCAAACGGAGATCATCGATTTTCTTTCCTTCTCTATGGATGCACCGGTGACGATCGACATTCTGCCGCCGGAACCCTTTACAGATGTCGTCATTCGCCCCCATTCTCTGGGGATCACACCGGAGATCACGGTGGACGGACACATTCGCTTTACCCTGCCACACGCTGCCTATTGCACGGTAGAGCCCTATGGACGACGCAATGCGCTGCACATTTTTGCAGATCCGGCACAGGACTATGGTGTTTCCGCCGAGGATACACATACGCTGTATTTTGCGCCGGGCGTACATGAGGTGGGGCAGATCGAGCTGCATTCCGGAGATACGTTGTATCTGGCAGAAGGTGCGGTGGTGTACGGCTGTATTACGGCGATGGATGCCAAGGACATTCGGATCTTCGGCCATGGGATTCTGGACAACAGCCACAATCGGGAGCACATTCTCTACGAATCCCACACGGAAAACAACGACAGTGCGGTGAACAATGCGACCCGGCAGCACACTGTGCAGCTCGAATATTGCACGAACGTTCTGATCGATGGCATCACGATCCGGGATTCGCTGGTGTACAATGTGCGGCCCATCGGTTGTCGGGGACTGACCATTCGGAATGTGAAGATCATTGGCTGCTGGCGGTTCAACTCCGATGGGATCGATATGCACAACTGCGAAGATGTTTGTATCGAACACTGCTTCCTGCGTACCTTTGACGATTCCATTTGCGTAAAGGGCTTTGACTGCTACTACGAAGGCGATGTGGAAGCGGCGGTACAGGCTGCGATGTATCGGAATGGGCAGTCCTATGATGTGTTCCGGCGTGTGCTGGTGCGGGACTGCGTGATCTGGAACGACTGGGGCAAGTGCCTGGAGATCGGTGCAGAAACGAGAGCAGAGGAAATTTGCGATATCGTATTCGAAGATTGCGATGTGATCCACACCTGTGGGACGATCTTAGACTGCTGCAACGTGGACTATGCGGATGTACACGATGTGACCTATCGGCGTATTCGGGTAGAAGTAGACGAAGACGTACCGATCCCACGGATCCAGAATCTGGACAACGTACCCTATGGAGAGATCATACCCGGATACACGCCTGTGTTGATCGGGGCCTATGTGCTGTTCCATCACGAATATTCCGCTGGTGGTACAAGACGGGGAAAGAACCGGTCGCTGGTGTTCGAGGACATTCACGTATATGGCGGTGGTATGCCGGTATTCGATTTTGCCGGGTACAGTGATGAATTTGGCTGCACGGATATTATGATCCGGAATGTGTATCACGATGGTGTACTGCTCACGGAGCCGGACAGCTACCGTTTGTCCGTGGGTGCCCATTGCCGGAATATTCAGTATAGCCATTCCTAAAAGGAGGATATGTCATGATCACATGGTCTCGTTTTACACACGAATATACCAAATCCTACTACAAATATATAGAACCGCTGTCGGCGGATTATTCGGTTTGGGTACAAGGGGAAGAAATGCCGGTGTATACCTGTCGGATCTCTGCCTATCCGCTGAACCGGGTATGGCCTGGGTTCCAGCGGCCTATCGACCAAACAGAGCTGGCATCCTTTATCAATCTGGTCAGTGACGAACCGGTGACGCTGACGATCGAAGCGAAAAGACCCTACGACCGGGTGCTGGTCAAGCCCTATTCCCGTGGGATCGTGCCCGGTGAAAAGGATGGAAAGATCACCTTTACGGTACCCGTAGACAGCCAATTGGTATTGGAGGTAGGTAGCTATCACCACTGTCTGTACATCTTCAACAGCCGGCCGATCCCCTGCCCGGATCCGGCTGCGGTGACCCATTATTTCGGGCCTGGTATCCATATGCCGGGCAAGGTCACGCTGCACACCGGCGACAGTGTGTATGTGGACAAGGATGCATTGGTGTTCGGTTGTCTCTATGCGGAGGATGCAGACGACATCCATATTTTCGGCAATGGTGTGTTGGACGATGGCAATGAGGCACGGTTTCACAACTATTGCTATGAGCCCTATACAAACGGGAACTTGAAATTTTACGATTGCAAGAATCTACGGATCGAGGGGATCCTGTGCAAGGACTCTGCGATCTGGTGCCTGAATTTGTTCCACTGCTTCGACGTACAGGTGGATGGGATCAAGATCTTTGGGCAGTGGCGGTACAACACGGACGGCATTGACATCGTGAACTGTCAGCATATCACGATTCGCAACAGCTTTATCCACTCCTTTGACGACACCATTACCATCAAGGGCATCGACCGGTATGCGATGACGAACAACGAGCATATTTTGGCGGAGCATTGCGTGCTGTGGTGCGACTGGGGCAAGACCTGCGAAGTGGGGATCGAGACAGCGTGCCAGCGGTACCGAGACATCACCTTCCGGGACTGCGACCTGCTGCGTGCCGGGAACACAGCGATGGACATTATGGATGGGGATTGTGCGGAGATCTCCGACATCACCTTTGAAAATATCCGTGTGGAATACGAACAATCCTATACAGTATCCCAATACCAAAGCACCGACGACACGGTGTATACGCAGCAGAACAACATCGAGATCGCTGCACTGGTGGGGTTTGCCAATCCGGTATGGCGCAGTCCCGACACGGTGGCGACCTGGGGCATATTCCCGATTCTCTCCTCACAGAGCTGGATATGGATGGCATTCGTGCCGGTGTGGTCCACGATGTGGTGTGCCGGGACATTGCGGTGTATTTTGACGAGGCCATTCCGTTGCGGGAAGATGGGAAATATCCACTGCCCATTCGCATTTGGTCCTGCCGGGAAGGGATCCGTTTTTCGAATATCCTGGTGGAGAATGTATCGGTCAATGGGGAACGGCTAACGGAAGACATGGCAGTACTGGAAGTGCGTGACACGGACGGGTTCTGTTTCCGGTGATCCAACTTATTAGAACAAAATAGTGATGCACAAGAAAAACTGCTGTGGTAGGGACTTCCCTGTACACAGCAATTTTTGTGTGGTTATTTGGCTCGTTTTGTATCCAGTTCGTTGCCGTAGCGGTCGTACAGGATCGCATTGTCCTTTTTCGATTTGTGCCACACGCAGGTCTCGCCTGTCCAGATGAGTGCTTCGTTGGAGCCCACACAGCCTATGGTCACGCTTTCTCCGGCAGGCAGGATATAGCCATCCGGGAAAACATACAGTTCACTGCCTCGGTCGGAGTAGAGATAATAGCCTGTCAGGTCGGTGGTGTCGCCGGTATTCTCAATGGTGATCGTCTGGTTCTCGATGGATACATCGGTGATCGTGAGACTGGCAGTGGGAGAAACTTCGATTTTTGCATTGGTGATATACCGAAATGCACCTTGCAGATCGATGCACCAGCCCAGGTCTGCGTCTTCTGTCAGGCGTACTTCCCCAGTCTGGCGTAGGCGAGCGATGACCTTTTCATTTGCGGTGTCCGGATCGGTCTCGGTATTACAGCAAATGATGGAAAGGTTTGGTGTACAGGCAGCTAAGAAAGCTTGACTGCTGGCGCCTTTGCGGCCATGGTACGGCACCTTCAGGATGTCGCAGTCCAGATCGTAACCGGTGGACAACAGATCGGCTTCTTCGATCTCCTTCATGTCGCCGGTGAACAGTACCGTTTCTTCCCCACTGTCCAGCCGCTGGAAATCCAGCCGCAGGATCAGTGAATTGTTGTTTTCTTCCTCCGGATACAATGTGATGGGACACAGTACGTCCAGGTACAGACCTTCGTCTCCGATGGGCACAGACTGACCGGGTGTCAGGGTCTCATAGGGGATCTCGTCGGCCAAGGCGGCATAGGTGTCCGGTGCTTCGTTGATGGCGGCGGTGTACAGTTTGCCGATGGGGTAACGCTTCTGGATGCCGTCCCAGCCGCCGATATGGTCTTTATCCGAATGGGTCAGGAACACGGCTTCGATGGCTTCGGTCTCCATATAGGCAAGAGCTGCCAATATCTGGGGTACGGAGCTGTCCTCACCGGTGTCGATCAGGTAGGTCTTGCCGTCCGCTTCCAGGATCGTACAGTCCGCTTTGCCGGCATTTACAAACAACATCCGCACGGAGTGCTCGCCGCTATCCGTGGCAAAGGTATCCTCCGACAGTGTGGCAGGATCGATATCTGTGGTGGGATCTGCGCTGCAGCCGGACAGGAGTCCGGACAAGAAACCTGTCAAAAGCAGAGCCAGCAGCAGTGCACTTGTTTTTTTCATGGGCAAAACTTCCTTTTATGGTGTGTCCCCATAGGCTAACAGGCAGAATCGATAGAGCACGTCTGCCATTTCACCACGCTGCACGGCACCCATGGGGTTCAGGGCATATTGGTATTTCTCCGGCACAAGGCCATTGGTATAGCAATAGTCTACCCCACTGACGGCCCAATCCGACACAGCGTCACGATCGACAGTCTGCAGCTGCATGGTCGTTTCGATCCCACATTCCATACTGCGGCATACCGAGGCAAGGATGGCATACAGCTCTTCCCGGCTGACCGTTCCCTCCGGATCAAACTGACCATCGTGCGTGGCAGTCATATAGCCGCTGACTGTGGCCCAATCCACATAGGGTGCATACCAACTGGTGGGCGCCACATCGGTGTACAGGACCGCACCGCTGTAGGTCGCAGGGTCGTATCGGTGCAGACGGCTGAGTATGGCGGCAAACTGGGCTCTGGTCATGGTGCTGCCCGGTGCAAACGCAGTCTGCGACAGGCCGTTCATGATGTGGTTTTCGTACAGGTATTCCACGGCACGATAGTATGGCGATACCCGGGACACGTCGGAGAACGGCAGGAACACGTTTTCCACCACCGCTTCCTCTTCGGTATAGCGCATGGGAATGGACTCGATATAGGCGGTGGTATTGCGGTCAGGCGTGTCACCAACCAGGTAGTCCATTTGATTCTTCCAATAGTTCGCCCATACGTCGATGCCGTAGATGTTCATGGTAGTGTCATCCAGATGCAGTAGCTCCATAGTCTCACCGGTGATCGGATGGACACGCAAAATGACAGTCGGCGTATTCAGATACAGGTAGCCGTTGTACAGGCCCAGACCGGTGTACAGACCCTTCCAATAGGGATCGTCGCTGCCACAGGTACCTGCCGGATCTACATACCAATGCTCGGTGAAGGTATAGATGGTACGTCGATTGAAGCCGGAGAAGAACACACGGTACAATTGTCCGTCGGTATCGTCCACGTAGTACCAACGGTCGTTCAGATACAGCATACGGGTATCGCTGGCTTGCCAAAACCGGTCGGCATAGGATTCGTCCTTGCACATCAGCATACTGCGCCAACCCCAATGGGTACCCTGTCCATGGTCGGCAGCGATCCCATCGTCCGACAACAAAAAGTGATCGTGGAGCACCTGCCCCGGTCGATCCGGCTGGGGGTCGTCGTAGACCAAATCCACATGATACCATTCCCCATCGATCTGCACCAGATTCCAGGAATGGTTCATTTCCTGGCTGATGACCATATAGCAGGGGATATCCAGCTCCCGCATCACGGCCATGTAGCACAGGGCATACGCCTGGCACACGCCTTTTCGTTCTTTCAAAAAATTGTACGCATCAAAGATCGTTTCCTCTGTATCATATGCATACGACGAGATCAGCGCATCGTGCACGTACAGCGCTTTTTCTGCATCGGACATGGCATAGGCTTCCACTTCCTGTACCAGATAGGAGATCTCCTGCTCATAAAATGTCTGACATTCGGTTCGTTTGGTCAAGGACATATTGTAGGAGAAGGACAAGGAAGTGACGTAGCCCTTGGTGTTGTAGCGATACACCAGCTTCTGATCGGCATAGAAAAACTCCGGGCTATTGTACATGACATCCGTAAAGATGTACATGATCTCATAGTCCTTGATCTTCCACCGGGACACATCCAAATAGGACTGCTGGGCGTCGATGGCCTCGTAGATGGCATTGTACACCTGCTTATAACTTCGTATCGTTTCCGATGCCGGATCGATCGTGTAGATCGCCGATACAGACAATGCCATGCCGAAGCACAAACCGACCGTCAAACTGGCAGCCAGACTGGCAGCCAGACTGGCAGTCAAAAGCATACCGAACCGTTTTTTCATGAATTAAATGAATTCCGAATGGTATAGTTTATCGGATGATGCGGATGTAATCGGGCTTTCTTTCCAGATCCGGGTGCAGGTCTCCTTCGATATTGCCCAGGATCATGCAGCCAATGCCGAATACTTCCTGGGTGATGCCCCATTTGGCAAGCAGGTCCTTCCCTTCTTCGGTCTCAAACATCTGCTTGGCACGGTGGATGAAGCAGCAGCCCAGACCGCAGGCGTATGCGGCGTTCAGCATATTGCCCATGATCAGGCAGCCGTCTTCCATGGGCGTGCAGCCGTCCTTGATCCCCAACACGATGACCACGGTGGGCGCACCATAAAACGGATCATTGTCGCCGCCAAGGGCATTCAGGCGAGACAGGATGTCACGGGTCTCTTTGTCCTGTACGGCTACGATCAGGGCCGACTGGGCATTTCGTCCGGTGGGTGCATGGGTGCCGCACTGCAGAATAATATCCAGCTTTTCCGGATCGATCTGTTCCTTGGTGAACTGCCGGCAGCTTTTCCGGTTCAGCATATTTTGAATGGCTTCGTGATTCATAAATACCTCCACTACTCCGAGATATGGCACGGGACCATGGGCGATCGGTGCTTTATTGGATACACTATCGTCACGGTTTATTCGTACAATACTCATATTTGCATATAAAATATCACAAGCCGGTGCTTGCACGTTTCCGAAAAAACGCACAAGTCCGGCTGTCTATGGATCCAAAGATGCTATGAAATGATAAGTCGTGCGATCACTTTACGTCGAAAGGATCGATCAGGTTGTGCATATTCACCATCAGTTCCGGTACGGGAACGGTACGGCCGCATTCGAACGCCAGATATCTGTCGTAGCCCTTTTCCCGGATGGCCTTGAACACGTTGGTGTAGTTGATCTCACCGGTGCCAGGTTCGTTTCTGCCCGGGTTATCGCCGATGTGGAAGTGACCGATCAGATCGATGTTGTTCTGGATATTGCGGATCACGTTGCCTTCGGAAATCTGCTGATGATAGATATCGAACAGGATCTTGCAGTTGGGGCTATCGACAGCCTTGATCATAGCCACGGCCTGTTCGGTGGTCACCAGGTAATACCCCATGTGGTTCACCAGGATGTTCAGGGGTTCCAGCACGATCATGATGCCTTCGGCTTCGGCGATCTTGGACAGCTCCTTCAGAGTACCTACGCAGGTATCGAACTGTTCTTCGCTAGAAACGTCACTACGGAGATTGCCGACGGTAGCACAGATATTGGGTACGCCCATGATCTTGGCAGCAGCCACAGATTCCTTGAAGGATTCGATGAAGATCTCACGAGTGTCCTTCCAGACCATGCCGTGGGTCCATGCCATCTGGGTATTGTAGTCGGGGTTCTCTCTGGACTGGATGATGATACAGGTAGAGGTCACGCCAGTCTCGTCCAATGTAGCCTTTGCCTTCGCCAGATCCAGATGTGCCCAACCCAGCTGTTCAACTGCCTGAAAACCATACTTTGCGCCGGTGCGAACGTTCTGATACCAGTCGCCGCCAAACCAGCCGCCTGCTGCGGAAAATTTCATAATGAACCTATCCTTTCTGCATAACCATTGTATGCACAAGCACGCACTACATACATGAATGCGTACTTCATGATGCTTAGAAATATTTTCTATGGAAAAACGGAACCACAAACGGCCCCATCCATGCACAGTGATCGAATCTGGTATTATTGTACATGATTTGCCGTCGTTTGTCAACAGGAAATGATAAATTTTCCCAGGAAATTTTCACGGGAAATTTGCCTGCTTCATACCCAAAATTCAGGTGTGCCGATCCGGTGCATCCGTGGCCAGTTTATTCGTGGGCGTGGTCGTATGCCTTTTGGATCTCCTCGGGCAGCTTATCCGGCAGCATACTGCGCACACGGGTCTCGTCGCCGTCTGCCAGGATCTGTTCGTAAAACCAACATTTAAACCTGATCATATCCAAAACCTTGTTCAGATGCTCGATCTCTGCTTCTACGGTTTTCTTCTGCTTTTCAAACAGTTCTCTGCGCTGTGGATACGTGGAGGCACCTTCCTGGCACCAATCCATGTACTGCTTGATGTCCCGGATCTCCAGGCCGGAGCGCTTCAGGCATTCGATGATCCGGATGGCCTCCAGTTCCCTTTCGCCAAATTTTCGGATGCCGGAGGTGCGTTCCATATGGGGAAACAGCCCTTGTTTGTCGTAATACCGCAGCGTGGAAATGGGCAAACCAAACATTTCCGATACCTGTCCGATCGTATACATACACGTTCCTCACAAATTGTTTACAATTATTTTTGCCAAACCTATTGACCTAAAGTCAGGTTCAGGTGGTATCATTATAGCAGAAACGAAACCGAAATACAAGTGAAAATGGAAAATAGGAGGAAAAATATGGCGATCAAGCAAACAGCCGGCCGGAATGCGCTGGGAGACTTTGCACCCAAATTTGCAGAGCTGAACGATGATGTGTTGTTTGGAGAGGTATGGAGCCGGGAGGACAAGCTGTCTCTGCGCGATCGGTCGATTGTGACGGTAACGGCATTGCTGGCACAGGGACTGACCGACGCCTCGTTCCGGCACCATCTGGAATTTGCCAAGGCCAACGGGATCACGAAGGAAGAAATTGCGGAAATCCTGACCCATGCTGCCTTTTACGCCGGTTGGCCGAAGGCATGGGCTGCGTTCCGTATGGCCAAGGAGGTCTGGGGTGACGAAGCAGAGGAAGCGCAAAAGTAATGTCTGGCTGTAAAAATGATGTCTCCATGCAGGATGCTCGTTTGACACGGACAGAATACAGGAATAGAAATGGAGGAATACATATGCATTACATCACATTATCCAATGGGGTAAAGATGCCGCAGCTGGGGTATGGCGTATACCAGGTGACCAAAGCCGAATGCGAACGCTGTGTACGGGATGCTCTGCAGGTGGGCTATCGGCTCATTGATACGGCGCAAAGCTATTTCAACGAAGAAGAAGTGGGAACTGCCATTGCCAAAAGCGGCATTGCACGAGATGAGATCTTTTTGACCACCAAGGTGTGGATCGAGCATTATGGCTACGAGGCAGCCAAGGCGTCTGTGCTGGGATCCATGCAGAAGCTGCAGGTCGATTATCTGGATCTGTGTTTGCTGCACCAGCCCTTTGGCGACGCCTACGGTGCCTATCGGGCCCTGGAAGAGCTGTATGAAGCCGGGAAGATCCGTGCTATTGGCATCTCCAACTTCTACACAGATCGTATGGTCGATTTTGCTTCCTTCAACCGCATCAAGCCCATGGTCAATCAGATCGAGATCCATCCGCATCACCAGCAGATCGAAGCCAAGACCTGGCACGACAAATATGGTATACAGCTGGAAGCCTGGGCGCCGTTTGGAGAAGGTCGTGGCGGTATGTTCGAGCTGCCGGAGCTGGCTGCCATTGGTGCACGATATGGCAAGACAGCAGCACAGGTGATCCTTCGTTGGCACTTGCAGCGTGGCATTGTGGTGATCCCCAAGTCTACGCACATCGAACGGATGGAAGAAAACTTCAATGTATTCGACTTCACGCTCAGCGAAGACGATATGGCGACCATTGCGACTCTGGACAAAAAGCAAAGCAGCTTCTTCTCCCACACGGATCCCAATATGGTGGAATGGTTCGTGAAAATGGTGGAAGAACGGAAGAAGCAGCACGACAGCAGCAAAGAAAACAAAAATTGGTAAGCAATAAAGGAGACAATTTTATGCGTAAGAATTTTGGTGCAAAGCCCATCCTCTATCCCCAGCCGGTGTTCATCATTGGCTCCTACGACGAAAACGGTACACCCGATGCTATGAATGCGGCTTGGGGTGGCATCAGTGAAGCCGACGAGATCTCCATGTGTCTGAGTGCCGGGCACAAGACGGTAAAGAATATCCTTGTGAAAAAGGCCTTTACGGTCAGCATGGCTACGGCGGACACGGTAGTTCCCTGCGATTATGTGGGCATGGTATCCGGCAACACAGTGGCAGACAAGCTGGAAAAGGCTGGTTTTCACACGGTGAAGAGTGCCTTTGTGGATGCGCCCATCATCGAAGAGCTGCCCATGGCTGTAGAATGTACGCTGGTCAGCTACGATCCGGAGACCTGCCGGTTGGTGGGCAAGGTGGTTAATGTTTGTGCGGACGAAAGCGTTCTGACCGACGGCAACATCGATCCCATGAAGCTGCGTCCCATTACGTTTGACGGCATGAATCACACCTATCATGTGCTGGGCGAAAAGGTGGGCAATGCGTTCCACGATGGCGCAGCGCTGCAGTGAGGTGACACAATGCAGAAAAAAGTTTTGATCCTGTCCGGCAGTCCCCGGAAAGAAGGAAATTCGGATATTTTGTGTGATCAGTTTGCCAAAGGTGCCGTAGAAGCCGGGCATTTGGTGGAGAAGATCCGTGTGGCTGAAAAGAACATTGGGTACTGCAGAGCCTGCTATGCCTGCAAAGAGAACGGTACCTGCGTGATCCGGGACGACATGGCAGAGGTTTTGCAAAAAATAATCGATGCGGATGTGCTGGTGCTGGCCAGTCCGGTGTACTTTTACGCCATCGATGCGCAGTTGAAAGCGGTGATCGACCGTACGGTCGCACGTTGGCTGGAAGTGAAGGACAAGGAATTCTACTATATTGTAACCATGGCGGACGAAGCGGCGTCCTCTGCCGAAACCACGCTGGCCTGCTTCCGTGGCTATGCCGACTGTGTGGAAGGTGCCGTGGAGAAAGGTGTGCTCATCGGCGGCGGTGTATATGAGAAAGGAGCGATCTTAGGTCAGCCGATCCTGGAGCAAGCCTACACCATGGGAAAACTGGTGTAAGGACTATATAGGAAAACGTGAGTTTGGTGTTTCTGGCACCCGCTCACGTTTTCTTATGGTATCGATATTTGTTTCGATCGTGACAGCGTTGTCTTTCATACAAAAACAAAAATTCCCATTCATAATGCAGACACAACAGGTTCATAATATGACCAGAGAACAGAGCAATCGGTTCTCGAAAACAAAATCTCACACAAAAGAATGGAGAAAACAAGTATGGCACAGAAGACAAACAAGATCGTAGTTCCGGAAGCAAAGGCTGCTATGGAGCAGTTCAAGATGCAGGCCGCCAACGAAGTCGGTGTGCAGCTGAACCAGGGCTACAACGGCCAGCTCACCAGCCGGGAAGCCGGGTCCATCGGTGGTCAGATGGTGAAGAAGATGATTGAGTCCTACGAAAACACGATGAGCGCTAAGTAATTTTCTCCTTCGGTTGCTGCTGAAAGTTTGGCGGCGCACAGAAAAAGCAGACCATTCTTCCCTTTTTGAGAAGAACGATCTGCTTTTTCTCTGGTTATCACATGTGCTATTTACATGGTTGGATCACTGGTGGATCTAAAGATCACCGATGGTTCACGTTTTTTCGGCGTTTGTCTACCTTTTCTTTTACAGGGCATCGGCCGGGGCATCCTCCGGATAGAATCCGCTGAAGCCGGTCTCTTCCATGGCATCGATGGTCTTGATGTCTTCGGGACGCAGGTTGAAGCCGAACACGTGCATATTTTCCACGATCCGGGTCTGCGTTACAGACTTGGGCAGCGGCAGCAGTCCCTTTTCCAGTGCGTACCGGATGCAGAGCTGTGCAGGGGAACAATCCTGCCATCTGGCGATCTCGTCGATCTGGGGATTGGCCAGCAGCTTACCACAACCCAGCGGGCTCCATGCTTCTACCAAAATATTATTCGCTTTGCAATATTCCACCACTTCGTTCTGGGTGTAGCCCGGATGGAATTCGATCTGGTTGACCATGGGCAGGATCTCGGCAGTCTTCTTCAGAGCTTCCAGGTGAGAAGGCAGGAAGTTGGACACGCCAATGGCACGGATCTTGCCGTCCTTGTACAGCTTTTCAAAGCCACGCCAGGTGTCTGCGTTGATCTCTTCCCAGTTCTCGGCAATCTTGGCAACGGCCGGCCAGTGGATCAGGTACAGGTCGATATAGTCCACACCCAGTGCCCGGAGAGAATCATCGCAGGCTTCCAGGGTCTTTTTATATCCTCTGTGGGTGATCCAATGCTTGGTGGTCAGAAATATCTGTTCTCTTTGCACACCGGAGGCACGGATGCCTTCGCCTACGCTGAATTCATTGCCATAGGCTGCGGCGGTATCGATGTGACGGTATCCCTGCTGCAGGGCGTAGCTTACACAGTTTGTTGCTACGTCAGCAGGTGTCTGCCAGGTACCGTAGCCAAGGCAGGGGATGTGTACGCCGTTGGACAGCGTATATGTATCGGTTGCGGATTTCATCATCATTTTGGGTCCTTTGCTCCTTTTGTACATGAAATAGGCATTCGTCTATTGAAGTAGGCAGCCGCCTTTTTGTATTTAGGCAGCCGTCTATTTTGCTGCTATTGCGAATTGGGGATCAATCCAGGCCGATGGAACGGAGGTAATCGTAGCTCTTCTTCAGGCAATCGAAGGGATCTTCGCCGTTGCAGTTGTCCTGCTCCACATAGGCGTACTGGGAACCGGCATCGATGAAGGCTGCTGCGATCTTTTCGAAGTTCAGGGCATTGCCGCCGCCGACCCAGGACATCTTCCGTTCGCTTCCGTCCACGAACATATCCTTGAAGTGGACGCAAGGCAGTCTTCCCTGCAAGCGCTTGATCTCTTCCAGAGGTTCGTAGCCGCCGTACTTGACCCAATACGTATCCAGCGTGAAGCCCATGATATCGGCCGGGAATGCGTCTGCCAGGTTTTCCATCACGGTACGACCGTCGGCACATTTGCTCTCATACTCCCAGTTGTGGTTGTGATACATGAACAGCTTGCCGGCTTCCCGGATCTTTTTGGCAGCCGGTGTGGCTTCTTCCACAAACTTCGGCAGACCATCTACGCCACCAAAAAAGCCGCCGATGCCGATGTAGTTGCAGCCGAAAGCAGAATGCTCTGCGATGACAGCCTCGGTCTCGTTCACGATGCGGTTGTAGTTGTAGTGGGTGATCCCACAGGTCAGGCCGTTCTTCTTCAGCTGCTCGCCCAGCCAGGCCGGGTCATAGGCGCAGGTGCCGGAGATCTGCACGGTTGTGTAGCCGATATCTGCCACTCTCTTCAGGCTTTCTGCAAAATCGTCCAGGTTCGTACAAAAATCCCGGATCGTATAAAATTGTGCACCGATTTTCATATTCGTATATCCTTTCTTATTGTGTGATCGCAAAGTCATATGGAAGACGCACCAATGCCGCCATACCTGCAAGCGATCGGCGCATTTTCTCTATGTAGTCCGTGTTTGCTTAAACCTTTATTTTTCAAACAAGCCCTAGAAAATTTCGCTTTCTTCCTGCCACTCCATATAGGGTTTTCCATCGTCGTCAAAACGGACCTCCAGCACGATATAGGTGGAGGTGAAATATTTCTCTCCATTGCCACCCCAACGGTCGCCTACGTAGTAGATCTTTCCATTTACTTCCAGCATAAAGGCGCTTTGGGAACGATAGGTGGTCTCGTCGCCGATATTTTCCAGCAGCGTCCAACGGCCGTCCATCCGTGTGGCTTTCGACCATTTGGCCTGATTGGGTGCCCAGCCGGTGCAGTAGGAGGAGATCATGTAGTATTCGCCATTGTGGGTGAACAATGCCGGCGCTTCCCGGAACTCATGCTGGAACAGGGTACGCACGTGTTCGTCTACGTTGAGGCAGTCCTCGGTCAGGCGATAGATGTGCAGGTCGGCGTTGTCCCGGGCCGCAGAGATGAAGTAGGTATCGCCTTCCAGATCCGTGAACAGTGTGCAGTCCCGGGACATATGGCCGTATGGATTGAAGCTGCCATGATAGGTGAAGCCACCGTCCGGTCTGTCAGAGGATGCGATGCAGCACCGGGCATCCAGGTAGTTCACGCCGTTTTCGTAATGGGCCCACAGCACGAACTTGCCGGTCTTGGCACAGTACACCACCTTGGGTCGTTCGATGTTCACTTTGCCATTTGCTGCATCTGGATTTGCCAGACGCAGGTCGAACTTGCCATCGGTGTAGGCTGTGGGCGTGTCGGTGGTCAGAATATGGGAGCAGAACTGCCAGTTTTTCAGATCCCTGCTTTTGTAGCAGGAAACGTAAACATTGTCTCTGCGGTCTTCGCCGTACCAATAGTACCAGCCATCGTGGTGCAGCATATGACCGCCGTGGGCATGGATCACGTTTCCGTCGATGTCGTAATAGGGGGTACCGTTGCGCATTTTCTTACCTCTTTGTTGTTTTTAGACAGGTGTCTTTTGATAGGACCCGTGATTAGACATTCGCCTTATCTTGTTATGCATCTGTCTTATCTGCATCTGTGGAATTTGCAGCCGGGTCAGGGTACACAGCGTTTTGCACATCTTCCTTGGTGATCTGCATCAGATCCTCCTTGGTGACCTTTTCCATGACCGCTACCCGATTGGCCTGGGTCGTGAGGATCTTCTCAAAGGTATTGCGCACACCACGTGCATTGCCAAATTCGCCGGCTTCCGCAGACACCGCTGCGAAATATGACTGCAGCTCTGCCTTGGCATCTTCGTCCAATGTATAGCAGCTCTTTTGGCACTGCAAGGTGAAGATCCCGGTCATTTCTTCGGCGGTATAGTCGTCAAAATGGAGGTACTTGTTGAACCGGGAACGGAGCCCCGGATTGGAATCCACAAAGTCCTCCATCAGCTCGGTATACCCTGCCACGATGACCACCAGGTCGTCCCGGTTGTCTTCCATGGCTTTCAGGATGGTATCCACCGCTTCGTAACCAAAATCGTTTTCGGATTTGGATGTCAATGTGTAGGCTTCATCGATGAACAGCACACCGCCCATGGCCTCTTCGGTGACCTTGGCGGTTTTGATGGCCGTTTGTCCGATGTACCCTGCTACC
>CAZLED010000041.1:0-19714 GCA_964558485.1 uncultured Ruminococcus sp. | reverse complement strand
TTGCCAAATCGTTGCCACAACTTCACAAAAACGGGACTTTTACGGCTCTACAGCCGGGAAAGTAGTCTTGCGAAATTATTCCCACTCAATGGTGCCGATCGGCTTGGGAGTCAGGTCGTACAGTACCCGGTTGATGCCGTCGACTTCGTGGGTGATCCGATCCGTGATCTTGTGCAGGACGGCGTAGGGGATCTCTTCGATGGTGGCGCTCATGGCATCGGTGGTGTTGACCGCACGAATGATCGCCGGCCAGCCTTCGTACCGCTTGCCATCCTTGACGCCTACGCTCTTGACGTCCGGTACAGCGATGAAGTACTGCCATACCTTGCCGACCAGACCGCAGTTGTCAAACTCTTCCCGCAGGATCGCATCGGCTTCCCGCAGAGCGTGCAGTCTGTCTCTGGTGATGGCACCCAGGCAGCGTACACCCAGACCGGGACCCGGGAACGGCTGACGATATACCATCTCGTCCGGCAGACCCAGTGCCTTACCTACCACACGCACTTCGTCCTTGAACAGCAGCTTGACAGGTTCCACCAGCTCGAAGTCATACTTCTCCGGCAGACCGCCTACGTTGTGGTGCGCCTTCACACCCTTGCTTTCCAGAATGTCCGGGTAGATCGTGCCCTGGGCCAAGAACTTCACGTCGGTCAGCTTGCCGGCTTCTTCGTCGAACACCTCGATGAACTCGCCGCCAATGATCTTCCGCTTCTGCTCCGGATCCGACACGCCTGCCAGCTTGTCTAAGAACCGATCCGTTGCATCGATGTAGATCAGGTTGGCATCCAGCTCATCCTTGAAGGTCTTGATGACCTGTTCGCTTTCGCCTTTGCGCATGAGACCGTGGTTCACGTGTACACATACCAGCTGCTTGCCAATGGCCTTGATCAGCAGTGCGGCCACCACAGAGCTGTCTACACCGCCGGACAGCGCCAGCAGCACCTTGCCATCACCTACCTGCTTCCGGATAGCGGCGATCTGCTCGTCAATAAACGCATTGGCCAGCGCTACGGTCGTGATCCGTTCCATGGTATCGGGTCTCTTATTGGAATCCATACTGTATCCTCTCATTCTCTTATGTCAATGCTGATCTACTGGAGAAGACGAGCCAAAAAGCTAAGATCTATGGCTTTTTAGGCAAGTTTGCAACCCGCATCAGCGTTGACTTGTATATCGTCTATAACCTATCGTGGAACGAAACGGACAAACGAAATATCATTTCAGTGATGCCATACAGTTTTTGGGAATACTTGGAAATTCCACCGAAATGCTACATGCCGTGTCAAAAACGTCCTATTCCACTTCTTATTTCACTTCTTATTTCTGACTTCTTATTTTCCTTAGTCCGTCATGTTATCAAAGTAACCCTGTACCAGGATAACGGGCGTACCCTTGTCACCGGAGCCACTGGTCAGGTCGCACAGAGAACCGATCAGGTCGGTCAGTCTTCTGGGGGTCGTGCCCTGCGAAGCCATGTCGCCTACCAGGTCGGCCTTCTTGGACTTGATCCGGCCGGCAATAGCGTCCTTCAGAGCATCCCCGGACAGGTCGGCAAAGTCGTTGTCTGCCAGATACTTCAGCTTGATCTCGTTGGGCGTGCCTTCCAGACCTGCGGTGTAGGCCGGAGATACACAGGGGTCAGCCAGCTCCCAGATGTGCCCTACCGGATCCTGGAATGCGCCGTCGCCATACACCATAACTTCTACCAGCTTGCCGGTCTTTTCCATGATGTTCTTCTGGATGGCGTTCACCAGATCGGTGGCATCCTGGGGGAACAGCTTGATCTTGTCCTCGGTGGACTTGTTGGAACCCAGCAGCCCGAACTGTGCATTGAAGCCGGAGCCGTCTACAGGAGCCGTCAGAATGTCGTCCAGACCGCAGACACGGTTGGCACCTGCTGCACGGAGCAGTCTCTTGGTTCTGGCACGAGAGTGGATGTCGCAGCACAGCACGTCCTTGGTGTAGTCGAGAATTCTGCGGCAGTCGTTGGCAAAGATGATCTCACATTCGGCACCGCATTCCCGGATCAGGTCGCCGTAGTACTGTACATAGTCTACACCGGTGAAGGGATGCTTATTCTCGCCGAACAGTTCCCGATACTTCTCCAGGGTCAGCAGATCCGTGAAGGGATTGATCCCAGCCTCGTCTACCTGGTCCAGGGTGATCAGACCATTGCCCACTTCGTCAGAGGGATAGGACAGCATCAGTACGATCTTCTTGGCACCCTTGGCGATCCCACGAAGGCAGATGGCAAAACGGTTCCGGGAAAGGATCGGGAAGATCACACCAATGGTGCCTCCACCCAGCTTGGCTTTTACATCCGCAGCAATGGCGTCCACAGAGGCATAGTTGCCCTGGGCTCTGGCTACGATGGATTCGGTCATAGCGATCACGTCCCGGTTCCGGAGCGAAAAGCCCTCAGCAGCAGCCGCTTCCAGCACAGAATCCGTTACGATCTGCGAAAGGTCATCGCCTTCCCGAATGATGGGACAACGGATCCCACGAGATACAGTTCCAACTCTACGTTCCATATGTATTCTCCTGTTCCATAAAAAAGGATATGGGGTATGTATTCTTACCACTATAGTATACCACGTTTTCGCAATCATGGCAAGAGGAATGGCAGAAAAATATGTGGCTTTTCGGAAAGGAATTTTTATGCAATTTATTGGAAATTCTCTCACCGAGGAACAGACCCATTTTTTCTTCTCCGGTCTCTCATGAAATTTTAACAAACTATTTCCCGTTTTCCTACTGCATTTTCGCCAAAAATGTGCTATACTATAGGACAAAGTACGACAGTATGCAATTTGTACGATGTAAAGGAGATTTATACGATGGGACTTATCAAGGCTATAGGCGGTGCGATCGGCGGTACGCTGGCAGACCAGTGGAAGGAGTTTTTCTACTGCGATGCGCTGGAAAACGACGTACTCATGGTCAAGGGACAAAAACGCATTTCGTCCCGTTCCTCCAACCGTTCCGGCAGCGACAACATCATCTCGAACGGCTCCGGGATCGTGGTGGCCGACGGACAGTGCATGATCATCGTGGAGCAGGGGCAGATCGTGGAGTTCTGTGCCGAGCCGGGACAGTTCACCTGGGACAGCTCCACCGAACCCTCTCTGTTCACCGGTTCTCTGGGCGAAGGACTGCTCTCTACCTTCCGCACCATCGGCAAGCGGTTCACCTACGGCGGCGACACAGGCAAGGATCAAAGAGTCTACTATTTCAACACCAAGGAGATCTTAGACAACAAATTCGGCACGCCCAATCCGATCCCATTCCGGGTGGTGGATTCCCGTATCGGCTTTGACGTGGACGTGTCGCTCCGGTGCAACGGGACCTATTCCTTCCGTCTCACCGACCCCTTGCAGTTCTACAAAAATATCGCCGGAAACGTGACAAGCGAATTCACCAAGGATGAGATCCTGCCCACCATGAAGGCAGAGTTCATCAGTGCCCTGGGGCCTGCCATCGGTGGGCTGTCCGCACTGGAGCTGCGACCCAACCAGATCCCTTCCCATATGCCGGAGCTGGAAAAGCTGCTGAACGAAGCACTGGCAGCAGAATGGGGCAGTCGGGGCATTGGAGACATCCACATGGCCATGGGTGCGCCTACCCTGCCGCCGGAAGACCAGGAGATGCTGAAGAATGCCCAAAAGACCGCTATGTATCGGGATCCCACCATGGCTGCCGCAACGTTGGTGGGTGCCCAGGCAGAGGCTATGAAGACCGCTGCCGGAAACGCCGGTGGTGCTATGACGGGCTTCATGGGCATGAATATGGCAGCCGGTGCCGGTGGGAACACACAGGGTCTGTTCGCCATGGGACAGCAGCAGGCACAGCAGCAACAGGCACAAGCTGCGTCTGCCGAGGACACGTGGGTCTGCACCTGCGGACACAAGAACACCGGAAAATTCTGTATGGAATGCGGTACGAAGAAGCCGGTTGCCGTGGATGGCTGGACCTGCAGCTGTGGGGCAATCAACCGTGGCAAGTTCTGTGCCGAATGCGGTGCCAAAAAACCGGCGGGCGTGCCCCAGTATCAGTGCGACAAATGCGGCTGGAAACCGGCAGATCCCACGAAACCGCCGAAGTTCTGCCCGGAATGCGGCGACCCCTTTGACGACGGCGACCTGCGTGGGTGAGGCAAACCATGACGGAACAGCAAAGACAGTATAAATGCCCGGCCTGTGGTGGGGAGATCACCTTTGATCCCAACAGCCAGAACCTGAAGTGCCCCTACTGCGACACGGAATACGAACCGGAGACACTGGCCGCCTACGATGAACAGCTCCGTCAGTCCACGGACGAGACCAGCTGGGACACTGCGGATGCCGGCCGGGACTGGGAAGAAGGCGAGACCGATGGGTTCCGGCTGTACATATGCAAGTCCTGTGGCGGTGAAGTGGTCACAGAGGACACCACCGGCGCCACAACCTGTCCCTATTGCGGCTCTCCCATGATCTTCACCGGTCAGTTTGCCGGAGACCGTCGGCCGGATCTGGTGATCCCCTTTCAGCTGGACAAAAAGGCCGCCAAGGAAGGATTGCAAAAGCATCTATCCGGCAAGAAGCTCCTGCCTGCCATCTTCAAGGATGAGAACCACATCGATTCGATCCAGGGGCTGTACGTACCGGTGTGGCTCTTTGACACGGTAGCCGATGGGCAGATGCAGTTCCGCTGTACCCGGACAAGGGTGTGGCAGGATCGCCGGTTCATCTACACAGAAACCAAACACTATTCGGTACAGCGTGGGGGCACCATGACCTTCGGGGACATTCCCGTAGACGGTTCCTCAAAAATGGCAGACGACCTGATGGAATCCCTGGAGCCCTTTGATCTGTCCAAAGCGGTGGATTTTCAGACGGCGTATCTGTCCGGGTATCTGGCAGACACCTACGATGTACCGGCAAAGGACTGTATGCCCAGAGCCACGGAACGGGTGAAGACCACCATGGAACGCAGTCTCCGGGAGATCGTGCAGCAGGAGTACGACACTGCCACCTTGGAGAACACTTCCCTGCACTGCGGCGGTGGTCGTGTGCGATATGCGCTGTATCCGGTCTGGGTACTGACCACCCATTGGCAGGACAAGGATTATCTCTTCGCCATGAACGGCCAGAGCGGCAAATTCGTGGGGGATCTGCCCATGGACAAGGCTGCCTGGTGGAAGTGGTTCGGCATCTACGGAGCGGCGTTCTCGGCGGCGGTATACGGGCTGGGAATGCTCATATCCCATATGTGAGGTGAGACCATGCGAAAACGAAATATTCTATTTCTCACTTTTTTGATGATCATGACCCTGCTTTTGTCCCTTGGCGTGTATGCGGATGATCCCATCTACCTGCGGGACAATGCCGGGCTTCTCGCAGAAGACGATGCAGCAGCATTGCAGGCACATTTGCTGGCGGTCAGTGACCAGGTACAGGCCAATATCGTGGTGATCACGGTGGATTCGCTGGACGGCAAGAGCGCCCAGGATTACGCCGACGACACCTATGACGAGGATACCACCAGCGGTTGGCGCTATGGCGAGGACGGTGCGCTGTTCCTCATTGCCATGGACGAACGACAGTGGGCGATCTCCACCAGCGGCGCTTGCATCCAGTTCCTGCACGAAGGGGCATTGGATCACATGGAGGAGACCATTGTGCCCTATCTATCCGACGGAGATTATTATCAGGCCTTTGTCACCTTTGCGGATCTGACAGCGGACTATTGTTTCTTCGAGCCGAACGACGTGCCTGCCGGGTACCATGCGGATCCCTATTATCGTTCGGATGCGCCGTATGATGCTCGTTCCGATGTACCGTATGAGGTCGCCGGACTGTCGCCGCTGGGATTTTTACCGGTGGCACTGCTGGTTGGGTTTTTGTTGGCACTACTTCCCTTGAGCAGCATGAAATCCCAGCTCCATTCGGTAAAGATGCAATCCGGTGCCTGGGCCTATCAAAAGAGCGATGGACTGCGTGTCACCCATGCCAAGGATCTGTTCTTATACCGGCACGTGACCAAGAAGCCCATTCCCCGTGACGACCCACCCAGAAGCGGTGGTGGACATGGCGGCGGCAGGATCCATACCAGCTCCTCCGGACGTAGCCACGGCGGCAGAAGCGGCGGATTCTAAAAATTCTCAATTGTACGATACCCCATAGGAACCGGTCTTGACCGTTCCGCTTCCACAAAACCAATCCAACAAAACCAATGTGACATTCTGAAAGGAGCAACAACCATGACAAACGAACGGATCTGGGCATTTTTCACCCAATTTGGCAACAATATGTGGGCTGACCCCATGGAGCGAGATGGTATCCACGCCTTTCCCCAGCACATCCCCGATGTATACGCCAGCGACCATATGCGGTTCGACTACGACATTTTCGTGGACATGACGGAGAAACTGCAGGCTGCCGGTGCCAACATGATCGTCCTGGACATGGGCGAAGGCATCCAGTATGAGTCCCATCCGGAGATTTCGGCCGTAGACGCATGGAGCAAGGAGCGGTTCCGTGCAGAGCTGAATAGGCTGCGGAGCATGGGCTTTGAGGTGATCCCCAAGCTGAACTTTTCTACCTGCCACGACGAATGGATGGGCATGATGGCACGAATGGTGTCCACGCCCCAATACTATCGGTTCTGCGCCGATGTTATCGATGAGATCACGGAGCTGTTCGACCATCCCCGGTTCTTCCACATCGGCATGGACGAGGAAGGGATCGAATGCCAGCGCAGCTACAATCTGGCGGTGATCCGACAGGGTGAGCTGTGGTGGCACGATTTCCATTATCTGGTAGATTGCGTGGAAAAGCGGGGAGCCAGAGCCTGGATGTGGGCCGACGACGTGTGGCACCACCGAGAGGATTTTCTTGCCAAGATGTCCCGGGAAGTGCTGATGAGCAACTGGTACTACGGAGATTTTGCCGATCCGACCCGGACGGAGATCGCCGCCTATGATCTGCTGGACAAGCACGGCTTCGACCAGATCCCCACGGGCAGCACTTGGGGCACCGAAGACAACTTCCCGGAGACGGTGCGGTACTGTGAGAGCCACCTGAGCCGGGAACACACGCTGGGCTACCTGCAGGTGCCGTGGTACCCGGTGACACCGGAGCGAGCCGACCGCCAGTATCGCTCGATCACGCAGCTTGCGATCGCACGGAAGCTGGATATTGTGAGAGAATAATATCTGCTTTCTATTGTAGGGTGGCATCAATTTAATCCAATCTAAAAGCACCAATACAATAGCATATTCTACAATTTTCACTTTGTTTTCATTCATACTCATATATTGAAAACACAGATTGAATTTGCTATAATATATATGACATCTGGTAGCGACGGTTTTTGTGTGTCTCTTTTATCAGAATCACTTTTAGTATATTTCAAAAGCAGAAGAGGTGGTTCTATGCGCTGAGTTGCATATATAAGTGATCGTATGTATATGGTATTCAGCATACGAAAAGTCTGTATCTTCTTCCGAAATCTATCCACTTCCAACCGAAGCACAGTTGGATGCCTTGACGGAAGACGACTGGGAAATCCTTGATGAAATAACAGAAGGTGGTTTTGTTTCCTTTGCGCAGGCATTTCAGATTCTGCGTGTTGTATACCCGAACCTGCTGACCAGTATGTGCTACAAGGGTGTACGGGACGAAGACTCTATCGAAATGCTGGATATCATCTTCTCCGTCAAGACTGCGGACATTGTTTTTTTGTGGAACATTTCCCAGGCGATGCAGATGACCATGGCCGGCAATGCTGTGAAGGGCACCGAAGAAGTGATCTCCGTGATCCAGAAGGAAAACAAGTCCATACAGACCACGCTGGATAACTATATCGAAGAATATTTCACCAAGTAAAAAGCAACATAAAAATGGCCTACCGCTGTGGTAAGCCATTTTGGTTTTTTCACGCTCGTCAATGTGCCGTATACGCTTCGATCGTCTTGGCGACTGCTGCTTCGGTGGCAGAGGAAAGAGCTTGCAATTTCGAGGCAATATCGGTGCTCTGGTTCAGTAGCTGCTGGTAGGCCGTGGTCGTTGCGTTGCCCCAGCCGTAGATGCTGCCAAGATCGAATACGCCATTCGAAAACATGATGTCCATCATTTCGCTGGATTCTTGGTCTTGGATGTACTTGAAGTCCAGCGTCGTGTCAAAGTATACGGAACGCATGAGCTGCCGGGATTTGGCACCGAACATCTCCAGAATCACGCCGGTCTGGTCTGCCTGGCCATTGGTCACCGGAATGGTCACCGCATCGGCACCATGGTAGATGTACGAGATGTACTCTGCCTGCGTTTCGTCAAACTTCGGCATGGGGATCAGCCCGACCTCAAAATCCACGTCCCGGAATTTTTTGATCGAACCCAGCGGCTCCTCATAGAACATGGTACCACCCATTGTAAAGCTTGCCTGAACAGGATCATCTGTCGTGGAAATACTCATGGGTGTACTACTCCGTGCCAGATTATTCAGGTTACTAATCAACGTATTTTCCAACTTGGAGAACACCGCTTCGTAACTCTCCGTCAGTCCAGTGAACACAGGCAGATTGTCGCTATCCTTGTTGAACAACGTCACACCACCGGCAATAAAGAAGCTGGTGGTGCCATGATCGTAGAACGCCAGCCCAAAGTGGTCGTCGCCGATCTTGTAGCTGCCGTCCCCGTTCACGTCCTGCCACGCCGCTTCCATATACGTGTTCATGAGATCAAAGGTCCACTTGCCTTCCCGTACCACCGGATACAAATCGTCCAGGCCTGTGTCCTCGATCATGGATTTGTTGAACATGATACCATTGTAGCATTCGTACAGCATCAGGTGCATATCTCCCCACATCAAATAGACGTGGTCGCCCAGATTGGCGCTTTCAATAGCGTTCTGATCCCACCAGGTGCCGCCAAGGTGCAAGGTGTCTATGGTGTTGGCATCCAGCAGCAGTCCTTCCACCGCCAACGGAGAGATCAGAGCCGCTTCGTTGCAGATGATGTCGAATTCATCGGAGTTTGCCAAAATGAACGAACGTGCCATGCTGATCCCATCGGCCCACTGCCCTTCTGTCATGGTGAGCTGGATGTTCAGGGCATCGCACACCGCCAGGTTTCGGTTGTATACGGCATCGTTCAGTCCTTCCCCGGTCAGCTCGTCCACGACCACCTCGGAGTAGGCAAAGTTGCTGGGGCTATTCATAATGCGGAAGGTGTAGCCGCCGTAATCCTCCACGGTCAGCGCATCGTATTCCGCTTGCAGGGGATCGATTGTCTCCTGTACATCGGTCTCGGTCTGTGTACGGTTCTGTGTTTCTGTTTCCGATTCTGTGGTAGAGCAGCCGGTCGCAGCAAGCAGTGCCACAAGCAAAAGGATCCCAACGAAACGTCTTTTCATATTTGTTTCCTTTCTGTATCAGCGATACACGTATGATACCACACTTGCAAAGATAATTTGTTACAACAAAAAAACGGTTTGTAAACTTTTCGTTACATACCGTTTTTCTTTCTTACATGGTCTCCTTCACCGCAGCAAAGGCTTCGCTGGCGATCTCGATGGTCTCCGCAATATCCTTGTCGGTCAGGCTGGCGTTGATGAAGTGGTTGTGGTGGCTGGTGAAGAATACACCACGGCGCACACATTCGGCGATCCAGCGCTGGTGCAGCATCAGAGACGGATCGTCTGCCAGCCGCAGGTAGAACAGGGACGGCATACCGGTGACCCGCAGATCAAAGCCTGCTTCCACTGCCGCCTTCATGAGCCCCGTGCGCAGCTTGTTGCCCTTGTCCAGCAGGATCTGTGGCGAGTTCAGCCGCTTCATTTTTTCGATACAGGCGATCCCGGCGGCAAAGGGCACAGCCGACAGCCAGTACGACCCGGTATAGGACAGGGACGAAATGGTGTTCTTCAGAAAATCCTTGCCGCACAGCGCCGACACGTTATACCCATTGGCAAGGGCCTTGCAGAAGCAGATCAGATCCGCTTCAAAGCCAAAGTAGTGGTCGGAGCCCTTCAGGTCCAGACGGAACCCGGCACGCACATCGTCTACGATCAGCACGGCCTCGTTGTCGGTACACAGCTTACGCACCTTCTGCCAGAAACCGGTGGCAGGCAGCTCGTTGTCGGCGAAGTTGCCGTGCATATAGGGCTGCCCGATAACGGCGGCGATCTCACCACGATTCTCCGCAAATACCCGTTCCAGGGCAGCGGCGTCGTTCCAGGGGATGTAGATATTGTGCATCACGTCTTCTTCGAGAATGCCGGGGTAGTCGATCTTCTGGGTCCAGGGGGAGATGCCGTGGTAGTAGCCCTTGAAGAACACGATCTTCTTTCGATGGGTGTAGGCACGGGCAGCCAGCACCGCCATGGAGGTCACATCGTTGCCGTTTTTGGCAAAGAACGCCCAGTCGGCAGAGGCCACGGTATCCACCAGCAGCTCCGCAAAGTCGATCATGACCGTGGACGGAGAGGTCATGCAGTCGCCTTTTTCCCGCTGCTTCCGAGCCGCTTCGTCTACGTCCGGGTCGTTGTAGCCCAGAATATTGGGGCCATAGGCGCACATATAGTCGATGAACCGATGGCCGTCGATGTCCCAGATGTAGGAGCCCTGCGCCCGGTCACCGAACAACGGATAGGCCTCGATGGGAATAAAGCAGCCTTCTGCCGGTCCCAGGTGCCCATAGACGCCGGATGGGATCACCTTGGCTGCCCGCAAAAATTGGGACTGACTGTTTGGATATGTATATACTTCATGCATATGATTCTTCTCCTTGCAAATGCGGTTTACGCCAAATACAGCGCCACTCGGTCCAAAATCCGGTTCACGTTGTCGATCTGGGAGATCATACCAGCCATGCGCACGTCTCCGGTACCAATGGACGCCACGGCGTTGATCTTGCCGTCAAACAGTGCTCTTGCGGTATCCAGATCCCGGAAGGTCATAGATGCGGTGACCGTTTCGGGGACTTTGTTCATCGCAGACAGGCGGTGCTTCTTCGCCTGGATGGCAAAGGCAGGACCACCTTCTGCCGACAGCTTGATCACACCATCCACAATGTAGGAGGCGCTGGCTTTGCCTACCTTGTCGTGGTTGCCGATCTGCGCTACGGCACGGGTGATCACGCCGAACAGCAGTGTGGTGCTGATCCGGGCAAAATCCGGGTCCTTCATATCCTCGTCGGTGGGACGCAGGTATCCTGTCAGCAGGTCGGTCAGCTTGAGAAATTTCCCCAGCAAAAAGGGCACCTTGGTAAAGCCCTTCACCGGCACCGGTGTGGTGGTACCGTCGATCAGCCCATTGAATTTTTCCGGGGACGAAAACGGCAGCTTCACCGTGCAGTCGTCCACGCCGTCCTTGAGAATGCATTTTCCGCCGGCAAAGGACAGGGTCGCACTGGGGCCATCCTTGACCGCAAAGCCAATGGAGCAAGCGCCTTTACCCAAAATTTTCTTTGCCTCCGGGGAAAGCTCCAGCATCGCCGGTATGGCGCCGAAGATCCCGTATAAGTTGATATATGCCAGTGTTGTGGCATCGGTCATCATAGTATTTCCTACTTCCTTTCATTTGCTTCTGTATGTGTGTTACCGTAGCCTGTCCGGGCGATCACGTTGTCCTGGAGTCCTTCTTCCAGATTCACAAAATAATCGCTGTAGCCGCCTACCCGGACGATCAGATCCCGGTGCTTCTCCGGATGTACCTTGGCATCCAGCAGCTCCTCTTGGGACACCACGGTGACGGACAACTGCTGTCCACCGGCGGCAAAGAAGGTCTTCCAGATCGCCATGAAGTTTTCCATGCCGGATTCTGTCCGGAACACGGCTTTGTCAAATTTCAGATTCAAAATAAATCCACTGCCTGCCAGATGGTGGGGCAAATGCAGGACGGAGCTTAGCAGTGCCGTGGGGCCTTCTTCGTCTCGTCCGGGTACGGCACCAATGCTGTCGGCGATAATGGGATCGGCACAGTGTCGTCCGTTGGCACCGGCACCCACCATGCGTCCATAGCTGGCAGCACGGCTAAAGGGTGAACAGCCACCGGAATACCAGCCCCCACGATAGGTGGGAATGGTCAGAAGATACCGGAAGAAATGCTCCGTGATCGCACCGGCCAGTTCATCTGTTGCCGGGTCTCCGTTGCCAAACCGGGCAGGCTTTTCCGACAGAGCCTGTCGCATGGGTTCGCTGTCGGCAAAGTCCGTTTCCATGGCGTGGACGATTTCGGGCAGGGTGTACTTGCCGGTCTCGTACACGTGATAGCGAATGGCGGCCAATGCGTCTACGGTGTCGGCCAGGCCTTCTGCCAAGATCTGCCCATGGTTGTAGAGAGGACCGCCGGCCTTGAAATCCTTGCCCTTTTCGATGCAGCCCTGGATCATGATGGACCGCCACAGATTGGGTGCCATTTCGGCGTGGATCTTCTGGCTCTTGTTTGCCATCCGACAGGCCATATCGGTCATGTCCTCCACCTGCTTTTGGAAGGCTGTCAGCACGTCTTCGAAGGTGGCAAAATCTGCCGGGTCTCCGGTATCGGCCGCTACGGTCTCCCCGGTGATCAGGCATTTGCCACGGGTCAGCGCATATTCCAGGCACTTGTACAGGTTCACTTCCCCGTCTTCCAGACCCATGTGGCTCTTCCCCTGGATGTCGATCTGGTTGCAACCGTTCATAGCGTAGTCGTGTGCGTCCTTGGCCGGAATGCCCAGCTCGTCGATGAACATCCGGCAGACCGCTCTGTCGTTGTACAGTGCCGGCAGTCCGCAGCCCTCTGCCAACGCTTCTGCAGCAGAACGCATGAGAGCCGGATCCGTGTTGTCGTGGCAGCGCATAGTCAGATTGGGCGTCTGGAACCGATGCTTTTTCACCAGCTCCAAGAAAGCAAAGGAGATCTCGTTGGTGGTGTCGCTGCCGTCTGCGTTGGAGCCGGAGATGCAGATGTTCCAGGTGCGGTGCTTGTGGAACCCGATCCACATACCTTCTAAGATGGAAAAGGCTTCCTCGTATGGCGTTTTCTGCCAATAGGGATAGAAGATCTGGTCCAGTCGTCCCGGCGAGTCGTAGCCATCGTAGGAGAAGAACAGCCAGAAGAACTGTGCCGCAGAGAGAAAGTCGTAGGGTGTGTGCCGGGGACAGGTCTCCGTGGCTCTGGCAATGGCAAGCAGATGCGCACGCTCCTGGGGATCGGTGGCAGCTTCTGCCATAGACAGTGCCTTTTCCCGCACTCGGTCACCCACCATGTCAAACAGATCCAGCACCCGTGTCAGGCCGTCGTAGAAGTCGGCCGCATGGGCATTGACCCGCCGATACCGTTCGATCTTTTGGCGCAGACCGGCGGTGCCCAGTGCCAGAAGCCCACCGAAGTCGGGTACGGTATGCCCAGCCCAGGTGCCACCCCAGACGGTCTTGTTCTGCATACACTTTTGTTCCTGCTCGCTAAAGCTATGCCAGATCAGCGAACCGGTGTCTTTGTCGGACAGCGCAGCAGCGGCAGCAGCAAAAAACGGCGCATAGTCCGGAAAGCGATCACGCTTTTCTGCCATGGTGTCTCCCCGGTAGAAAAGGCCGGAGCCGGATACAAAGCCACAGCCTTCCAGCAGTCTGCCGCATTGGAACAGACCCACGTCCGGGTCATAGTCGATGGAGAACGCTTCTCCTTCCGCATACAGCCCTTCTCCCATAGCTGCATAGGGACCCTTCCCTTCGGCCAGCGCAGAGACATATCCCCACGCAAAGGGCTCTGCGATCTCCGGTGTATAGGATAGCTTCATAGTGGTGCCTCCTTCGTTATTCTTCCCCAGTCTGTATAGTACACTTTAGTATACCATAAAAACCAGCATTCGTCAATGTTTTTTGCCGATCACGGGAAAAAATCAGCGCACCGGCACCTTAAATTTTCATGAGAAATCCACCGTTCCTCTTGCATTTTTTCGCCGAGCTATGTATAATGGTAGTAGTTATTCGCAAAGGAGACATCACTATGCTGCGTATCGAGCACTTCACAAAAGCCTATGGGGAAAAGAAAGCCGTGGACGATCTTTCGCTGCACATCGCACCGGGTGAGATCTATGGCTTTATCGGACACAACGGCGCCGGGAAGACCACCACACTGCGCACCTGCTGCGGCATTCTACAGCTGGAACAGGGCGAGATCTACGTGGACGGCACTTCCATTCGACAGGATCCTTTGACCTGCAAGCAGAAGATCGCCTATCTGCCGGACAATCCCGATCTGTACACCTTCATGACCGGCAGCCAATATCTCCATTTTGTGGCGGATATTTTCGGTATCGATGCCAAAACACGGCAAGAGCGTATCGAACAATATGCCACAGCCTTCTCTCTCACGAACGACCTGAACGAAGCCATTTCAGCCTATTCCCATGGGATGAAGCAAAAGCTTGCCATACTCTCCGCACTGCTGCACCGGCCCAAGCTGCTGCTGATGGACGAACCCTTTGTGGGACTGGATCCCCTGGCGTCGCATCTGCTGAAGGGCTTCATGCGTGAGCTCTGTGACGAAGGGTCTGCTATCTTCTTCTCCACCCACGTATTGGAGGTGGCAGAAAAGCTCTGCGACAAGGTGGCCATCATCCAGAAAGGACAGCTGATCCGTTCCGGCACCATGGAGGAAGTCAAGGGAGATGCATCGCTGGAATCCGTGTTCCTGGAAATGGAGGCTGAGTCATGATCCGTGCCCTATTTCGCAAGCAGCTATTGGAGGTCTTCACCTGGCTGTATCAGGACAACAAGACCGGCAAACGGCGGCATGGCGGTAAGCTCATCTTGTTCGTGGGACTGTATGTTTTCCTCTTTCTCTATTTGGGTGTGGTCTTCTTTCTCTTCGCTTCCATGCTGTGCGGACCACTGGTCTCGGCGAATGTTGGCTGGCTGTACGGCAGCATCATGGGACTGATCGCAGTCTTCATGGGCGTGATCGGCAGTGTGTTCAGCACCTACAGCTCTCTCTATCGGGCAAAGGACAACGACCTGCTTTTGTCCATGCCCATACCGCCGCTGTATATTTTGCTGACACGACTATCCGGTGTCTACGTGACCGGGCTGCTGTACGAGCTGCTGGTGATGATCCCGGCATATATCCTGTGGTTCCTTCTGGTACCGGTGACATTTTCCGGGATCCTTTGTGCCATCCTGTACCCCATTCTGCTGTCGTTTTTGGTGCTGTCCCTTTCGGCGCTGCTGGGCTATATCGTGGCGGTGGTAGCATCCCATGTGCGGCATAAGACGGCGGTGACCGTGGTGGTATCGGTGGTGTTCATCGTGGCCTACATCCTTGGCTATAGCAAGCTGTATCCGCTGCTCCTGCACTTTGCAGACGATCTGCCTGCCTTTGGTGCATCTATCGGTCACGGAGCCAATCCACTGGTTCTGCTGGGACGAGCAGCCACTGGACATATACCTTCCCTGTTGCTCTGCCTGGCCGTGAGTCTGCTTGTCCTGGCTGGCGTGTTCTATCTCCTGCGCCAAAGCTTTCTCTCCATCACAACCAAAACGGGCAGTGCCAAAGCAAGAATTGCAAAAACGGCCAAGGTGGAAGGCGTGCGATCCATGTCCCAGGCACTGCTCCACAGAGAGCTGCGCCGGTTCACCTCCAATGCCAACTACATGATGAACTGCGGTATGGGAACGCTGCTCATGCCCATTGGTGCGGTGGGACTGCTGATCAAAGGGGAAGCCCTTCTCGAAATGGTGGACGGCATGGGTGCAGGAAAGTATGCGGCACTGCTTATGGCGGCGATCCTATGTCTGGCCATCTCCATGAACGATATGACCGCCTGCTCTCTTTCCCTGGAAGGGGACACGCTGTGGCTGCTGCAGTCTCTTCCCGTCGCCGGACAAGCGGTGCTCTGGGCAAAGATCCGGCTGCAGCTATGGCTGACACTGCCGCCGGCTGTTCTGCTGCTGTTGGTTTCCGCTTTCGTCTTAAAACTATCGATCGTCGATTGTGTGCTGCTGCTCATCGTTGCCGGGCTCTTTAGTCTGTTTGTGGCAACGGCTGGACTGGCGCTCGATCTGCGGCTGCCGAACCTGCACTGGACGAATGACATCGTGGTGATCAAGCAGGGGCTGCCTGTCATGTGTACGCTGCTGGGCGGCTGGGTCTGCGTGGGCATTCTGGCAGCTTTGTATCTGGCACTGTCTGGGATAGTGTCGCCTGTGGGGTATCTGGGGATCGTCTGCGGCGTGTTGGCATTGGTCTGCGGTGTGCTGCTGCGGTGGCTCATGACCAATGGCGTAAAACGGTTTTCGCAACTGGGTTAATATAAGCAAACAAAATCGATCATAGAAAGGACGACACGTCATGACAAACATCTATCCGAATCCGGTCTGTGTGGGCGCCGATCCCTTTGTACTGCGGGTTGGAAGTACCTACTACCACTATGCCACAAACGATCCCGACGGCTATCACGTGCTGGTCTCCACGGATCTGATCCACTGGGACGACCGGGGCTATTGTCTGCATAAGGACGATGTGCAAGGGGAAAAATGGTTCTGGGCACCGGAAATTCTGGCGCTGGACGGCAGATACTACATGGTCTACACGGCCGAAGAGCATCTGGGGCTGGCCATCGCCGACGATCCCACGGGTCCCTTCCGGCAGACAAAGAAAGGTTGGCTCAGCGAACGGCACGCCATCGACGGACATCTGGAGATCGGCGCAGACGGATGTGTGTACCTGTACTATGTCCGGTTTGACGGCGGCAACGTGATCTACGGCACCAAGCTTGCGGAAACGGTGGCAGATTTTGTGACGCTGGCAGAAGCAGGAGAATTGCAGATCGGGGACGAGGTACGGCTATTGGCGGCAGAGGAACCCTGGGAGACCCACATGGGCAAGGTGGCAGAAGGGCCGTTCATCCTGCAGCACGATGGGAAATACTACCTGACCTATTCTGCCAACGATTACCAAAGTCCCCTGTACGCCATTGGCTATGCGGTATCCGACACGCCGCTGGGCACATATCGGAAGTATGCCGGCAATCCCATCCTGGTGGGACACGGTGCCATTGTGGGTACGGGACACCACAGCTTTACCACGACACCGGATGGCAAGGAGCTGCTCTGCGTGTACCACTGCCACAACAGCGTGGACCAGATCCACCCCCGGATGACCTGCATCGCACCGGCCGCATTTGTTCCGGCAGAAGCTGGGAAAGATGTGCTGCGGATCTATGGGGAGTAATGATATTTCCAACGCCATACAAGCGTCTCTGCAGAAATGTGGAGACGTTTTTTTTGATTTGCCAAAATTCGCAAAACATCGTTGCTTTTTCCGTCACATTGTGCTATACTAATGTTAAAAAACGAGGATGGTGTTCATGATGGCAAGTGCAGAGCAGACGATTTTGACCAATATGTGTATGGTGCGAGACGGGGATCGTGTATTGGTACAAAAGCGCAGCGACCCGAACTGGCCGGGGTTCGTGTTTCCCGGTGGACACGTGGAACCGGGTGAAGCCTTTCGTGATGCAGTCATTCGGGAAGTGTTCGAGGAAACCGGCATCACCATTGCTGGACCCCGGCTGTGCGGATTAAAGCAGTTCTGGACAAAAGAGGGCTATCGATACATCGTGTTTCTCTATCGCACAGAGACCTTTTCCGGCACGCTGTGTTCCTCCGACGAAGGGGAAGCGCTGTGGATGACGCTGGACGAGCTGGCAGAAGCACCCAAGCCACGAGGCTTTTGTGACATGATCCCGGTGTTTCTTTCCGATACCACGGAAGAATTATTTTACACACCCGAGGATGGACTGCGTGTCCTGCTGTGAGTTTCGAAAAAGGGACGGATCCATGGACATACGACAGCTGCCTGTGACCGAGCCCGGTACTTTTCCCAAATGTTGAAAGGAGATGCAGCCTATGTTTTCCCTGCCGGCGGAAACCGAAGTGGATCTTTTGATACCGAACAAGATCCTCTTTTTCCGTGCGCTCCACAAGACGAGCTATCGCACGCTGTATCTGGAGCAGGTACAAGAGCTTTGGTGGCGCCACAAGCTTTCGACGCAAAACACGTTCCTCACACACACCGGTGCATTTCCGGAGCTGGAAATCTTGGAGACCAAGCTGACGGGAAAGGCACTGGACAAACGGCTGCTGCGAGAATTGGATCGATCGATACCCTATTATATCCTGCACGTGCTCACCTACCAGGACAAGCACCAGCTGCTGATCGCCAACAAAAAAATGCAAAAAAGCAGCATTCGTGTAGAAAATTACATCCGCAGTGCCTGGCTGGACAACGATGCGCTGCCCCTGGACTTTGGAGAAACATCGCTGGATCGACTGTATACAAGCCTGGGACAGCAGATCCTGGCGCGCACCGGTACCAGTGCCAAACAGGCTCCCGTTTTGGTGGAAGCGTGCGATGCCTTCCAGCGATATTTGCAGACGATGGCCATGGCTCGCTCCTACAAACCGATCCTGATCTTAGCGACCCTGCAATACGGTGGGCAGATCTCTGTGACAAACGCCGCCGCATTTTTCCGCCGCTACTACGCCGAACGGCATAAACAGGGCTTGCCCGTCGAAAAAGGCCGCTGTGTGTATACGGATCCCGATGCCACGGAAAAGGAGATCGAGAACAACCTGATCCGCAATCCCATCCACGCCCTGTGCGGCAGCGGCTTTTTTACATACGATCCGATCACGCAGCTGTTTTCCTTTGCGCCGGGACTGTACGACACCTTCCCGGTCGATGGGATCGATGGGATCATCCAGCTTTGCCAGGCAAAGATACAGGAATATTTTGCCCGGTAGAAAACGGATCGTTTGTATTGGAAAAGTATATGCAGGAGAAAATGATGGATATCGATTTGTTTTATGAAGAAAAAGGCAGTGGTTCGCCCCTGGTACTGCTGCATGGCAACGGCGAGGACCACACCTATTTTGTGCACCAAATAGAATATTTTTCCAAAAATATCGTGTGATCGCTATCGATACCCGTGGACATGGGCAGTCTCCACGAGGCACCATGCACTTCACCATAGCGCAGTTTGCCGTGGATCTCTACGACTTTGTGACCCGGCACGACCTTGCACCAATGCATCTTTTGGGTTTCTCGGACGGCGCCAACATTGCACTGTCCTTTGCCCTGCAGCACCCGGAGCTGGTACGCACCCTGATCCTGAACGGTGGGAATTTGGATCCCAAGGGTGTGAAGGGTTCTGTGCAGCTGCCCATCGAGGTGGGGTACCGGATCGCTTCCCTGTTTGCCAAGCGTTCGCCGGATGCCAGGGCCCACGCAGAGCTGCTGGGACTGATGGTCAACGAACCCCATGTGGAGCCGGCCACTCTGTCGCAGCTGACCATACCCACGCTGGTGATCGCCGGAACCAAGGATATGATCAAGGGATCCCACACCCGGCTGATCGCTGCCAGCATTCCGGGAGCCAAGCTGGTGCTGCTGCCCGGGGATCATTTTGTGGCCAACCGACAAGCCGACGCCTTCAATGGAGCCGTGGCGGAATTTCTTCTGGAACAGGAGTTGTGAGCGTATAACTACAAAAACACCACAGCAGTATTGTGCAGGAAATATTGCTGTGGTGTTCTGTATTATCATTTTTTACCTTCACTCCTGACATTACCAGACAACGATCTTTATGTTATATCTACAGCAAAAGCAAAAAGCGAGCATCTTACGATACTCGCTTGAAGCGGATTACGGGGCTCGAACCCGCCACCTCAACCTTGGCAAGGTTGCGCTCTA
>CAZLED010000040.1:0-20349 GCA_964558485.1 uncultured Ruminococcus sp. | reverse complement strand
TCAACCCCTGCCAACTTTTGAAAAAGTTGGATCAAAACTTTTTCACTTGCAACAGGTCCTTTGTTTGCTCACAGTTGCATTTGTTCCGGCTCTTCCAACAACGGCTGCTGTTCTGGCTGTTGGTCTGATTCGGTTGACAGCATACCCGGTTTGCAGATCGGCAGGGTCGTGCCGGTGGTGTCCGGGCTTGTCACAAAGGACAGGGCACACAGCGGCTGCAGCAAGGTACTGCTTTGTAGCAACGAACGCAGGGCATCGGCCGTTTCCCCTATGGTGATCACCACAGGATGGGCCATTTGCAGCAGCGTAATGGGAGAGAGTCCATCCAGCTGTCGCATGGGACGCAGCAGCAGATTGCCCGGCCGGTTGTAGTATTCCCGATTCATCAGCAGGATCTGCGGCGTAGGTTCGCACACGTATCGGCGCAGCATGGACAGACCTTCCTCGGCTCTGTCCCCTTCCTCCGGCGAAAACACCTGCACCGTTGGTCGCAGCTGTACCCTTTCCAGATAGACCGGCAAGGACAGGGACGCCGCATCTCGTTCGGCCATGCCACGGACCAGCACCACAAACCGATGGATCTGCTTCTGCTGCATCAGGGTCAGCATCGCCTTTGCCGCCGCCGCAACAGGATCCGTTTTGCCGCAGACAAAGGAGAACCACTGGTTTTCCTTGGCGTTGTCCCAGGCACGTTTTGCCGCACTGCCTTGGGGGACAATACCGGTCCTTTGCTGCAGAGTCAGGGCAGAAGGAAGCGCACAGGACAGGTTGCCGTATGCGGTCGGTGCCGATGAAAGCAGCTCCAGAAGCCCGATCTGGCTCTCACCGGGCAGGGGAAACGGCGCACCCCGGTAGGAATCTGCGTCAAAAAGTGCAAGCAGCGTCTCTGCGATCTCCGCTTCTCGCAAATGCCGGTTTTTCTTCATACCACAACCCTCCTTCGTACAAACGCTTTTATACCACTACCAATGCAGTGTGTCAGCCACCGTTTCCAGTTCTCCCAGATCCCACAGCAGTCGTCCTAACACATATTTGTCCCGGATATCCTTGGCAGCCAGAAACGCCTCCCGCATATCGGTTTCCGTCAGACCCAGCTCCAGGCCGGAGACCGGATGGCCGATGGAGACAAAGAAGGCACGCAGCTCTTCCGCTTTGGGCAGCTCGGCTGTGATCTGCAGGATCTGGTCCCAGTTTGCCAGGATCTTGTCCAGCCGGTCAGCGTGCTTGGCGACGTCGTATTTCTTTTCCTTTTTTTCACCGGCGATCATAGCTTCGGCACCATTGCCCAGCAGTGTCCGCAGATGCGCAAACCAGTCGTCCAGATCGAACTGCTGTACATAGGCCAGCGCCTTTTCCCGGTCGGGTGTACACTTGGCAAGCTGTTCGTAGGCCTCCAGGGTCAGCAGCGTACCGATACCGCACTGGATGCCATGCAGATCTGCCGGTGCGCCAAAGGCCAGGGAACGCATATCCAGAATGTGGGAGATATAGTGCTCCATGCCGGAAGCCGGACGGGAGATGCCAGCGTAGTTCATAGCCAGCCCGGACAACACCAGTCCTTCGGTCAGCCGGCACACTGCATCCTTGTCCCCGGCTACAGCGGCCTTGGCATTGTCCACGCAGACTGCCAGCGATTCCTTCACAATTTTTGCCACGGTGGGGCAGTAATATTCTCCCACCAGCAGTGCAGCGATCTGCCATTCCACGATGGACACATATTTTGCCACCATGTCGCCGATGCCGGAGCGGATCATATGGGTCGGTGCATGAGACAGCACATCTGCGTCACCGATGACGATGTCCGGGCATTTGGAATTCAGGGACACCTTCAGCCCTTCCCGTTCCATGGAAGAAGAGGCCGAAGCGTAGCCGTCCATGGAAGGTGCGGTTGCCACGTACATATCCACACAGTGCTTCAGATTTGCCACGATCTTTCCGGTATCGTTGATGACGCCGCCGCCAACGGAGATGACCATGTCGCAGTCGTCGGAGCAGAACATGACCGCTTCGCCTACGATCCGTTCGTCCGGTGCCGGCTTCTTCCGTGCGATCACGTGGAGCGTATAGGGAATGCCTGCTTTTTCTAAAATTTCGCATACGGCACCTCCGGCAGCGGCGTAGGTGTCTTTGTCGCACAGCACGAACGGATGGGCAGCGCTGTACTTTTGCACCATATCCGGGATCCTGTCAAGTGCGTTTTCGCCGATGATGCAGTCCTTCAGCTTGCCGTAGTGGTGCTTGCCACAGTCACAGAGAAAGCCATCGTTTGCCATGAGCCATGCACGGGTATATTCCATATCGTTAACCTCCGATCACGCTGCGCAGCTTCTGGATGTTGGCAGGGATGTCGTCGCCGCAGAACACGCTGGACGAGCCTGCCACATAGATATTGGCGCCAGCCTTTGCCATTTTTTCCGCATTTACGAAGCTGACGTTGCCATCCACTTCGATCTCTACATTTGTGTATCCCCGTTCATCCAGATACTTCCGGCAGTCGGTGATCTTCTGCAGGGTCTGGGGAATGAGCTTCTGTCCAGCGAAGCCGGGATTGACGGTCATGAGCAGCACTGCATCGATGTCGTCCAGCACGTAGTCCAGCACGGACAAGGGTGTTGCTGGATTGAGAGCGGCCATGGGCTTGGCACCACAGTCCTTGATCTTGGCAAGGGCACGCTGCAGGTGATCGGTGGCTTCCACGTGGACGGAGACGTACTCACCGGGCTTTGGTGCGAACCAGTCGATCTTCCATTCGGGTTCGGTGATCATCAGGTGGATGTCCAGGGGAATGTCTGTCATGTCCCGGAGTCGGCGGCAGAAATCCGTACCCAAGGTGAAATTTTTCACGAACACGCCGTCCATCACATCGATGTGCAGATATTCGATATTCTGTTTTTCAAAGGTTTCCAACAATGCCCCAAAGGAGCGATAATCGACGCACATCATAGACGGTGCGATCTTTTGCAGGTGCATGGTGAGTCCTCCGCTGTATCCTAAGCATATGAAGATTTTTGTCGATACTATTATACCACACATAAGGAGAGAATGCAAGAGGTGTTTTCCGAAACAGATCGATGTGGGCCGAAAACCGGTCTGCACCTTTGGGGTTGTACGGGAACGATCCGGTGTTGACAAAGGTGTGTGTGATACCGTATCTTTTTTGCAAATCGAAAAAAACTTTACGAAATCGCCAAAATATTCACAGTGTGTTCACAAATGAAGAGGGGATTCGTGGTATGATATAAACTGGTAAAATAAGCGCTGTATCTGCCGAAAAAGGTGGACAGTGCGAAAAACGTAGAAAGGAACAAAATATTCACACATCATGGAAATTTTGTATCAGAATCTATTCAACATGGACTGGAGATATCTGGTCATGTGGGCCATCGGCGGACTGCTGATCTATCTGGCCATCGCCAAGGACATGGAGCCTACCCTGTTGTTGCCCATCGGCTTTGGGACGATCCTGGTGAACCTGCCGCTTTCCGGAGCCATCGGAGAGCACGGTGCCCTGACGACACTGTTCAATGCCGGTATCTCCAACGAGCTGTTCCCACTGATCCTGTTTATCGGTATTGGTGCCATGATTGACTTTACGCCGGTGCTGACCAATCCGAAGCTGATGATCTTTGGTGCGGCAGCCCAGTTCGGGATCTTCTTCACGCTGTGTCTGGCGTCCATGTTCTTTGACATCAACGATGCTGCCTCTATCGCCATCATTGGTGCCGCAGACGGACCGACCTCCATTGTGGTAGCCAATATGCTGAACTCCCAATATCTGGGTGCCATCATGGTCGCTGCCTACTCCTACATGGCGTTGGTACCCATCATCCAGCCGCCGGTGATCAAGCTGCTGACCACTCGCAAGGAACGGCTGATCCGGATGGACTACCATGGCAAGCCGGTATCCAAGCTGACCAAGGTGCTGTTCCCCATTGTGATCACCATCATCACGGGGCTGGTTTCTCCGGACTCTGTATCGCTGATCGGTTTCCTGATGTTTGGTAACCTGATCCGGGAATGCGGCGTACTGAACTCTCTGTCCGAGACGGCGCAGAAGGTGCTGGCCAACCTGGTGACGATCTTCTTAGGTATTACCATTGCCTCCCAGATGCACGCAGAATCCTTCCTGAAGCTGGACACGCTGCTGATCCTGGGTCTGGGTCTGGTAGCATTCATCTTTGACACAGCCGGTGGTGTGCTGTTTGCCAAGCTGCTGAACCTGTTCCTGAAGGAAGGCCACAAGGTGAACCCGATGATCGGTGCGGCTGGTATTTCTGCCTTCCCCATGTCCGGTCGTATTGTCCACAAGATGGGGCAGAAGGAAGACTCCCAGAACTTCCTGCTGATGCATTCCATCGGTGTCAACGTATCCGGGCAGATCGCATCGGTGATCGCCGGTGGTCTGATCCTGCAGTTCTTCATGTAAGTCGGGAGCCCCGACGGGCAATCTTCGGCGCACTTACGGCTTAAACTTGCAGTATGTCCCACGACCTTCCACCGCCGCTGGCGGTTGGTTTGGGTGCGTGGTTTGGTCGAATATTGGAGAGCCCCGACGGGCAAACATCGACGCACATTCGGTAGGGAACGGTCTTGACCGTTCCGTATGTTATATGTTATATTGATTGGAAAGAGGTCCATACTATGACATTCAATCCCATGAATTTTGTATCCAATTTGTATTATATGGGTGTAGGCATGGCGTGCATCCTGATCGTGATCGGTGTGATCATCGGCTGTGTGGTCGTTCTGCAGAAGGTAGGCGACAAGATGGCCGAGAAGCAGACCGAGGAAACAAAATAAGGCAAAACACGGATATGCACCCCAAAAGTGAGACGCTTTGGAGGTGCATATTTTTATGGGTAAAACCGGAAGAAAAACAAAACTACTTGTCTATATACGTGGTGTGGTGCGGGACACGCTGCGCTCGGACGCAGGATGAATTTACGAAATGTTTGCAGCTTTGTGCTTGGCAGAGAAAAAATATTGTGGTATACTGTCGGCAGACTGCATTTCATATGATTTTTTGTGAGGATACATATGTCTAAATCTCGACCCAATGGGGCAGGTCCCCGGAAAAAACAAACGGCACAAAAGCCGGTGACGCCCAAAAAGACCCCAGCCGAAAAGTGCCGGGATCGATACGTGTTCGCCTGTGTTGCCATGATCCTGTACGTCATGCCGGCGGTGTCCTGCTTAGGATTGGTGTACGCCACCGGCGGCAGTATGCAAAACATGATCATCGGTATCGTAGTGGCACTGTTAGCGGTTCCGGTGGGACTGATCGGCATGACGCTGTACAAGAAGCAAAAGGGAAGGATGCTTATGGCGCTGCTGTGCCTGCTGCTGTGTGCCGGACACATCGTCTGTGCGGTGTTGCTAGGTGGCTGGTATGCGGTCATGGCACCTCAGTTCGTGCTGCTCTTAGTGTGCATCAGTGGACTGAAGTGCATCGAAGGCTGACGTGCCATTCCCTTGGACATTTTGTCGCATAGCGGCTTTGGAAACCCGGCAGATTTCATCATATTTTTGCACCCGTTTTTGGAATGTTTCTCTTGACAGGAACCCAAAAATATGGTATAATCTTACCGTATGTGCGGCATAGCTTTGTCTTGTCGTGCCATAAAATCGGACAGTCCTCTGCGTAGCTCCGCACGAATGTCCACGTATTATAGGAGGAGTCGAACCATGAACACCAAGATCGACGCTTTTACCAAAGAGCAGCTGAAGGAAAATGTACCGTCCTTCCACATCGGTGACACCGTACGTGTTGCCAACCTGATCAAAGAAGGTACCAGAGAAAGAGTACAGATGTTTGAAGGCACCGTTATCGCTCGTCACGGCGGTGGTATCTCCGAGACCTTCACCGTACGTCGTGTAGCCTATGGCTGCGGCGTAGAAAAGACCTTCCCCATCCATTCTCCCCATGTAGTATCTGTTGAAGTGATCCGCAACGGTAAGGTTCGCAGAGCTAAGCTGTACTACCTGAGAGACAGAGTTGGTAAGGCTTCCAAGGTTAAGGAAAAGATCTAACTCGATATTTTCTAAATGAAAAAAGACTCTACCGAAGTTAAGTGATATGCCTAAACTTCAGTAGAGTTTTTTCATTTTGGTGAAAGCATGAGGGAAACTATGTTTGTTGTATGTAACAAAATGTAACTACTTATTTTGTGCAAAATGGGGAATTGCATATAAATGACAAATACATACTTGACAAATACCACAAAAATTGGTTATACTATAGACAAGGGATCCCCCACACGGAAAGAAGGAAGATAACGATATGCTACATGTATTACGAAAATACAGAAATGCACTTTGCATAGGGGTTGTGGTCATTTGTTGTTGCTTGTGTACAACGTTGCTTATCCGAAATACACAACAGCAGGAAGAGCAGGTTGTTACGTATGTGTCCGGTGCACTTGCAAAAATGGATCTTGACGAACTTCTTACGGAATCTTCACTGGTTGTGAAAGGAACTGTGACGGATGATCGCAAATCTTTTCAAATTCGTAGTGTAAACGGTGGTGTGTCGATTTTTACAGACATATCGTTTCAGGTTTCCGAAGTCATTCGTGGAGAGACAGAAAACGATACGATCACCATTCGTGTACAGGGTGGTACGGTTGGAAACACTACGGAAATCCACGAACACGACCCAATTCCATACAATGCCGGACAAGAGTTGCTTGTGTTTTTATATAAACCAGGACGTGGAGGTTCTTATAATACAGAGGGAGATTATTACTACGTATTGGGACTGACACAAGGTGTTTACGCAGTTTCTGAGGAAGGATATGTATCCTCTACAGGCGCTCAGATAACCGAAAAAGAGGTATATTCGATGGCGAGAAAATCTTCACCGGTCGATGAGAATTATTTCCGAAATGAGTATATAGAAAACCAGAAACGCAATTTGGAAAATGGGTTTATAACGCAAGAAGAATATGACACATACATGGAAAATATCGACGTATATGCGAAGATTGTTGGATAATTCGAAGTGATAAGCTAGCAATATCTTGTAGAAAGAGCTGTTAATCTAAAACAGCTCTTTCCCTATTTTCCAAGGAGGTCCCCCATGTCCCAACGGATCTTTATGATTGCCTACCCCATTCTTATGTTCATCCTACAAAAGCTCTGCTTCCGTAAAGAGAACAAGCTACGCTATTTGCCCTTGATCGTGATCACCATCGTGTACCTGATCTGCCTTGTGTTGCCGGTGGTGGATCATGCGATGATGTCAGCCGGTCGAAACGATGGGGTGTTGTTCTATCGCATGGTGAGTTTGCTGTTGGCAGGCGATAACACCGTAGCACTGCTGGGCGTGGGAATCGCGTGGCTCATCGAGCGGGTATGATGTACACAAATATGGGTAAGCGATACGACCCGCTCTTGGTCTGCTGAAAATAAAATCCATATTCTATCACACCGCTGTCAGCAGCAGCGACTGATCCACGCAGCCACGTACCAGCTTCTCTCTGCTGAACCGATCGTCGTACAGCCACGGCTCCAGCTCTGCCTTCGTCAACAGCAACGGCATCCGGTCGTGGATGGTGCGGATGGCTGGCAGCGGAGACGTGGTCAGGATCACGGCACGTTCGTCGGCGGCTTCCGCATCCTCGCCAAAATCATGGGTTATAGCGGCCAGGTACAGTGGTTCGGTGGTGCCGATGTGGTATTTCTGCCGGCTGCCATCCTCGCAGGTACGCCATTCGTAGTACCCGGACGTGGGGATCGCCACCCGGCGTTCCAGTACATCTCCTCGGAATAGGCGCTTCTCCAATACCGTCTCGGCTCGTGCATTGATCACCAGCGTGGTTTTGGTGGGTGTCTCTGCTTCTGCCCGTTCGTCCGGATCGGCTAAGGCACCGGCTAAGGTCAGCGCCACCGTGCGTGTTTGCCGTTTTTCTTCCATAGGATAGCCCCACCGCACCACCTTGGCACGCAGAAAATAATGCCCGCCGTACAGCACCGGAATGTCGTCACCGGGGAACACTTCCTTCCGTCGCAAAAACCGCTCTGCATTCCCACGCCGTTCCCGTTCGATGATCGCTGTCAGCTCGGCATCCTCGATCCACGATTGATATCTTCCGCACATATATATTCTCCTAACTATTTATTATAATTCTCTGTCATATCCGAATCGCCGGGTCGAGAGCTTGTCGGCTGCTAAATAGGTGCCGCAGGTGATGGCGTGATTGCCGTAGCGCTCCCGGATCTGGTCCATGGTGGATTCCAGGGTCAGCAGCCGTTCCCGCCGCCTGTGATCCGTAAACAGATCCAGCTGCTCCGGTACACCGGCGTTGTCGATGTCGATGGCACGGATCGTCACAGAACGCAACGGCAGCCGCCACACGTGCTTTCGCTGGAACAGTGCCACGCCTTCCTTGGCAAGCTCTCGTGCCAGCTGGGTGCGGTGGGGCAGCTTGCATTGGTACTCCCGCACGTTCATGTCGTTCTCCCGGATCTGCACGGACACGCCACCGGCCGACAACCCATGCATCCGCAGCTTGGTGCCCACTTCCGCAGCCAGCTCCTCCAGCACGTACTGCACTTCGGTGTTATTTTCCAGATCCCGAACTGTGGTGGTGCCGTGACCGATGGATTGAATGGGCTCTGCTTCGGTCTGCCACAGGACGCGTGCGTTTTCCAGCCCATTGGCATATACCCACAGCACCTTGCCCAGCTTCCCCAACCAGGCTTCCAGTAGTTCTACTTTCGTATTGGCAATGTCGCCGATGGTACGACAGCCACGATAGTAGATTTTTTTGTATGTCTTCATGCCCACGCCCAGCATTTCGAAAGCCGGCAGCGGCCAGACGATCTCCCGGAACCGGTCCCGTGGGATCTCCGTGGTGGCGTCCGGCTTTTTCATATCGGAGCCCAATTTGGCAAAAACCTTGTTGAAGGACACGCCTGCGGAAATGGTCAGTCCCGTTTCGGCTTTGACCGTGCGGCGGAGACGGTCTGCGATCTGTCGGCCGGAGCCAAATAGATCCAGACTGGCCGTCACATCCAGCCAACATTCGTCGATGCCCATGGGTTCGATCTGGTCGGTGACCTGGGCGTAGATCTGCCGCACCTGTCGGGAGAAGTACAGATATTCGTCGTAGTGGGGTTCGGTGACCACCAGCGTGGGGCATTTGAGCCTGGCCTGGTAGATGCTCTCACCGGTCTGGATGCCGAGACGTTTGGCAAGCATATTTTTTGCCAGCACAATGCCATGCCGCTGGTCGGTCTCTCCACCCACGATCATGGGTACGTCCTGCCACTGGGGATGCTTGCGGATCTCTACCGAGGCAAAGAAATTGTTGAGGTCGCAGTGTAGGATCGTTCGTGCGGCAGTATTTGCTGCAGTATTTACTGCTGTGTCCGCAACTATGCCAGCTGCTGTACCAGTCATGTGTACCTCCCAAAAAAGAACCGATTTTTCGTTCTCAGGTTTGGAACGCAAGGTGAGAACGAGTGTTTACGCATCTATTATACACGAACGGCGGTTCTTTGTCAAGGGGTTTTGCAAAAATAAGGAACGAAAGTTTGTGGCAAATTTTCGCAAAACAAAAAGCACCCGTAAATCGAGTGCTTTTCGGTAATGTTATGGTTTGAAGTAGCTTGCGTAATTGTCCCAGCCGGCCAGGTACCGGGCTAAGATCATGGCGTCCCGGCGTGTGATCCGACCGTCCCCATCGATATCGGCGGCGGTGGTCAGGCTCACGCTGTAGCCGGAGAAATACTTTTGCATACTCTGCAGCAGGGCAGCGTTGTAAATCGTGGGATCCGGCGTCACGGCAGTACCTTCCGGGATCCAGGTGGCGGTGTTGTAGGTTTTATTGTCCGGCCCGACCCAGGTAGGAGAAGTCCAACCAGAGGTGTTCCCGGCAGGATAGTATAGCACGCACGTATCCGGTAGGCTATAGAGCGCATTGCTTCCCCAATATGTAGGAACGTCCGCTTGGAAATAGATGCGCTGTAAGCTACTGTTGTTGGAAAAAGCATTGGAGGATAGGTTGAGAAGGTTTTTCGGCAGAACAACAGAGGTGATGGAGGTATTGCTTAAGAATGCCCGTTCACCAATTATTTCCGTTCCGTCCAGTACGGTGTAGTTGGTCACATCCGATTTGGCTTGTGGGAACCGAACTAGGGTCTTGTCCTTCTTATTGTACAGTACACCATCGTCATCCATGAAGGTACTGGTGTCTGTATCCTCGACTTGGAATGTTTGGATGGAAGGATGGTTGTACACATCTGGATCAATATACGTTACAGTAGCCGGAACGATGATGGTTTGCAGTTGATTGCAGTCAGAAAAAGTAAAGCTACTGAAAGAGTTGCAATTATCCGGAATGGTGAGCGTATGCAAAGAGGAGCAGTAGCCAAACATATAACTACCAACATTGGTTACAAAACGATTCATATAGACTTCTTGAAGGTTGGAGCAATATCGGAACGCTTCGTAGCCAATGCTCTGTACGGAGTCCGCAATACGCACAGAAGTAAGAAAGTTGTTGGAGTAGAATGCATATCTGCTGAGTGCTTCCGTTCCGTCCGGCACTGTGTAGTCGGGCACATCTGATTTAGATGTTGGGAATCGAACGAGGGTCTTGGTTTCCTTGTTGTATAGCACACCATCCACATCCATGAAGGGACTGGTGTCTGCTTCTTCGACTTGAAATGTTTTGGCGGAAGAAATGTTGTATACCTCTGGATCAATATACGTTACAGTAGCAGGAACGATGATGTTTTGTAGTTTATTACATTCTAAAAAGTATTTAAGCCAAAACAGTTCCAGCTATCAGGAATGGTGAGCGTATGCAAAGAGGAACAGAAGTAAAAAACCCTTAAATCAGTACTGGTTACAGAGCGACCCATATAGACTTCTTGGAGATTGGAGCAATAACGGAACGCTTCTTTACCAATGCTTTGTACGGAGTCCGCCATGATCACAGAAGTGATGACGTTGTTGCCGCAGAATGCATAATCATCAATCGTTTCTGTCCCGTCCAGTACGGTGTAGTTGGTTACATCCGATTTGGCTTGTGGGAATCGAACAAGGGTCTTGGTCTTTTTGTTGTACAGCACACCATCCACGTCCATGAAGGTACTGGTGTCTGTATCCTCAGCTTGGAAGTTTTGGATGGCATAGTGATCGCACAAACTATGACTAACATCCGTTACAGTAGCCGGAACGATAATGGTTTTCAGCTGATCGCAGTTGGAAAAATTCCTGGTTGCGTAAAAGCTACAGTTGTCGGGAATGGTGAGCGTATGCAATGAGGAGCAGTACTCAAAAATATAACCACCGGCACTGGTTACGGAGCGACCCGTATAGACTTCTTGGAGGTTAGAACAATAACCAAACACAGAAGAACCAATGCTTTGTACAGAATCCGCAATGAACACAGAAGTGATGGCGTTGTTGCTGTAGAATGCCTTGCTGCCGACCGCTTCTGTTCCGTCCGGTACCGTATATTCGGTCACATCCGATTTGGCTTGTGGGAATCGAACAAGGGTCTTGGTCTTCTTGTTGTACAGGATACCATCCATATCCATGAAGGTACTGGTGTCTGTATCCTCAGCTTGAAAAACTTGGATGGTATAATGGTTGTATACTTCTGGATCCACATACGTTACAGTAGCCGGAACGATGATGGTTTGTAGTTTCCTACATTCGTAGAAAGTCCAATATCCAACAGAATTCCAGTTATCGGGAATGGTGAGCGTATGCAATGAGGAGCAGTCACGAAAAGCATAGGACGCAGTACTGGTTACGGAGCGACCCATATAGACCTCTTGGAGTTTGTAGCAACCAAAGAAAGCACCGGAACCAACGCTTTGTACAGAATCCGCCAGGATCACAGAAGTGATGGAACCGTTGGAACGGAATGCATAGTTGCCAATACTGGTTACGCCATCGCCAAGGATCACGATGTACATGGCATCGTTGTAGTCACTCCAGGGTGCAGGATTCGTAGAGTTATAGTTGTACATATCTCCTGTGCCGGCGATATACAGTTTTCCATCGTCATACAAGGTCCAGGTCAGATCGTCTCCGCAGATCCCGGAGGCTGTGACCTCCATGTCGGCGTACATCGCATCGGAGACCCCGGAAACGACGACCAAACAATCATCGTATAGCTCAGGATATTCCACAATGGACACACGGATGGTGGCCGTGCCCGGTGCTACGCCGTACACACGACCTGTCTGCGATACCGAAACCACACCGGGATTGCTGCTTTCCCACCGCAGGGTGTACGGAAGGTTGACATCATCGGGATATACAGCTGTGGGAATAAAGGAATAGGTGTCCACTGTAAGCGGCAGATCGACCAGCTTCTCATCCACGATCGTAGGCACCAATGGGATCATAATGGAAGTAGGCGCTACATCCGGCTGTGCTTCGGCAAAGTAGTCGGTATATGTGTCATCCAGATAGTTTTGCGAGCTGACCCAAAGAAGCTCCCATAGCTGCTGCGTGCCCTTCTGGATGGATGTTATACTGTTACAAATAGATTCGTATTCATCCTGGACAAACAGGCCTTTTACTTTTGGATAGAGACCACCACGAAGGATTTTCTCTGTCATCTCCGTCGCATAGTCGCAGTTTTGGATATAGGACGCCAGCATCATTTCCGTACTGACAATGAACAGATAGGCATCGTCCACGGTCAGTTTCCGGATATAGGTGTCCCGGTTTTTGGAATATTGGGCAAGGATCAGCGCCTGCATCTTCACAAAGCACTGGGAGATAAAGAATTGTTCAATGGTCGCATCCGTAGAAAACAGGAAATTGCTGAGTGCTTTTCCACCGGCACGACCAAGCTTGACCATAAGACCCACAGGATGGCAGGCACAGATCCCATCGTACAGGATATCGAAGAACACATCTCCCATTGTTCCAATGACATCAATGACCCAATCTTCCAGGGAATCGATGGTAAAGGCAAACTTGTCGGTGCAGATGTCATATACATTTCGGATCGCCGTCCGCATATTGGTGTCGGAGCAGGTGTTATACAAGGCCTGCAGATAATCCACGATTTTGGCGGCATTGTTGCTCACTTCCATGTAGATAGCAGCACGGTCTACGGCTTCGGTGAAAGAGTTTGCCACTTCCATAATGCCATCCCAGACCTCGATAACATTCCCCAGACCGCAGTATGTACCGTATGCAGTGGTTTGCTTCAGATAATTCTTCAGTTCCTTTTCCGGAATATAATCTTTGTATTGCTCATTGTACGCCAGCAGATCCAGATCGTAGGTTGACTTTGCCCAACGGGAAAATTCATTGATCATGGTTCTCGTGCACTCGAGAATATAATTGGACACGGTGTGTTCCTGATATGTCGATTGCAGATAGCAGCGGATGATCGCCAATAGTGCTGCTTCATAATACTCCTCTTCTTGGAACAATGCATCGATACCATCGGAGGGTTCAAACGTAAGCGCTTTCCAGGCAACGACACCGGCGTTAAAGCTGGCAGAACGTTGCAGTCCATCGACGTATACATTCAACGGCATGGTATCTTCCATGTCCGCATAGGCATCCAGTTGTTTCCGGTATACATCCGTGGGATAGGTGCCGAGGAAAACATGGCCACTGTCCGACCAGATATCCGCAAGGAATTGATACACCTGAAACGGCGCTGTGGCGGTGTCCTCTGCAAAAACGGGACACGAAAATGCTAACAGCAGCGAGACCACCAAAACCAGCGATGCCAAAGTACGTAGTGATTTTTGTCCACCTCGAATAGAATCTGTATGTATTGTATCACATTTGCCGTTCTGTGTCAATATAGTTTTCGCAGATGAAAAACGTATCGGCGCAAAACAAAAAGCACCCGTAGGTGGGCGCTTTTTAGAAATATTATTGCGCAGCATTCCCTTATGCACCTTGCAGGAAATAGGCCGCAATGGCGATGATCACCACGATGCCGGGCAGCATGGCTATGCCTACGTTCAGTCCGATGGAGAGACGATCCCGACCACACTTTTTTCCATCCAGATAGCGCAGGATGGGTACGGCAATAAAGATCGCCAAGAAGATCGGCAAAAGGACACCAATGGGGATCAGATGCCATTTCAGGTACAGCACGCCAAATAGTGTCGCCACCAGCAGCAGGATCAGCTCTGCCAGATGGTACCGTGTGAACAGTGGCATACCCGGTGTTGGCATTTTGTTTGGTTTCTCAGACATGGTTTCCACCTTCTTCCTTTCCCTGTTCCTCTTCTTCTTCCCGTTCTCTGCGGATCAACAGCACCGTGATGCTCACCGTGGCTACGATCAGGAGCAGCAGGATATAGAGGATTTCTGTATCGTATCGACCGGTGGTCACAGCAGCAGCTTTGGGCGTGAACCGTGCGGTCAGCGTGTCGGTGTCCAATAGGGTACTGTCTACCCAAATGGAGATCAGATCCAAGGTGATCTCCGTATCTCCCGACAGCATCACGCCGATGTAGCCACAGCGCATAGAGTCGGCCAGCCCCGTCAGCGGACAGGTAATGGTCATGATCTCGCCGTCGGAAACAGCACGTACGGGATATTCCATACGCCAGTCCTCGGCGCCTAAGAAGAATACCACAGTGGAAGCTTCACCGATAAAATCGTTGCCAGTACCGGACAATCGGAAGGAAAACGACAGGGCATCCACGTCGGACAGCTCCACGTTACCGGCAAAGTTCCGCAGCAGGATCCCGTCTGCATTGGCTTCTTCTCGCAGTGGTACAGTGGCACGCAGCACACGGGTCGGTTCTCCGGTCAGGGTGCGCATTTCCGCACTATAGGTCGTGGCGATCGTCCCAATGCCACCACTGCCAATAAAGCCTTCCGCACTGTAGGACGTGGCAAAGTCCCACAGTGTATACCGACTGGTGTTTTCTTCTTGTTCGGCGATACCGGGCGTCAGGATACCGGTCCGGGAGATGACCTGCCGGGTGTGGATCTGCTTCCCGGATGGATCCTGCAGATAGGTCATGTTTGCAAACAGTGCCGGGTCCACTTTATCGGCGATCCGACCCAGGGACAGCACCACCGCACGAGGAGAGGCAGGTGCCAGAGCCTGACACAGCGTCTCATAACGAGAGGTCAAAAGATAGGGCACAGGCTCGTTTGCCAGGCAGGTCTCCGGCTCCCATCGATAAAGAAAGTCCCGGAAGGCAGAGATCCCCAGCTGCTGTAGCATGGTCTTCCATCGACCCGGCAACGCAGCCGTTTCTGCCAGTGTCGTACCACCGGGCAAGGTATCGCTCTCGAATCGCCAGGATGCGACCCAGGGAATGTCCCCAAGCGCCTCCAGTGCATCCGCAAAGAGCAGCACCGCCAGAGCAGGAGACAGGGTGGTCGTGTTTTCCAGACTGCCGTTCTGCTGGTACACATGGTCGTCGGAGAAGGGCACCACGATGTACACATCCGGTATGGACAGCCGGGCTACCTCGTAGGTCATGGCAGCCAGATGGGCGATGCGATCCATCACAGCCGAGGGTGCATCCGTTTGGACAAGACCGCTGTATTGGCTGTGGTTGATGCCCTTGCCCAACGTGATGGAGGCCACACCGGTGTAGCGACTGCACAGATAGGACAGCACAGCCCCATATTCGGCCGCCGCTTCCTCTGTATCCACCAAGGGCAGATAGGTCTCAGCTGGGCAAGTCTCTGCCGAGTAGTCACTATCGTCAAAAGGTTCCGATGACAAGATCCGCAGGCTGACCTCCAGACCGGCATCGATGTAGAACAGCACATCGTTGTCGATGGTCTCCAGATAGTCCTGGGACAAATGCCAGCTTCGGCCGCCAAAGGAGCATACCACACCGGTGCCGCTTTGGTTGGTCAGCTTGTCCCAATATACATCCACGGTCACGTGGGACACATTGGATTCAAAGACACCCACCGTATCTGCACCGTGGAGCCCAAACATGGACACGGTACAAGGCGCTGGGTCGGTACCGGAGAGCATTTGCGGCTGCGATAAGGGCAGGTACACGATCTCCGGTGCGGCGGCAGGATCCTGTACCGGTACTTCCACACGGATGGCAGCGTAAAACAGGTAGGCAGCGGCATAGGTGCGGATGCTGTCTGTGGGCAACGTAAAGGTGAAGTTTTTGGACACACGCATACGGGACAGCTCCACGGCGTCGGTCAGGTCACAGGGATCCCACAAGGGCACCGCCAGAAGTGCAATGTCGCTTTCCCCGTAATCGATGACGGCCTGCCGGGTCAGCTTGCCGCTGCACAGCACACGACCGTCCTCGATAGCCAGTGCCGTCACACTGCCTACGTTGCCGTCCTGCCAGATCTGCCCATTGCCCGTCTTGCTTTCCTTGGGATAAAACACCACCTTTGTCACATGAAAGGGTGCGGAGGTCGCACTTTTCACGCCCTGGAAATGCAGGCTGTATCCGTTCGGCGTGGCAAGGTGCTGCAGATACCGACCGCCGTAAAGTCCATCGCCATCGGTGGTATACGGCGGTGCAGGGACGGGAATGGTGTAGGTGTGGGTGCCGGCCTGGACGGACAGGGATGCAGAGCTATACCAGCTTTCCCCATAGGAGGCACCGGTGGAGATCGTACCGCCGTCGGCTGTGCCGGATACGGTGACCGCCATATACCAGCCGGATACGGTGCTGTCCACGTATTGGGGCAGCAGCAGATCGGCCGAAAGACTGACCGCACCACCGTTGTCCGGCGTCAGGGCAAGATGGGCAGACTCCACATCCACCGTTCCCAAGGACACATCGACCGCTTCTGTGGAAAACCGGTTCACAAAGGCACAGCTCGTCTCTGTCGTGCAGGGTGAGGTCAGACGCAGCTGGGACGGCGCACCGGCGGTGGTATCCACATGGATCTGGATGTTGTCCACGTCTTTGCGCTGGGCAATGGAGGGAATGGCACTGTAGACCACATACCACCGATCCGGCTCGATCTGCACCGTACCCACCATACTGTTGCTGCCGCAGGAGACCGTGGTGGTGATGGTGTAGACCGTAGCTCCCGTCTCACCGGAACCGATGTAGATGCCGTAGCACAGGGAACGAGCACCATCCAAAGAGACCGGATCCAAATATTGGAAGGATAGATACCCATCCCGGTTCGACAGATCCTGCAGCAGCAGTAGCCCCAGCTTCTCGTATTCGCCACGTGTGGGATGAGAAGGCACGTCTCCGGCAAATTCCCAGTGACCGGAAAAGTCGTCCACCGGCTCGGTCAGATAGTCCGCCAGCGAACCCGAATCGCCCACCGGCCGCACATAGGCATTCTGAAAGGCAGCTGCCGACACGACCGGAGAAAGCATCAAAAACAGGCAAATAAACAGCAGGCAAAAAAGTTCGTGCTTAATATATCGCAAGGGCAGCAACTCCTTTCTGTCCGGAATGGAAAATCGATACGCTCTTATACCAGCAGCTCGCAGACCAGATCCCGACCGGCTTCGGTGTGGTAGGTGTGATCCTTGCCATGTACACGCACGGTCACAGGACCGCCACAGGTGGAGTGGATGGTGAAGCGTACCACACGGTAGTTCTTCCAGATCATGTCCACACGGAACCCACCACGGGCACACAGACCGCTGACCTTCCCGGAGGCCCAGGCAGGATCACTGGGCAGAGCCGGCAGCAGAACGATCTTGCCGTCGTGGCTGGCCAGCAGCATTTCTGCGATCCCGTTGGCGCCACCGAAGTTGCCATCGATCTCGAACGGCGGATGGTTGTCGAACATATTGGGCAGGGTACACTTGGCAAGCAGTGCCTGCAGGTTTTCCAGGCACTTGTCGCCCTGACCCAGCCGGGCATAGAAATTCACGATCCAGGCACGGCTCCAACCGGTGTGACCGCCGCCTGCAGACAACCGTCTTTCCAGTGTGACACCGGCGGCACGAAGCAGCTCCGGTGTGCTTTCCGTGATCTGGGCAGAAGGATGCAGTGCATACAGCTGGGATACATGGCGATGCCCCGGTTCGGTCTCCTCGAAGTCTTCGCTCCATTCCATGATCTGCCCGTGCTTCCCGATCTGGATCGGCGGCAGTCTGTCGGCCGCTTCCTTCAGCTTGGCACACAGTGGCTCATCCCCACGACCCAGAATTTCCAGCGCCGATGCGGTCTGGTGGAACAGGTCACGCAAAATGGCGTTGTCCATAGCAGGACCGGCACAAATGGCGCATACCTGCCCGGTCACCGGATCCCGGAAATGGTTCTCCGGCGAGTTGGAGGGACAGGTCACCAGATACCCGTTGCGGGGATCCTCCACCAGATAGTCTAAGAAGAACTTGGCAGCGCCGGTCAGCACATCGATGTAGTCGGACAGCACCTTTTTGTCCCCGGAGAAGGCGTACCGTTCCCAGATGTGGGTACAGCACCAGGCACCGGCTGCCATAAAGGAACCCCAGGAGGCGTCCTGTCCCGGTGCCGTAAAGCCCCAAGGCGTGGTACTGGTATGGGCACACCAGCCGTCAGCACCGTATTGGATCTTGGCGGTCCGGGCACCATGCTCGGCTAAGAACCGGATATAGTCGAAGTGGGGTGCATTCAGTTCCCCTAAATTGCAGGTCTCCGACAGCCAATAGTTCATTTGCAGATTGATGTTGATGTGGTAGTCGCCGCTCCAGGGTGTTTCATAGGTGTAGGCCCAGACACCCTGCAAGTTGGCAGGAAGTCTGCAATTGTAGGAAGAGCATACGAGCAGGTATCTGCCAAAGGCGAAATAGGTGATAAACAGTCCCGTGTCCGATGCTCCTTCTTTGACCCGGCGAATGCGTTCGTCTGTTGGAACGGAACGAAGCGTAGGATCCTTGCCATCCAGCTCCAGCTGCACCCGGTTCATAAAGCCGGAGAGAATGTGGGCAGATTCCGAGAACATATCCTCAATGTCGGAAGCAGAATGGATGGGGTACTTCTCGATCCTGGCGATACAAGCGGCATAGGGTACCTCCGGGTCCTGGCACAGCACCACGCCAATGTCCGGCTTCGGCGGTGCATAGGTGGTCTCCGTATCCAGCACAATGGCAAGAGCGGTCACGTCCTTGGCGACCAGCGCATCGTTCTCCTGGACAAGGGTGCCGCCGGTGGGATACAGCCGGGCTGCTGTGGCATAGGCAAGACCTTCGCCTTCGTTGGGAGCGTCTGGGAAAGCACCCTTGATGTACAGGGTACGCCCGGCCAGATCGGCGCCGCAGACTCCGTGTTCTCTGGTGAACCGGCAGGCTGCTGTAAACGGTGCGTCACTGGTGTAGTAGCAAACGGTCACGCCGGCCGCCAGGGAAGTGAACACATAGCTCTTGACGGGCACGTCTCCTGCCAAAAACCGAACAGACGCCAGTCCGCTGACCAGATCCAGGGTGCGGCTGTAGTCGGTGATGGTGTTGTTGCCATAGGTAAAATCGAGGCGTAGTTCTCCGGCGGTCTGGTAGGTACCGTAGGGACCGATGTCGTCCATGGCTGCCGAACCCTTACCACGACAGATCATATAGGTGTTGGTCAGCTCTTCGCCACGGGCATAGTCCCCGGCAAAGATGGCCTTGCGGATCTCGTCCAGCATGGGGGCACAGTCCGGGTTGTCAGCCTCCGGGTCGTATCGTCCGCTCCACAGGGATTCTTCGTTGAGCTGGATGGTCTCGTGCAGCGGATCGCCGTAGACCATAGCGCCCAGACGACCGTTGCCCAGCGGCAGTGCTTCTACCCATTGGGTAGCCGGTGCTTTGTAAAATAGTTCCATAGAGTACTCCTTTTGGGTTCTTTTGTCATACGGTTATCATATCACATTTCCGATGAAAATGCAAGGGATATTTTGTGAATAGGAGAAGATGGCAGCGCACCGATGGCGAATGCACCGCTGTCAAGGGCACGAAATCAATTATTCACGCCAAATCTCTTGCAATTCCGGGGAAAATGTGGTACTATATCTGCATACAAAAAATCCAACGAAAACGAGGTACATCATGAACGCTATTTGGGCAAAAGGGCTGCTGGACGCCCGGAACATCACATTGACCTTTCAATATACGCTGACACCCAAGGCAGACACCAAGCTGACCTTGGCGGCCTCCAATCTCTATCGTCTGTTCGTAGACGGTGCGCTGGTGGGATATGGACCGGCCAGAGCGGCTCACGGCTATTCTCGCCTGGACGAATACGACCTTGCCAAGTGGGCAGGCAAGCAGGTGACCATTGCCATCGACGTGCACTCTGCCAACGTGAACACCTTCTACGTGGTGGACGAGCCTCCCTTCTTCGCCGCAGAGCTCCGGGAAAACGGCACGACCATTGCCACTGCCGCAGACTTCACAGCCTATCGGATGACCGAACGGGTACAGAAGGTGCGCCGGTTCAGCTTCCAGCGTGCCTTTACCGAGATCTATCACC